>DATHNI010000226.1:0-35245 GCA_035486135.1 Acetobacteraceae bacterium
GGTCGAGATTGGCGTGCCGCAGCGACGGCAGCCGGTCCACATTCGGCTGGACCCCGAGGTGCTGCGTTGGTTCAAGGCGCATGGTCCCGGCTACCAGACCCGTATCAATGCGGTGCTGAAGGCGTTCGTGCAGGCTCGGCAACGGGCGGAGCGCGCGATCTCGGCGCGGCGATAAGCCGGCCCTTCCCACCGCCGCAATCGGGTCATATCGCGGTGAAGGTGATCAATCACCACGGGAACGAGGCGATGAAGGTGTTTCGGGATTCTTAACAAGGACTGGGGCCATGGTGGCACCGCAAGCAAGATTCTAACACAGAGTTTCACAAAGTGCACACAGAGCTTCACAGAGAAAGGCGTATTGGCGCTTCGCGCCGGACACCACCACCCGCGATCCGCGGATGTACGAAGCATCAACCCAATTCTCTGCGGAACTCTGTGTGCACTTTGTGAGACTCTGTGTTAGAATCTTGCTTTCTGTGAAACTCGACTTGCCTTCTCAAAACCCGTTCGGCTCCCACCGGAACCAGCCAGCCATGGTAACGCGCTGTTAACCACAGCTTGCCAAGCTGCCACCCATGGACGAGGACCTCAACGACCTCACACGCCGCATCATCGGCCTCGCGATGCGCGTCCACACGCGCCTCGGCCCCGGTCTGCTGGAGCAAACCTACAAGCGCTGCCTCTGTCACGAACTGGACCGCGCCGGCATTCCCTTTCGCTCCGAAGCCGATGTGCCGCTGGACTACGACGGCACACGCCTGGACTGCGGCTATCGCGCCGATCTGATCGTTGCAGAACAGGTGATCCTGGAACTGAAATCCGTCGAGCGCATCTCTCCGCTCCACCAAGCGCAACTGCTGACCTATTTGCGCCTGAGCGGCTGCAAGGTCGGGCTGCTGCTCAACTTCAATTCGCTTGCTCTCAAGGATGCAATACGCCGCCGTATTCTCTGACCCCCCGCCGCTGCGGGCGTTGCTCATGACGGCGGTCAGAGACAACCCCATCCTGAACGGCCCGATCACCGCACTGCCCTAAGCCTGCCAGTTGCCGGCGGCATGTTTGACATCCGCCCCCTCCCCCGACCATAACCCGCCGCATCCGGGTCAATCCAACCGCCCGGTCCCCGCCTGACGCGGGGGCTCCGCCGCTCCGCGAGGGTTCGCGCAGCGGCGTTTTCGCCGTTCTGGACTGCCGCCCGAGGGTACGCGTGATGTTCGAAGCGCTGTCAGACAAGCTTTCCGGGGTCTTCGACAAGCTGCGCCGCCGTGGTGCGCTGTCGGAGACCGACGTGGGCGAGGCCCTGCGCGAGGTCCGCGTCGCCTTGCTCGACGCCGACGTGGCGCTGCCGGTAGTGCGCGACTTCATCGCCAAGGTGCGCGACCGCGCCATCGGGTCGGAGGTGCTGTCCTCGGTCACCCCCGGCCAGCAGATCGTCAAGATCGTCAACGACGCGATGATCGAGGCGCTGGGCGGCGAGGGCGCCGTTCCGCTGAACCTCAACGCCGCCCCGCCGGTGCCGATCCTGATGGTCGGCCTGCAAGGCTCCGGCAAGACCACCACCGCCGGCAAGATCGCCCTGCGCCTGAAGGACCGGATGCGCCGCAAGGTGCTGCTGGCCTCGCTCGACACCCAGCGCCCGGCCGCCCAGTTGCAGCTCGCCCAGCTGGCGGAACAAGCGGGCGTCCCCAGCCTGCCGATCGTCGGGGGAGAAACGCCGGTACAGATCGCCCGCCGCGCCATGGACACCGGCCGGCGCGAGGGCTTCGACGTGGTGATCCTCGACACCGCGGGCCGCCTGTCGATCGACGAGGAGCTGATGGACGAGGTCCGCCAGGTCCGTGCCGAGGCCAACCCGGCGGAAACGCTGCTGGTGGTCGACGCGATGACCGGCCAGGACGCCGTGAACACGGCCAAGGCGTTCCACGACGCGCTGACCATCACCGGCGTGGTGCTGACCCGGATGGACGGCGACTCCCGCGGCGGCGCAGCGCTGTCGATGCGTGCCATCACCGGCGCCCCGATCAAGCTGATCGGCATCGGCGAGAAGCAGGACGCGCTGGAGGAGTTCCATCCGGAACGCGTCGCCGGCCGCATCCTCGGCATGGGCGACATCGTCGGCCTGGTGGAGAAGGTGACCGAGACGGTCGACCAGGACGAAGCCGAGAAGCTCGCCGCCAAGATGGCGCGTGGCAAGTTTGACCTGGAGGACTATGCCGCGCAGATCCGCCAGATCACCAAGATGGGCAGCCTGTCGGGCATCATGGGCATGCTGCCGGGCATGGGGAAGATGAAGGCGCAGCTCGAGGACGCCAACATCGACCAGACGATCTTCAAGCGCCACGCCGCGATCATCTCATCGATGACGAAGAAGGAGCGGACGACGCCGGACATCATCAAGGCGAGCCGCAAGAAGCGGATTGCCGCGGGCTCCGGCACCAGCGTGCAGGAGGTCAACAAGCTGCTGAAGCAGTTCGATGACATGTCCACCATGATGAAGCGCATGAACAAGCTGGGGCAGAAGGGCCTGATGCGGCATGGCATCTCGGCGCTGATGCCCCGCCACATGCAGCAGGGCGGCCAGAACCGGAGGCCGTTCTGACCCTTTGCGTCATGGCCGGGCTTGGCCCGGCCACCCACGACTTAGCAACCGCACACGATACCGAAGGAGATACCGATCGATGGGACTGAAGATTCGCCTCGCCCGCGCGGGCGCCAAGAAGCGGCCGTACTACCACATTGTGGTCGCCGACAGCCGCAGCCCGCGTGACGGCCGCTTCATCGAGAAGCTGGGCAGCTACAACCCGATGCTGCCGGCAGAGCACGCCGACCGCGTGCGGCTGGTCGATGAGCGCATCCAGCATTGGATGAGCCACGGCGCGCTGCCGACCGATCGGGTGGCGAAGTTCCTCGGCCGCGCCGGGCTGGCACCGATGCCGGCGATCCGTGAGCAACCGATCAAGTCGGCGCCGGGCAAGAAGGCGCAGGAGCGCGCCAAGGCCGCCGCGCCGGCGTGATCGCATCGTGTCGCAGCACCGCATCCTGTTGGGCGTGATCGGCCGGCCGCACGGCGTGCGCGGCCTGGTGCGGGTGACCAGCCACACCGCCGATCCCGCCGGCCTGACTGCCTACGGCCCCCTGTCGGACGACAAGGGCCGCCGCTTCGTGCTGCGCTGGCGCGGCGACGGCGTGGCCGAGGTCGAGGAACTGACGGCGGGCATGCCGGTCAAGGTCACCGACCGGACGGCGGCGGAGAAGCTGACCAACACGCGGTTGTACATCGATCGCGCGCAACTGCCGGAGCCGGAGGCAGAGGAGTTCTACCTCGCCGACCTAATCGGGCTGACGGTGTTGGATGCGGACGCCAATGGCGCGGTGCTGGGCCAGGTTGTCACGGTGCACGACTACGGCGCCGGGGCCAGCCTGGAGATCGCGCGGGGCAGCGCCGCGCCCGTGCTGGTGCCGTTCACCCGGGCCTGTGTGCCCGAGGTGGATCTGGCAGGAGGCAGGCTGCTCGTTCACCGCGCCCACGAAGTGGGAGAGGTATGCCCCCGGGCGCTTGACCCGGAGATCGAGACGCGAAGCGTCGAGGGTGAGGGTGATCGGGCCGGCACACTGCAAAGCGATAGAGCGTGCCGACCCGATCACACTCACCCTCGCCGCTCACGCGTCTCGACCCCCGGGTCAAGCGCCCGGGGGCATGCCTCTCCCGCTCCCGCGGGAGAGGTTTAGTTAGAATGACCTGGCGCGCCTCCGTGCTGACCTTGTTCCCCGAGATGTTCCCGGGCCCCCTCGCCGGCGCGCTTGCCGGCCGGGCTTTGTCCCGCGGCATCTGGTCGCTCGCCCCGGTCAACATCCGCGACTTCGCCACCGGCCGGCACCGCTCGGTGGACGACACCCCGTTGGGCGGCGGCCCCGGCATGGTGATGCGGCCCGACGTGGTTGCCGCCGCCCTGAGCTCCGTTGCCGACGATCGCCCGCGCGTATTCCTGACGCCTCGCGGCCGCCCGTTCACCCAGGCCGACGCGCAGCGCTACGCCGCCGCGCCCGGCCTCATCCTGCTGTGCGGCCGCTACGAGGGCGTGGACCAGCGCGTCATCGACGCGCACGCCATGGAGGAAGTCTCGATCGGCGACTACGTGCTGTCCGGCGGCGAACTCCCCGCCCTGGTGGTGCTGGACGCCGCCGTCCGCCTGCTGCCCGGCGTGATGGGCGCGGCCGACAGCGCCACCGAGGAAAGCTTTTCCTCCCATCTGCTGGAATACCCCCACTACACCCGCCCCGCCGAGTGGCAGGGCCGCCGCGTGCCGGACGTGCTGCTGTCCGGCCACCATCAGGCGGTCGCTTCCTGGCGCCAGGCGGAAGCCGAATGCGTCACCCGCGAGCGCCGCCCCGACCTGTGGGCGGCCTATCGCGCCTCCAACTGCCCCGCGCCGGTTGCCAGCCCGGCCACGGCGCCCTAAGCAAAGCCCGAGAAGGACCACACCGATGAACATCGTTCAGCAATTCGAAGCCGGCGAGATCGCCCGCCTCAGCCAAGGCCACGCCGTCCCCGAGTTCCAGGCGGGCGATACGGTTCGTGTGGCGGTGAAGGTGGTGGAAGGCGAGCGCACTCGCACCCAGGCGTTCGAAGGCGTCTGCATCGCCCGGTCGAACAAGGGGCTGAACAGCAACTTCACCGTGCGCAAGATCAGCTACGGCGAGGGCGTGGAGCGTGTATTCCCGCTGTATTCGCCGCTGATCGCCGAGATCGCGGTGGTGCGCCGCGGCGACGTCCGCCGTGCCAAGCTGTATTACCTGCGTGGCCGCTCCGGCAAGTCGGCCCGCATCGCCGAGCGCGCCCGCGCCGTCCCCGGCGCAACCGCCGCCGAGGTCCCGGGCACCGAGCCTGCCGCCGCAGAGTAGCCTGCGGCCGCCCCCGAGCGCCGATCCCGCCGCGGAGCAGGCTGCAGAAGCCCCGAGCGCCAAGGCCGCCGAGGGCAGAAGCCAAGTTGGCGGCGGGGGAGAAGTGCGCTCGCGGCCGGGTCTCAACCCGGGGTGAAGGGCGACGTCATGCAGCTACGCCGGCCACCCCGCTCCGACGACGGTGATGAGCGACCTGCGGCGTGAGAGGTTTGCCGCTCACTTCCGATCATGCCTTTTCCCGGAATTGCGCCCTCCGCTTGAGATTGTCGGGCTTCGTGTGCATTCATACCAGCGCACGAAACGTCTGACTCATCGGCGCGCCCTTCCCGTCATGGCGGGCGAAGGCCCGCCATCCACGACTATGCGGCACGCGGCAGGAAAAAAGTCGTGGATGCCGACCTGCGTCGGCATGACGGTCAGGCTGTCGTCCGAGTGTCAATGCTAACGCGGGCTAGTATCAGTGCGCATGAAGGTGCGCGACGTGATCCGGGCCCAGAAAGCGGCTGGATGGCGCGAGGCACGATCGAAGGGATCGCACCGGCATTTCCGCCATCCAACAAAGCCAGGGCCCGTCACCGTTGCGGTGCCCGGCGGCAGCGGCCTCAAGCGGCAGGATATCGCGTCGATCGAGCGCCAAGCTGGCCTGAAACTTCGGAAGGAGTGATTCCATAGTGCTCCGCTACTACCCGGCGCTGATGGTGCAGGATGAAGGCGATGGCCCTGACGCGGGGTATGGGGTTGTGTTTCCGGATTTGCCGGGTTGCACCAGCTCCGGTGATACCGTGCAGGAAGCGGCGACGAACGCGGCTGAAGCGCTGGCCGGGCACGTCGACGTCACTCTGGACGCCGGTGAGGATATTCCGCCGCCGTCGTCCCTCGACGCACCGTTGCCCGACTGGCTACAGACCGCGCCGGGAAAGATCGCGGCTCACGTCCTGGTGCCGGTGGAGATGCCTGGCCGGTCCGTTCGGACCAATATCACCCTGGACGAAGGGCTGCTGGCGCGCCTGGACGCCGCTGCGACGGCGGAAGGCATGTCACGCTCGGGATTCATCGCCCAGGCCGTGCGGGATCGGCTGCGGGTGCCAGCAGCATAGGCGTGCTTCGCTTCCGAAACCGGTTCCCGGAAGCAACAGGCGTCCAACGCCACCAACTCGCGGGCCTGACGATCGGCCGCGCCACTGAACGATGCAGTAGTCGGTGCCGGGCAGCGAAATGCTGGGCGCCTCATTCTGTCTTCTCCAACAACCTCCCCACTCTCTTGGCGACGAACCTCTTGGGGGCTGCGCCGCCAGCCGGCTTGATCCAGGTCAAGGACAACAACGGCTGTTGAGGATACGAAACCCCATTCGGTTGCAGCACCGCCGCGCCCGGCGGATGCGCGCGATGATGAACCGGAGAGGGAACCATGCCACAAGTTCAAAGCGCAGCAGTCTCCATGCTGGCCGTCCTTGCAGCGCTGTACATGCTACCCGCCGTCGCCGCCGAGCCTCCTGTCAACCCGGCCGAAAAGACCACCATCGAGATCTGGTGGCACGAGTACGGCCCCTTCACCGCCTATGTGAAGCAGGAGATCGCCGCGTATCAGAACCTGCATCCCAACGTGACGATCGATGCCACCGTCACATCATCGGCCGACATCAACCAGAAGATCAGCGTCGCCCTTGCCACCGGCACGGGTCCCGACATCATGGACAACGACGCGTCGTTCTACTCGCTGTACTACAGCAAGGGCGTGCTGGAGCCATTGAACCTCGCGGTGTTCGGCGCCGAGACCTACGCGGATGTCATCGCGCGATACACCCCGGGCGGTCTCTCGGCCGCCACCTTCGACGGGAAGGTCTATGCCCTGCCCTATCAGGGCAACTCAATGAGCCTTTTCATCAACAACAAGGAGTTTCGCGCCGCCGGACTGGATCCGAAAAAGGACGCGCCGAAAACCTGGCAGGACGTGATCGCCCTGGGGCCCAAGCTGAAGATCGTCCAGGGCACGCGCACCGTGCAGAAGGCGTTCGATTTCCCGTATCACAGCAACCGCTGGGAGGTGCAGGACTTCCAGCCACTGACTGAGCAATTCGGCGGCAAGCTGTTGAGCGACGACGGCAAGACAGCCTATCTCAACAGCCCGGCGGCGGTGCAGGCGCTGACGTTGTGGCGTGACGTCACCAAGGCGGGCGGCGATCCGCGCACGACGATGAACACGCCCAGCAACCCGAACCAGGATTTCGTCGACGGCCGCACGGCGATGTATATCACCGGCCCGTGGGCGACGCCGCAGGTCCGGCAATCACCCATCGGCGACGATTTCACCGTGGTGTCGCTGCCGCAGGTCGATCCGGCGCATCCGCACACCCTGGTCTATGGCTGGATGTGGGGCGTGAATAACGCCAAGCCCGCGGCAGAGAAGGCCGTCGCGTGGGACTTCGTCCGGTTCATGCTTGCGAAGCCGGATGAGTGGCTGGGCAAGGTCGGTTTCGTGCAGCCCGTCAAAGGCGTTGACCAGAGCGATGTCGCGAAGAACTTCCCGTACTTCGCGGTCCACATGCAGGATGTCTCGACCGGGTCCTGGTATCTGCGCTCCGAATACACCAACGAGATCACCCAGGCGCTCGGACGCGCGATCGAACGGGTGGTGTACGACGGCGCAGATCCGAAGGCGTCGCTCGACCAGGCGCAGGCGGAGGCGGAACGAGTTCTCAACAAGTGACGGAACTGGACGGGGGCATGGGCTCGGACGCCCTGGCCCCCGCCGCGTCACGCGGGGCGACCGCACCGGCCACGACCCGCCCTCCGCATGACGACGCCCGTATGACGTAACCCGCAGGAGCGCCTCGTGTCTTCGGCCGTTCACGCAGAGCCCGCAATGACCTTACGACGACGGCGACTGCATTTGGGCACCGCCACGAAGCAAGCCGCGTTTGGTTATGCGATCCTTTTGCCGACGCTGGCGATCCTGTTCATCTTCCGCTTCCTGCCGATGATCGAGGCGTTCGTCATCGCCTTCAGCAAATACGATCTGATTCATCCGGCGCGATTTGTCGGGTTCGCCAATTTCGTGGACCTGATCCACGATCCTCTGTTCCGGAACTCGGCGCGGATATCGCTGATCTACGTGGTGTGCAGCGTGTTGCCGGTGTGGCCGCTGTCGCTCGGGCTGGCGGTTTTGTTCAATCAGAGCCTGTTCCTGAAGAACGTGCTCCGGTCCGCGGTATTCATGCCGGTGGTGATGCCGGCGGTGGTGATGGCGGTGGTCTGGACCTTCATGTACCAGCAAGACGGCGTGCTGAACACGGCGCTCGGCTGGTTCGGCATCGATCCGGTTCCCTGGCTGCGCAGCAGCGCGACCGCGTTGCCGGCGGTCATCCTGATCGGGATATGGCGGGCCACGCCGTACTACATGGTGATCTTCCTGGCCGGGCTGCAGGCGATCCCCACCGAATACTATGAGGCCGCGGAAATCGACGGCGCCAGCCGCTGGGCGATGTTCCGGGACATCACGCTGCCATTGCTCAAGCCCACCTCGCTGCTGGTCATGGTGATGACGGTGATCGTCGCGATGAAAGTGTTTGCCGTGCCGATGATCATGACCGGCGGCGGGCCGTCGGATTCCACCCGGGTGCTGCCGCTGTTCATTTACCAGACGGCCTTCGAATTCTTCGACATGGGCCGCGCCGCTGCCATGAGCGTGTTCCTGTTCGTCGCCGTCATGCTGTTCTCCGTCGCCCAGATCCGCATCTTCACGCGAGGCGAGGACTGAGATGCCAGGCATCGCAGACACCGCCGCCCGCGGCCGCGCGAACGCCACCGCGCGGGAAACGCGGCCAGGCCCGCGCCGGAGCAAGCCGACGCAAAGCCTCGCCCACCGCGTCTGGTCGCATCGACGCACCGTTCTGGCTTTTGTGCTGGTGCTTGGGGCGGTGGCGATTTCGGTGGTGCCTTATCTGTGGATGGTCCTGTCGTCGCTGCGGACGATGACCAACATGTTCAGTGTGCCGATCCAGTGGATTCCCAATCCGGTCAATTGGCGGTCCTATGTCCTGGCGTGGCACGCGCAGGACTTTCCCCGCTACTTCTTCAATAGCGGCGTGGTCGCGGTGGCGATCACGCTGGGCAATCTGCTGTTATGCTCGCTCGCCGGTTACAGCCTGGCGAAGTTCCGCTATTTCGGACGAGGCCTGCTGTTCGTTCTGATCCTCAGCACCATGATGCTGCCGCTGGAAGTTACCATGGTGCCGCTGTTCCTGATCATCAAGCGGTTCGACTGGGTGAACAGCTACCAGGGACTGATCGTGCCGTTCCTGGTGGACGGCTTCGGCGTCTTCCTGATGCGGCAATTCATGCTGGGTATTCCCAAGGACCTGATCGATTCGGCGCGGATCGACGGAGCCTCCGAACTTCGCATCTTCTTCCAGATCGTGCTGCCACTGTGCAAGCCGGCGCTCGTCGCGCTGGGCGTGTTCACCTTCCGCGAAGCCTGGGACATGTATATCTGGCCGCTGATCATCGTCAGCAAGGATTCGCTGCGTACCCTGCCGTTGGGAATTTCGCTGTTCATGAGCAGTTATGGCACGGCGTGGGATCAGTTGATGGCGATCGCGGTGTTGGGGACGCTGCCGATGATCCTGCTGTTTTTCTTCCTGCAACGCGCCTTCATCCAGGGCATCGCCGTTACCGGTCTGAAGGAATGAACCACATGTCCGAAATGATGCGCGCCGTGGTGATCTCCCGTTATGGTGGATCGTTGGAATTCACGCATTGCCCGGTGCCGCGGGCCGGCTTTGGCGAGGTGCTGATCCAGGTGCATGCCAGCGGATTGTGCAGCACCGATCTGCATCTGTTGTCGGGCCGCCAGCCGCTCGGCGATCTGCCGCGGATCGTCGGGCACGAACTCGCCGGCGAGATCGTCGGCGTGGGCGATGGCGTCGCGCAGTGGCAGTTGGGCGATCGGGTGACGGCGGCGATCGACATCACCTGTGGGCGTTGCCGCCATTGCCTGACCGGCGAAACGCAGCGCTGTGTTGCCATGCGGCGGATCGGCTTCGAACAGGACGGCGGGCACGCGGATTACGTGGCCGTGCCGGCTGCCAACCTTGTCGCGGTGCCGGCGGAGATCTCCTATGCCGCCGCCGCGATCCTGCCCGACGCGGTCGCCTGCATGTACCACAGCCTGGTGCACCAGGGCGGCGTGGGGATCGGGCAGCGCGTGCTGATCCTCGGCGTCGGCGGGCTTGGCATCCATGGCGTGCAGATCGCCCGCAGCGCGGGGGCGGACGTGCTTGCGACCAGTCGGCGGTGGGAACGGCTGACGCTAGCGCAGGAATACGGCGCGGTCGGGGTCAACACCAAAGAGCAATCGCTGGAGACCGCGGCGGCGGCCTTCACGCAAGGCGAGGGCGTCGATCTGGTGGTCGACAATATCGGCACGTGCGCCAGCGTTCGCGAGGGCCTGTCGGTGCTGCGGCCGGGCGGCAAGCTTTTGCTCGTGGGCTATCTCGACGAGACGCTGGAGCTGCCCTCGATGCGGTTCTTCAAGACCGAGCAAGAGATCATCGGCTGTCGCGGCAGCACGAAGCAGGACCTGATCGATGTTGTGCGGCTGGTGCAGTCGGGACGGATCACGCCGGTGATCGGCGCGCATTACAAACTAGAACAAATCGATGAGGCCGCGGCTCAGTTGGCGGCTGGCGACCTGGTGGGGCGCATCGTGCTGACGCGATGACGCGCAATGGCTTCGTAACGTCCGGTTCGGACAAGGAGATTTCGATGTCGGCAACTCTCGCGACCCAGACGGCCAGTCAGGTCCTGCCGCAGACGATGCGCGCCCTGGTGCTCACGTCGCCGGGCAAATTCGAAATCCAGACCGTGCCAGTGCCGCGACCCGGCGCGCAGGAGGTGCTGTGCAAGGTCGGCGCCGTGGCGATCTGCGGCAGCGATCCGGAGATTGTCCGAGGCGACCTCGCGGGCACCTGGCCGCCGGCCTATCCGTTCACTCCCGGCCATGAATGGGCCGGCGAAGTTGTTGCCATCGGTCCGGGCGTGGTCGATCTGGCACCCGGCGATCGCGTGGCAGGCCAGGCGCATTGCGGCTGCGGCACCTGCGCCAACTGCATGGAGGGGCGCTACACGATCTGCGAAAACTACGGCCGGCCGGAATCCGGACAACGGCACTACGGCTTCGTCACGACCGGCGCGTACGCGCAATACGCTGTGCTGTCAGTCAAGAGCGTGAACCGGATGCCGCCGTCGATGAGCTTCCGCGAAGGGGCGCTGGTCGATACGGCGGGTGTGGTGCTGCATGGCCTCGAATTGTCCGGCGTGCGGCCAGGGGGCACCGTGGCGGTCATCGGGCCCGGCCCGATCGGGTTGATCGCGATGCGCATGGCGCGCCTGCTGGGGTCGGCGCGGGTCATCGCGGTCGGGCGTGGCGCTCGGCTGGAGGCGGCGGAGCAGGCGGGTGCCGACGCGATGGTGAACTTCGAACAGGGCGACCCGGTCCAGGCGGTCAGGGCTGCCACCGGCGGGCGCGGCGTGGACGAGGCGATCGAGTGCTCTGGCGCCCCCGGCACGTTCCGCCAGTGCGTGGAGATGGTGCGTAAGGGAGGGCGGGTCGTGCTGCTGGGGGTGCCGCAGAACCATGTGCAGGAGCCACTGCCGTTCAAATACGTCGTGCACAACGAGATCGCGATCTATGGCTCGCGCGCCAATCCGAACGTGTCGCGCAAGGTGATCAGCCTGATCGGGGCCGGGCAATTGCACGTCGGAGACCTGGTGACGCACGCGTTTCCGTTGGAGAACTTCGCAGTGGCACTCGATACGTTCGTGAAGCGGCGGGGTGGGGCGATCAAGGTCGTGGTCGAGCCGAACTAGAACATCTCTTGTCTGGCTGGAACGTCAGGCCCCTTTAGTCATTGCGAGGAGCGAAGCGGTCCCCGGGCTTGACCCGGGGACCGCTTCGCTCCTCGCAATGACAGGGCTCAACGCACGGTGAAAATACTCTGACACGTGTTTGCGGAGTGCGCGGTATGAGCAATGAAACGCTGGTCTATGTCGGGACGTATACAGAGCCGATCCACTTCGGAACCGGGAAGGTCCTCCAGGGCAAGGCCGAAGGCATCTATCGGTTCCTGCTCGACCCGGCATCCGGCGCGTTGCAGCCGCTCGGCAAGACCACTGGCGTCGCCAACCCCTCCTACCTGGCGTTCGATCACACGCGGCGTTTCCTCTATGCCGTGAATGAGCTGAAGTCGTTCGAGGACGGCGCGACCGGAACCGTCAGCGCATTCGCCGTGGAGCCAGCGACCGGAGAACTCACATACCTGAACCGGCAACCGACCCATGGCACCGATCCCTGCCATGTTGTCGTGGACCGCCAGCGCAGGCACGTGTTCGTTGCGAACTTCTCGAGCGGCAGCGTCTGTGTGCTGCCGGTGCGCGATGACGGCAGCCTCGATGCGGCGTGCGATTTCGTTCAGCATCTGGGCGCGGGCATCGATCCGGTGCGGCAGAACGGTCCACATGCCCACTCGGTCACGCTCGACCGGGCCAACCGATTTGCGTTCGTTCCCGACCTTGGGCTGGATAAGCTGCTGATCTACAAATTCGATGCGCAGCGCGGCATGCTGGAGCCGAATGGCGTGCCCTGGATCAAGCTGAAACCGGGCGCGGGTCCACGCCATCTCGCGCTGCATCCTGGCGGCAGGTTCGGCTACCTCGTGAATGAGCTGAACCGCACGGTGGCCGTGCTCGGATGCGACCGGAAGACCGGAGCCATGCAGGAACTGCAGGTTATAACGACGCTGCCGGAAGGGTTTGGCGGCGCGAATACCTGCGCCGACATCCACGTCGCTCCATCCGGCCGGTTCGTCTATGCCTCGAACCGCGGCCATGACAGCATTGCGATCTTTCGCGTCGATCAACGCACCGGTCGATTGACCTGCATCGACCACGCCGCGACCCAGGGCAGGACGCCGCGCAATTTCTGCCTCGATCCCACGGGCAGCTTCCTGCTCGTGGCCAATCAGGACAGCGATACGATCGTGACATTCCGTATCGATGCGCGCAGCGGAATGCTGGAAACGACCGGACATGTCGCGCCCGTACCAACCCCGGTTTGCGTGAAAGTCCGCGCGCCGGCGATGGCTGCAGCGGAGGGAGGCCACTCATGGCGTCGGTGACCCTGGAGCATGTATCCAAGACGTTCGGCGACACGACCGTGGTGCGCGACGTCTCGCTCGAAATTCGCGACAAGGAGTTCCTGGTCCTGGTCGGTCCTTCCGGCTGCGGCAAATCGACCATCCTGCGCATGATCGCCGGGCTGGAGGATGTTTCCGACGGCGAGATCTATATCGGCGACAAGCTGGTCAACGACGTGTCCGCTAAGGACCGCGACATCGCCATGGTGTTCCAGAACTATGCGCTCTACCCGCATATGAGCGTGTTCGACAACCTGGCTTATGGTTTGCGGCAACGTCACACCGCAGCGCACGACATCCGGCAGCGCGTGCACGCGGTCGCCGAGCGGCTCGGCATCGAGCCATTGTTGCTGCGCAAGCCGAAGCAGTTGTCCGGCGGCCAGCGGCAGCGCGCCGCGCTGGGCCGTGCCATCGTGCGCGAGCCTCGGGTCTTCCTGATGGATGAGCCGCTGTCAAACCTGGACGCGAAACTGCGTGTGCAGACCCGGGTGGAACTGGCCAAGCTGCACGCCCGCCTGCAGACCACGATCATCTATGTCACGCATGACCAGGTCGAGGCGATGACGCTGGGCAACCGCATCGCCATCCTGAAGGACGGCGTGCTGCAGCAGGTGGACTCGCCGGCCGAGGTCTACGCCCGGCCGGCCAATGTCTTCGTCGCCGGCTTCATCGGCAGCCCGGCCATGAACTTCTTCGACGCGCGGCTGGCCCGGGTCGATGGCGGGGTTCAGGTCGTCGGAGGCGGGCTGCAGATCGACCTGCCGTCGGAGATCGTGGCGCGGACGGAAGGCTATAGTGGCCGGCCGGTGATCCTGGGAATCCGTCCGGAGGACATCCACGATGGCAGCCGTGCCGCGCCGGGCGGCAGCCCTCCGTCATGCGCGAATGTCGATGTGGTCGAGCATATGGGCAGCGAGAATTTCGTGCACCTGACGAGCGGGGATACGACTTTCGTGGCGCGGCTGGACCGGTCGGTGGATCCCAGGCCGGGGGAGACGCTGCCCATCGTGGTGGATGCGGACCGGATCCGGTTGTTCGATCCGACTACGAAGGAGGCGATCCTGTAGGGTCCCGGGCTGGCGCGGGATTACGTGGTCTGGCGGTGGGACGGGCGATCTGCGGCAACAGAGAAGCCGGCAGGTTTGCGGGTCGCTTGCACGGAGTTGGGATTGTGCGGTTGGCGGCACCCTCACCCTCGGCGCTTCGCGCCTTGACCTCTCCCGCGTAGCGGGAGAGGTTTCCTCTCTCTCGCTCGGTCAGTGGCTTTCGGCCAGCAGGCTTAATTGGCGTTCGGAATTGTCGGTTTGGTCAGCCAGCGGAATCGGATAATCGCCGGTGAAGCAGGCGTCGCAGTAGTGCGGCTTGGCGGGGTCGCGGTCGTGCTGGCCGAGCGCGCGATACAGCCCGTCGATCGACACGAAGGCCAGGCTGTCGGCGCCGATCAGTTCCGCCATCTCGTCCACGTTGTGCCGTGCGGCCAGCAGGTGACTGCGCTCCGGCGTGTCGATGCCGTAGAAGCAGGAATGCGTAGTGGGCGGCGAGGAAATCCGCATGTGCACCTCGCGCGCTCCCGCATGGCGGACCATCTCGACGATCTTGCGGCTGGTGGTGCCGCGCACGATCGAATCATCCACCAGCACCACGCGCCGCCCCTTCAGCACCGGAGCGTTGGCCGAGTGCTTCAGCTTCACGCCGAGGTGGCGGATGTTGTCGGTCGGCTCGATGAAGGTGCGGCCGACATAGTGGTTGCGGATGATGCCGAGCTCGAACGGGATGCCGCTCTCGGCGGCAAAGCCCATCGCGGCGGGGACGCCGGAGTCCGGCACGGGCACGATGACGTCGGCCGCGGCGGGCGACTCGCGGGCCAGTTCGCGGCCGATGCGCTTGCGTGCGTCATAGACCGGCGTGCCTTCCACCACGGAATCCGGGCGGGCGAAGTAGATGTATTCGAACACGCAGAACCGCGCGCGGGCGCGGCCGAACGGCTTGATGCTGTGCACGCCCTGGTCGTTGATCACCACGATCTCGCCCGGTTCCACGTCGCGGACGAAATCGGCACCGACAATGTCCAGGGCGCAGGTCTCCGAGGCGAGCACCCAGCCGCCGGTACCCTCGGTGCCGATGCGGCCGAGGATCAGCGGGCGCACGCCCAAGGGATCGCGCACCCCCATCAGCGCCTCGTTGGACAGTGCAACCAGCGAATAGGCACCGATCACCTGTTTCAAGGCGTCGATCAGCCGGTCCACCACGGTGGAGTACAGGCTGATGGCGATCAGGTGGACGAACACCTCGGAGTCGGTGGTGGACTGGAACAGACAGCCCCGGCGCACGAGGGCGCGATGCAGGACGTGGGCATTGGTGAGGTTGCCGTTATGCGCCACGGCGAAGCCGCCGAACTCGAAATCGGCATACAAAGGCTGCACGTTGCGCAGGATGGTGTCGCCGGTGGTGGCATAGCGGTTGTGGCCGATGGCGATGTGGCCGCGCAGCCTGGCCATCACACGGGGGTCGCTGAAATTGTCGCCGACCAGGCCCATGCCCTTGTGGGTATGGAAGTGCTTGCCGTCGTAACTGACGATGCCAGTGGCTTCCTGGCCACGATGCTGCAAGGCATGCAGGCCTAGCGCGGTGACCGCGGCGGCGTCCGGCACGTTCCACACGCCGAACACGCCGCATTCCTCGTGCAGCTTGTCGTCGTCGTGGGGTAGCGTCGTGATCAGGCTCATGCCTCGTGTCTCCTCAATCCCGAGCCGCCGGCGTGGCGGTGGGCCGGCTGAGCGCCGAGCCTTGTGGGGTCGCGTGCAGCAGCGCCTCGGCCGTGGTCCTGCGATGCGCGGGAGGCGGATAGACCGGCGGAGCGTGGAAGCCGCCCGGCGGGAGGTGATCGACCGCCCATTTTGCTCCGTCGTAAACGAAGTCGATCGAGCGGGCCTGGAGGACCTCCTCGGGCCATTGATCGACCGGCTTGACCAGTCCGACGAATATATAGGCAAGGATGATCAGCGCGGCACCCCTGACGAGACCGAAAACCAGTCCGAGCGTGCGGTCCAGGCCGCCGAGCGCCGAGCGGCGCACCAGGCGGCCGATGAAGTGGGCGACCAGCATCAGCACGATCAGCGCCACCACGAAGATGGCCACGAAGGCGACGGGGTCGGCCCAGGGCGACGCTCCCATCCATTGGTGGAACTGCGGGCGGGCCAAAGGCAGGCCCCAGATGCCTGCGCACGCGGCGCCCACCCAGGCGCCGATGCCCAGCACCTCGCGCACCAGGCCGCGCATGAAGGCGAGCAAGGCCGAGATGGCGATGACGCCGAGGACGGCGAAATCGACCCAGGTCATACGAGGACCGCAGGCGGGGTCAGTGCTCGGCCACGACGATCAAGGATCATACAACTGCCATGAATGAACCGGGCGTCTTATCGTCCGCCGCGTCCTCCACGCCAAGCCAAGATCATGTGCTACGCCCCGAGTCGGGCGCGAATTGGGCAACCAGGTCGGCGATGTGGCCGATTTCCACCAGACGCAACCCGTCGGGGGCGGCAACCGCCCGGTTGCCGCGCGCCAGGCGTCGAGGCAGGGCGGCCGCGTCGAACCCCAGCTTCGCCGCTTCCTTCAGCCGCGCCTCGGCCTGCGCCACCTGGCGGATCTCGCCGGACAGCCCGACCTCGCCGAAATACACCGTACCGGCGCTGGTGGGCCGGTCGCAGGCGGCGGACGCCAGCGCCGCCGCCACAGCAAGGTCCGCCGCCGGTTCGCTGACCCGCAGTCCGCCGGCGACGTTCAGATAGACGTCGGTGGCGTTGAGCCGCAGCCCTGCTCGCGTCTCCAGCACCGCCAGCAGCATTGCCAGCCGGCCGGAATCCCAGCCGATCACCGACCGCCGCGGCGAGCCCCCTGGGTTGGGCGCGAGCAGTGCCTGGATCTCCACCAGGACGGGGCGAGTGCCCTCCAGGCCGGCGAACACGGCTGATCCGGCGATGTTGCCGCGGCGCTCGGCCAGGAACAGGGCGGAGGGGTTGGTCACCTCGGCCAGCCCTTGCTCCGTCATCTCGAATACGCCGATCTCGTCGGTAGCGCCGAAACGGTTCTTGACCGCGCGCAGGATACGGAACTGGTGGCCGCGGTCGCCCTCGAAATACAGCACCGCGTCGACCATGTGCTCCAGCACCCGAGGCCCCGCCAACGCGCCGTCCTTGGTGACGTGGCCGACCAGGGCCAACGCGAATTGCGCGCCCTTGGCCAGCCGGATCAGCTCGAAGCTGGCGGCGCGGACCTGGGACACGGTACCCGGGGCGCTCTCGATCGAGTCCAGCCACATCGTCTGGATCGAATCGATCACCACCAGCGCGGCGTTCTTCGCTTGCTCCAGGCTGGCGCCGATGTCGCGCAGGTTGACCGAGGCGGCGAGTTCCACCCCCGCGTCCGCCAGCCCCAGCCGTCGGGCCCGCATCCGCACCTGTTCGATCGACTCCTCGCCCGACACGTACAGCACGCGGCGGCCGGACCGGGCGAGCTGCGCCGCGGCTTGCAGCAACAGGGTGGACTTGCCGATACCGGGATCGCCGCCGACCAGGACCGCCGAGGCCGGCACAAGGCCGCCGCCCAGCACACGGTCCAGCTCGGCGATGCCGCTGGGCGCGCGCGGCGGGGGCTCGGCGCTGCCGGACAGGCCGACGAACTCGACGCGGTTGCCAGGCTGCGCCTTGCCGGCGGGACCGGGACGGGCGGCGACGGTTTCCTCGACGATGGTGTTCCACTCGCCGCAGGTCTCGCAGCGGCCGGCCCATTTCGGGGTGACGGCGCCGCAGGTGTTGCAGACGAAGCGGGTGGTAGACTTGGCCATAATGCTCCCTGCCTTCCCGGCAGCATCGCGCCGACCGGTCGCCGTCTGGTTTACTCCTGCTGCATGGAGTCGCTCGCCGCGATGACGAGGCGCTGGATGATCGGGCCATTTCGTGCTGTGATCAAAAGGGCAGAAAGCAGCGATGGACCGAATGATGCAGGCGAGACATCTGCTGTGGTGGACCGGGTTGCTGGCTGCGATGCCCCTGGCGGTGGCGCATGCCGACCCGGTGCTGCTGTATGTTGGAACAGGTGCCGGCGAGTATACCTCGTTGTCGAGCGCGGTTGACGCGGCGACCGCTGGCTATAACCCGGCCGACATGTACACTATCGATGTCGATCCCGGGACCTACACCAACGACGCGGTGCAGATCGACATTCCACTGACGATCCAGAATGATAACCCCACCGCCGGGGCGGCGATCTTCGACGACAGCGCGGACCAGGGCGCCAGTCCGACCTATACCATTGCTAACGGCAAGGCCATTCTGGTCACCGACGCCAACGTGACGATCAACGGCCTCAGCTTCGAAGGCGCTGCCGTGGCCGCCCTCAATGGCGCCGGCATTCGCGGTGAAGCCGGGAATCTGACCGTCATCAACAGCAGCTTTATCGACAACCAGAACGGTATCCTGACCGCGCCGAATGCGAGCATGAACATCCTGGTCGAAGGCTCGAGCTTTATCGGCAACGGCATCGCCAGCGGGCCGGGCGCAGGCTATGCCCACGCCATCTATGCCGGCGCCGACGCCAGCCTGACGGTGCGGAACAGTACGTTCAATGGGACCAAGGCGGGACATGACATCAAGAGCCGGGCCGCCGTCACCACCATCACCGGCAATCATCTCGATGACGGCGTAACCGGAACGACCAGCTATGCCGTGGACGTTTCCAATGGCGGTGTCGCGACGCTGACCGGCAACACCATCGTGCAGGGGGTCAACACACAGAATTACGCGATGGTGGCGTATGACTCGGAGGGCCTCGCGTATTCGGACAACAGCCTGCTGGTGCAGGACAACGCCTTCATCAACTATCTGCCTGGCGGGTCGATCGGGGTGGAGAATTTCTCCGGCGGCAACGGTGATCCGCCAGTCTATGCCCAGTTGATCGGCAACACCTTTACCGACCTTTCCGGCGACTCGCCCAGCAACTTCCAGCCCTTGGCCGGTCCCGGCAGCATCACCGCCGCCCCCGAGCCGGGCACGTTGCCGCTGTTTGTTGGTGCTTTGCTCCTCTGGCCGGTGATGTGCGGCAAGCGTGCCGCCAGAGCGCGATCGGGTCACCTTGACCCAGGCCGATCGGGCGATCGCGCTCCAGCACTTTCATCAGGCGCGTGATTCACGCCCCCCGACTTCCAGCCGCATGCGATCACCCGCTAAAGTTCTGCCATCAGCTTCCGCACGGCTTCGAGGTCGCGGACGAACGCACGGTACTCGCGTGCCTTCGCATCCTCGTCCGGCACGCGCAACAGGAACGACGGGTGCACGGTGACGAATGCTGTCTGCCCGTCGTCCAATTTGAACGGCCGGCCGCGTTCGCGGGTGATCGTCACCTGCCGCCCGGTCACAGCACGCGCCGCGGTGCCGCCCATCAGCACCAGCAGCTTCGGCCGCAACTGCACACGCTCGACGTCCAGCCAGAAGCGGCAGGCCTGGATTTCCGGCGCTTCAGGAGTCTGATGAATGCGCCGCTTGCCGCGCGGGATGAATTTGAAATGCTTCACCGCGTTGGTGATGTAGATGGTGCGGCGGTCGATGCCCGCTTCCTCCATCGCGCGGTCCATGATCTGCCCCGCGGGCCCGACGAACGGCCGGCCGATGGTGTCTTCCTGGTCGCCAGGTTGCTCGCCGACGAACAGCACCACCGCGTCTGCGGGGCCCTCGCCGAACACCGTTTGCGTGGCGGGTTCATACAGGTGGCAACGGCGGCACTCGGCGGCTTCGTGCGTGGCTTCCAAAAGCTGCGTGTCGGCGCGCTGCGGCAGAACGACCGGTCCGAGCGGCGGACGGTCGGGTGGCCGAGGTGCCTCGTCCAGCGCTTCCGCTTCCGGGATTGACGTGTCGTGCTGGGCCTCGCGAAGCAGCTTTGCATGGTGCGTGTGCCACCATTTGGCCAGCGCCGCGTCATCGGCGACGTGCGCCAGGCCGGCACCGAAGCGCGGCGGCGTTCCATCCTGCCAATGCGCGCTGCCGTCGGGAGTGAGGATAGAGCACGACAGGTTGGGAAAGCGCCGCGCGATGAGTTGCGCGTTGGCTTCCAGCACGTAATGCGCCGGCGTGTACCAGCCGAGGTAGTGGCCATCTTCGACCTGCATGAAGCGCAGCAGGGTGCGCATCTTGTGCGCCTCGGCGCGCACGGCGAAGGCGAGGCCCTGGGCGCGGCGCAGTTCGGGGTCGTCTTTGTGCTCCAGCAGCTTCTCGCCGGCATTGGCGCGGGCGACTAGGCGGTAGAGCAAGGCGAAACGGTCGGGGTCGCGCGCCTGGAACGCGAGGGCGGCGATGGCGACCAGCGCTCGCGGCACGTTGAAGCCGCCGGTGCCTTCGGGCAGTTCGTGCGCGGGGTCGTCAGGATGCGTGCGCACCGACCAGCGCACGTCTTCCGGGGGCACGCCAGCCAGCACGAGGGCGCGCGTGGCGCCGCGCCAGCCCTGCCAGTCGGTCTCGCTGTCCAGCACGATACGGTGCATGGCAGGAGCAAACTCCAAGCGGCGCCGTTTTCCAAGCCTCCCTTCCAAACCACTGTCATTGCGAGACCTCTGTCATTGCAACGCACGCCAGCGCCGAAGCAATCTCCTGGCCGACGAGCCGCCTGTGGCACGTCAGGCAGGGGACGGCTTCGGCGCGCCTCGCAGTGACGGAGGTGGGGGGAGCGGCATCTGGCCCTGCCGTGGCATTGCGCCGTAGTCTGCGGGCAAACGATGGAGGTAGACGACGATGCTGGAAGTTGTCCCGACGGGAGCCGCGCTCGGCGCGGAGGCGCAAGGCGTGGACCTGCGCCACGTTGATGATGCGACGTTCGCCGCGATCCACCGCGCCTGGGTGGCGCACTCGGTGCTGCTGTTCCGCGGCCAGTCGCTGACCGACGACAACCTGATCGCGTTCAGCCGGAGGTTCGGGGCGCTGGACTGGGCGCCGGTACAGGAGAACGGCCGCCGCTTCGTCGAGGGCAAGCCGGAACTCTACATCGTCTCCAACGTGCTGGAGAACGGCGTGGCGATCGGCAGCCTGGGGGCCGGCGAACTGGTCTGGCACACCGACATGTCGTATCTCGACGACCCTCCCAAGGCGAGCATGCTATATGCGATCGAGATTCCTCCCTTCGGGGGCAACACGTCGTTCTGCAGCATGTATGCCGCGTGGGACACGCTGCCGGCCGCGTTGAAACAACGCTGCGCCGGCCTGCGGATCAAGCACGACGGCACCTACAACAGCGGCGGCTACCTGCGTGACGGAGTCACCGCGACGGACGATCCGCGCAGCAGCCCGGGGGCGGTGCATCCTCTGGTCTGCCGGCATCCGGAGAGCGGGCGGCAGGGGCTGTATCTCGGACGCCGGCGCAACGCGTATCTGGTGGGCCTGGACCTGGCGGAGAGCGAGGCGCTGCTGGATGCACTGTGGGCGCATGTGGACAATCCGGCGCTGGCCTGGACGCAGGTGTGGCGGAAGGGCGACCTGGTGATGTGGGACAACCGATGCACGATGCACAAGCGCGACGAGTTCGACGGCGGCGCGCGGCGGATCATGCATCGCACGCAGATCAAGGGCGAGGCGCGGCCGGTGGCGTGAGCTCCTCGTATACCGTTCCTGCGTAGGGGAGAGACGCCGTCTGCTTCTCACCCCGCGGCGTGCAGCTTATCCAGCTCGCGGAGGATCGACTCGCCCATCACGCTGGTGCCCACCTTGGCGGTGCCCTTCGCCATGATGTCGCCGGTGCGCAGCCCGCTGGCGAGCACGTTGGTGCAGGCGCGCTCGATCATTCCCGCCTCGTCGTTCATGCCGAACGAGTAGCGCAGCAGCATGGCGAAACTCAGGATCTGCGCCAGCGGATTGGCAATTCCCTTGCCGGCGATGTCCGGCGCGCTGCCATGGATCGGCTCATACAGCGCATGCCGCTTGCCGCCCTCCTGCACCGCGCCCAGTGTCGCCGAGGGCAGCATGCCCAGGCTGCCGGTCAGCATCGATGCGAGGTCTGACAGCAGGTCGCCGAAGATGTTCGACGTGACGATCACGTCGAACTGCTTCGGGGCCCGCACCAACTGCATGGCGCAGTTGTCGGCGTACATGTGCGCCAGTTCCACGTCGGCGAACTCGCGCTGATGCAGCGCGGTGACGGTCTGCCGCCAGAACAGGCCCGACTGCATGACGTTGGCCTTCTCCACGCTGGTCACGCGGTTCTGCCGATTGCGCGCCAGTTCGAAGGCAATGCGGGCAACGCGCTCGATCTCGCTGGTGGTATAGGTCTCGGTGTCGAAGCCCCGCTTCTCGCCGGAGGGCAGCGTCTCCACGCCGCGCGGCTCGCCGAAATAGATCCCCCCGGTGCTCTCGCGTACGATCATCAGGTTCAGCCCGCGGATCACGTCGGGCTTCAGCGTGGAGGCGTCCACCAGCGGGTCCAGCACCACCGCGGGGCGAAGGTTGGCGAATAGGTCCAGCTCCTTGCGCAGCCGCAGGATCGCCAGTTCGGGGCGAAGCTGGAAGCCGAGTCCGTCCCATTTCGGCCCGCCCACCGAGCCGAACAGGATCGCGTCGGCCTCCTTCGCCTTGGCCATCGTGTCGTCGTCGAGCGGTGTGCCGCGCGCGTCGATCGAGGCACCGCCGACCAGATCCTCGGCGACGTCGAAGGTGACGATGCGACGGCGCGCCATCCAGTCGATGAGGCGCCGCACCTCGCGCATCACCTCCGGACCGACACCGTCGCCGGGCAGGATCAGGAGCTTCTTGTTGGCCGGCATCGGCGGGGACCTTTCAAAGGACTTTGCCCGCGCCGTCCCTACCGTCATGGCCGGGCTTGATGCGGCCATCTATCGCGGCACCGGTGCCGGTATAGATCGCCGGGTCAAGCCCAGCCATGACGACAGGGGGCCGGCCGGTGCCTGGTTGCATGGTCGGCAGCGTCCGTATCACGCCGCGGTGGTGGACGGTATCCACGGCTGGCTCCGCCGGCGCGCGGCCTCGTAGGTGTCGATTTTCGGAGCATGCTGGAGCGTCTGGCCGATGTCGTCCAGCCCGTTCAGCAACAGGTGCTTGCGGAAAGGGTCGATGTCGAAGTGGATTTCCTCACCGTTCGGCCGCACCACCACCTGGCGCGCGAGATCGATGGTGATGCGCGCGTTGCCGCCCAGCTTCGCATCGTCGATCAACTGGTCGCAGATCGCGCGCGGCAGGCGAATCGGCAGGATGCCGTTCTTGAAGCTGTTGTTGAAGAAGATGTCCGCGAAGTCCGGTGCGATGATGCAGCGAATGCCGAAATCCAGCAGCGCCCAGGGGGCGTGCTCGCGCGACGAACCGCAGCCGAAGTTCTCGTGCGCGATGATGACCTGGGCCTTGCGGTATGGCTCCTGGTTCAGCACGAACTCAGGCCGCTCCTTGCCGTCCTTGTCGTAGCGCAGCGAGTCGAACAGGTGGACGCCAAGGCCGGAGCGCTTGATGGTCTTCAGGAAGCGCGCCGGGATCACTTTGTCGGTGTCGATGTTCTGCATTGGCATCGGTGCGGCGATGGCGGTCAGCGTGGTGAACGGGTCCATGGCGTTTTCCTGATTAGCGAAGGACTCCCCCTCCCCTTGTGGGAGGGGGTTGGGGGGAGGGGGAGTATTCTACATTAACGTTATCACCCCAACTGCCGCACATCCGCCAGCCGCCCGGTCACCGCTGCGGCGGCAGCCATGGCGGGAGACAGCAGGTGCGTGCGGCCGCCCGGCCCCTGCCGGCCCTCGAAATTCCGGTTCGACGTCGAAGCGCAGCGCTGCCCGGGCGCCAGCTTGTCCGGGTTCATCCCCAGGCACATCGAGCAACACGCCTCGCGCCACTCGAAGCCGGCCTCCAGCAGGATCCGGTCCAGCCCCTCTTGCTCTGCCTGCTCCTTCACCAGGCCGGAACCAGGCACCACCAGCGCCTGCACCCCTGCGGCGACCTTGCGGCCCTTGGCGACGGCGGCGGCGGCACGGATGTCCTCGATCCGGCCATTGGTGCAGGAGCCAATGAACACCACGTCGATCGGCACATCGGCCAGCTTCTGGCCCGGCGTCAGCGCCATGTATTCCAGCATCCGCTGCATCTGCGCGCGCTGGCCCTCGTCCGCGACCTGCGACGGGTCCGGCACCACGCCGGTCACCGGCACTACCGCGCCCGGCGTGGTGCCCCAGGTCACCATCGGCGCGATGTCGTTCGCGCTCAGCGTGACCGTCGTGTCATACGCCGCCCCCGCATCGCTCGGCAGCGTCCGCCAATATGCCACCGCCTGCTCCCACGCCTCGCCCTTCGGGGCGAACTCGCGGCCCTTGATCCAGTCGAACGTGGTGTCGTCTGGAGCGATCAGGCCGGCGCGCGCACCCGCCTCGATCGACATGTTGGACACCGTCATCCGCCCGGCCATGTCGAGAGCGCGGATCGCCTCGCCGGTGTATTCGATGACGTGGCCGGTGCCGCCGGCGGTGGTGATCTGGCCGATGATCGCCAGCACGATGTCCTTGCCGGAACAACCGAAGCCAAGCGTGCCTGTCACCTCGATCCGCAGGTTCTTCGCCGGACTTTGCTGCAGCGTCTGCGTCGCCATCACATGCTCGACCTCGGACGTGCCGATGCCGAACGCCAGTGCGCCCAGCGCGCCGTGCGTGGACGTGTGGCTGTCGCCGCACACGATGGTCATGCCCGGAAGCGAGATCCCCAGCTCCGGCCCGATGATGTGCACGATGCCCTGGCGCTTATCCAGGATCGGGATGTACGGCACGCCGAACTCGACGACGTTCTTCTCCAGGGTCTGCACCTGGATGCGGCTGTCGGTTTCCTTGATGTCGCCGGGCACCCGGGACCCGACGGTCGGGATGTTGTGGTCGGCGACGGCGATCGTGCAGTCGGGACGACGCACCTTGCGGCCGGCCAGGCGGAGGCCCTCGAACGCCTGCGGGCTGGTGACCTCGTGCACGAGGTGGCGGTCGATGTAGAGGATGCAGGTGCCGTCGGGGAGCCGCTCGACGACGTGGCTGTCCCAGATCTTGTCGAATAGCGTGCGTGGCCTGGTGGCGGACATGGTTGCTCTCGGCTGGTTGGTTTGGGCGGCACCTCGTGGCCGCCGCTCCCCTGCCACGGTGGCCGAGGCCTGATTTGGCCGAACCGGCGCGGTTGTGCAACCCGGCCGCAGAGGGCAGCGGGTATGCCCCGCGCTCACCCGTGGCCGGTCAGCAGCTCCTGCTTCAGCTTCGGCGATGCCGGCCGGGGACCCAGGAACGTGGCGAGCATCGCCTCGGCGAACTCCGGCTGGGAGACGACGCCGACTTCCCGCCCGCTGACCGTGACCGTAGCGCCGCGCGGAGTGAACAGCAGCTCATAGTTGTCACCGTCATGCATGGCCGGGATCTCGGCAAGGAACCGCGCGACATCGTTCGGATCGAGCCGGCAGGGAGGCTGGCAGTTGTTGTCCAGCCCGTCGCGCCAGGCCTTGCGGGCGTCGTCGACGCTGATGCTGTGCTCGAACCGGACGATCAGCAGCTTGGTTTCGGGCGAGCGGATGATCTGTTCCGCGTCAGTGCTCAAATTCTGCAAGTAGAGCGCAGCGACGTAGATGTGGATACCAAGTATCGAGTAGGTGCGCAGTCCGTAGCCATTCAGCCGCAAGGTCTGCCCGTTCGCCTCCAGCGCGTCAGGCAGTTGCACGCCATCGAGTTGCGCCGCGCGCACCACGCGGCCGATGGGTAGCGCGATCGCTGACAGGACCAGGCCTCGCCTGCGCAGCGGCGCGGCAAATGACAACCACGGGCCGATGAGATGTCTCCTCCGGTGGCGTGACCCGTCAGCTTGGCCGCAGATCGACGGCCTTGCAAATCATGATGCTGTGGGGTCTGGGCAGGCCGGTCGCCGCGGCCAATCACTCCGCCACGGCGATCCTCGGCTTGGCGGGACCGTCGCAACGGCCGCTCAGTTCATCCCCGGCCGACTGGTCAAGCCGCAGACTGAACACCGGCGCGGCCAGCGAGATCCCCGCAACCACCAGGAACGCGACGGAAAAATCCGCCAGCAGCGGCTGCGGATGCCCCAGCACCCGGATCGACGCCGCCAGTACCGCCGCCGACACGGCGATCCCCAGTGTCAGCGACATCTGCTGGAAGGTCGTATAGAAGCTGGTCGCCGTGCTCATTTGCGCACGCGGCACGTCGGCATAGGCGATCGTGTTGTACGCCATGAATTGCAGCGACTGGAAAAACCCGTTCAGCAGCAGCACGAAATAGATCACGCTGACCGGCCAGCTCGGGCGGAACGCCGCGGTCAGGGCGAGCAACAGCGTGGCGATCAGACCAATCCATACCAGGACGTTGCGGAAGCCGAGCCGCCGCAGGAACACCGGAGCGGCCACGCGCATGCCGAGCGATCCGACCGAACTGACGAACGTGATCAGTCCGCTATGCACCGCCGACAGCCCGAACCCCAGTTGCAGCATCATCGGCAGCAGGAACGGCATGGCACCCACCGCGATTCGCGACAGCGAGCCGCAGATCACCGAAATCCGGAACGTCGGGATGCGCATCATGCGAAAATCCAGCATCGGATGCGCATGGTGCCGGGCGTGCAGCGCATACAACCCCGCCGACACCACCCCTGCCCCCAGCAGTCCGAAGGTGATCGCGCCCGATCCGACACCGCGGCTTGCCATCTCGATGCCGAACATCAGCGATGCCAACGCGGTACCGGCGAGGATCAGTCCGCGCAGATCGAACGGCGTGCGGGTTGGCTCTCGCATCTCCTCGATGTAGCGGGTTACCAGCACGATGCCGGTGATGCCGATCGGCACGTTGATGTAGAAGATCCAGTGCCATGACAGGTAGGTGACGATGAAGCCGCCGACCGGGGGACCGACAATCGGCCCCATGGTGGCGGGGATCATCAGCCATGCCATCGCCTTGACCAGTTCGGTCTTAGACACCGCACGCAGCAAGACCAGGCGTCCGACCGGTGACATCATGGCGCCGCCGACGCCTTGCAACATGCGCGCGGCGACCAGCAAAGCGAGCGTCGGTGCCTGCGCGCAAGCGATCGAACCCAGCGTGAACAGCGCGATCGCCGCCCGGAACACCGTCCGCGAGCCGAAACGGTCCGCCAGCCTGCCGCTGGCTGGGATGAACATCGCGAGCGTCAGAAGGTACGACGTCAGCGCCACGTTCATGTGCAGCGGATCGGCGTTGAAGCTCTTCGCCATGGTCGGCAGTGCCGTCGCCAGCACCGTCCCGTCCAATTGTTCCATGAACATCGCGCTGGCGACGATCAGCGACACGGAGCGAGCGCTGACCGCACGCTTTGGTGGCTGTGCAACCGGGGAATCGGACATGTGGGAGGGGATCGTCGTGCCAACAGCAATCTGGGTGGCCGGATAGTATCCTCGGGTGAGCAGGGCAACCCTGCAATCCTGGCGCGGCTGCATTGCAGCAAACAGCCGCCGGCCCGGCCGCGGCTGTGCGAGCATAGATGGCGTGGGCACCGCGCGCACGCGACTGGCGGCTATAGTGCCGCCACCACGACCGGCATCGTCAGCCTGCTGTCATTGCGAGTTGGCCACCGGCCGGCCGTGGGCGACCCGCCCTGCATGAAACTGGCGAGGTCATCCCGCGAAGGATATTCCCCCTCCCCTTGAGGGAGGGGGTTGGGGGGAGGGGTTCGTGCCGTTGTCGACCGGCGCTTCGCGTTTCAGCCTCGCGAACATCGCGGCGACCTCATCGGTCACCACGTGGCTGACAACGGCGACGCTGATGCGGCCGTCGGTCATGGTCTAGCCCGACTGCTGCAGCCGGAAGCGCCCGAGTGCCGAGGGCAGACGGGCGTTGGCGAAGGCCCATGCGGTCTGTCGCGCCCCGGGATCGACAGCGAGGCCGATGACGAGGCAGGCGCCGCCGAGCAACGTCGCCCAGAACAGCGTCCAGCCGATCGCCTCCGGCATCAGGGGGGCGACCAACCCAGCCAGCGCCATCAGGCCTGCGGCGGGCAGCGCGCGCAGCAGATAGCGGTTCCAGCAACCGGCGGCGAGCAGCATCACCATAAAGTCGCAGCCGCCGCGCAGCGACCATGCCCAGGCCGCGCCGTCGATGCCGAATAACCGCACCAGCGCGTAAGTGGCGAGTACGAACGGCACGATTTCAATCAGATGGATGCGCGCCGTGGTGTCCGGCCGACGTTGGCCGAGCAGCAGCGAGAACGGGATGAAGGCCAGTCCGTTCAGCCACGCGCCGATCAGCAGCATGCGGGCGACCGGAATCGATTGCACCGCGAAGCTTTCGCCGACCCACATGCGCAGGAAGGGGTCGGCCAGCAGGATCGCCGGTCCGCAGACCGCGCCGAAGCCGATCGCCAGCGTCACGATGGCACGGTTGGCCAGCGCATGCGCCTCTTGCGGGTTGAGACGCGACAGTCGCGGAAACAGCGTCTTGGACAACGCCAACGCGATCACCTGACTGCGAGTGGCGAGGCTCATCGGCACAGCGTAATGCGCCGAGAAGACCGGCCCGAGCAGGACTGCGATCATCATCTGGTCGAAGGTCTCCAGCAGCGGCGAAATGCCGGAGCTGACGCTGACCCACGCGCCATAGCCGAGCAGTTGCCGGACCTGCCGCCGGTCGAACTGGCGCGGACTGAGCGGCCATTCCCGTCGCAGCACGATCATCCAGATGATGCAGGTCGACAGCAGGCGGGCAAACAGCGCCGCGGGGATGACCACAGTCAGGCTCGGTCCGATCAGAATGGCGCAGATCACCGGCGCGACCTGACCTGTCACGCCGCCGAAGCTTTGCATCGCGCTGGCGGTCAGAAAATGCTCGCGCGATTCGATCGCGCCAGTGCCGATGGCGGAGACCAGCGCCACCGGCAACATGCAGGCGATCCAGGGCGAAGCCGTCAATGCCTCGCGGGCCAGATCGGGCGGCAAATTGGCAAAATGGCGCAGCAGAAAGTCTGCGCTGAAAAACAGCACCAACCCGCCAAGGCTGCCGAGCATCAGGTTGAGATAGAAGGCCGTCATCAACACCGGACCGCGCTGCTCGGGCCCCGCGGCACCCAGCCGGCTCAGCGCATTGGCCGAGGCGCGCGATAGACCGAAATCGAGAAAGCCGAAATAGCCGAGCAAAATCCACACCACCGCCAGAATACCGTAACGCGCCGCGCCGATTTGGGAGATGTAGATCGGCACCGTCAGCAGCGCGGAGAGCAGCGGCAAGATCGTGCCGCCGAAGTTCAGCAGGAAATTAACGCTGATCCGGCGGTTCATCGCTGCCGCTCCAACTCGGCGACCTGATGACCGGCCGCTTGAGTCCACAGCACCGCTCGGATTGCATCAAGATAGGCGTGGCCGGACAGCGTGTCCGGCTCGACGAAATTGCCCTCCGCCCACTCGTTCCACGCCTTGAGAAAGACGATCGCCTGCTGCGGCGGACGATTTTGCACCAAGCGCAGCGCCTTGTTCAGATAGGCGGTGAACAGCACCGGCGTGGCGTCCTCGAACACCACACCGCGCGAACCGGAGCGCGGCGTGTTGTCCCAGCCTGGCAGCACGCAGGGCAGGAAGCGCGGATCGTCGGGCATATCCGACAATGCCCGGCGCACCACATCGGCATAGGCATAGCGCGCCGGGCGACGCAGCCGCGAGCCGGTCAGGTCGTCGATTGCGCCCCCGAAGCGGCGCGTGCGCAGGGCGCGGCGGGCGCGCGACCAGAAATCCTTCGGCAAGTCCTCCAGATAATCCTGCGGCGTCAGCGGCGTGACGGCGTCGAACGGGGCGAGGATCGAATCGTGGTAGCGGTCCACGTCGCTGCGGTAGCGGTTGGAGACCGCCACCAGATACAGTCCAGGAAAACCGGCACGATACGCAAGCTCGCGCCAATGTTCGACGAAAGCGCGGCTGTCCGGCAGGTCGTGCGGCGCGTAGACCACGAACAGCGGCCGGCCATCGACGCAGATATAGCGCGGATCCTCGAACGCCCGGCGCACGCAGGTGAAATGCGCCAGTTCGTCGGCGCGGCCAGGGTAGGTCTGCTGGATCAGCGACCGGCCGGGAATGCCATGCCAGATCCCGGTCCAGGACTGATTGGCCCAGGCCAGCGCGAAGGGAAAATCCGGCTGCCCGCTGGCCAGCACCTCCTCGAATGGCCGCTCGAGAATGCGTCGGCCGTCGCCGAACCAGTAGTGCCAGTAGCAGAACCCCTCGATACCGGCGGCCCGCGCCAATTCCGCCTGGCGGATGCGGACCTCCGGGACGCGCAGATCGTAAAAGCCCAGATCGGCCGGCAGGCGCGGTTGGACATGGCCGGGATACAGCGGCTTCGCCCGCGCCACGTTGGTCCACTCGGTGAACCCCGGCCCCCACCATCGGTCGTTCTCCGGGATCGGATGAAACTGCGGCAAATAGAATGCCAGCATCCGCGCCGCAAGCAGCCCGGGATGCCGACGATGCGCCGCGCCAAGGTCGTAGTTCATCATCGATTTCCTTCGGGTTGCGTCACCCGAAATGGCATGTGATTGCGCCAGGAGAATCTGGACAGGGTTCCGAACGGTGATTCGAAAAAGTCAAAGTCCGCCATGCAATGGCCCCTTACAGCCCCGGATCGTCCCCTGCCCTCGGAGCAGGGAAATCTGCCCAGAACCGTTCCCGCCCCAACCGAACCCTTTTTGGGCCGCCACCGATCATGCGACCGGCTGGAGGCACAACAACACAGCGCCGCCAGCAGGCTTCGAATTGCCGGCACGCTTCGAACCGCCGGTACGCTTCGCTGGCGTACGCTTGAGCCTTAGCTCTCCACAGCCATCTGGGTTCCCGCCGGAGGGCCTGCACAAGCGCGTGTGCGGGCAAAAAATTGGCGAAATAATACCGGTCGGAGGTTGGGACCGGCCGGCACGAGCCGGCGATCGCCGCAACGCTCACGCACGGGTACCGCGCCGCAACAACCGGGATGGCCGGCGCCCCCCGGCCTGATCTTCATTCGACTCCCCTGTTGTGGCGCCGGTGTTGTGGCGCCGGCGCGTCGTCATCCTGTGGCGCAACCCGCACTTCACGCGTAATATCGGCCCCGAAGGAGGGCTTTCCATGAATGCAGCCGAAGTCGCCGCCATGGGCCGGCCGAAGGGCCTGCCGTTTCACCTGAACAAGATTGGCCACCTGGCACTCTATGTTCAGGACCTCCAGCGTTCAGCCAGGTTTTATACCGAGGTGCTCGGCTTCCAGGTGTCGGACGTTTATGCCGAGGACGCCGGGATGCTGGCCGGCGGCGCGGTGTTCGTGCGGCTGAACGCCGACCATCACGGCATCGCGCTGTTCAAGGCGAGCAAGGAAAACCGCCACGGCGCCGGGTTGCATCACATAGCGTTCGAGGTTTCCACCCTCGACGAGGTGCTGCGCGTGCGCGACCACCTGCGCAAGCACGACGTGCGCATCCATTTCGAGGGACGCCGCCGCGCCGGCGTGCAGCTCGCGGTCGAGTTCCAGGACCCCGACGGGCACAACCTGGAAATCTATTGGGGCATCGACCAGATCGGCTCGGACGGCATGGTGCGCCCGCCAGAGCAATGGAAGGGCGCGACCAGCCTGGAGGCGGCGATCGCCGACCCGGTGATCGGGCAGGACACCACCGTGCAGGACAAGGCGCTGCTTGGCGCTTGAGCAACGCTCGCGGGACCCTCAGCCTATCCCCCGGGCCGGGCGCCCGCGGGCACGCCTCTTCCACTGACGCGGGAGAGGAAGAGTAGCACATGGGCTATTGGGGCAAGATCATCGGCGGCATGGCGGGCTTTGCCATGGGCGGGCCGTTTGGAGCCGTGGTCGGGGCGGCGCTGGGGCACGCCGCGGATCATGGTGGGATGCCCAACATGGGCTTCTCGTTCGGCAACCAGACCATGCTCAACCCCGCCCGGATCGCCGCCATGCTGGGGCGGCGCGACCAGGTGTTTTCCATCTGCGACGTCGTGCTGGCCGCGAAGCTGGCGAAATGCGACGGGGCGGTGAAGCGGGCGGAAATCGACGCCTTCAAGCGGCATTTCCGCATCCCGCCGGAGGCGGTGCGCGACATCGGCCGCCTGTTCGACCAGGCGCGCGAGGACGAGGCCGGGTTCGAATCCTACGCCACCCAACTCGGCGAGGCGTTCGACGACAATCGCGGCGTGCTGGAAGACGTGTTGACGGCGCTGTTCGTGATCGCGCGCGCCGACGGGCCGGTGAACGCGCGCGAGCAAGACTTCCTGGCCCGGGTGCACCGGCGATTCGGGCTGGATCAGGCGGCGTGGGCGCGGGCGAAGGGCTCACTGCCGCGGCCGGCGGCGGACGCGCCGGACCCGTACGCGGTGATCGGCGTCTCGGCCTCGGCCAGCGACGAGGAGATCCGCGCCACCTGGAAGAAGCTGATGCGCGAGAACCACCCGGACAGCCTGGCCTCGCGCGGCGTGCCGGCGGAGTTCATCGCCCGCGCCAACGACAAGGTGGCGCAGATCAACGCCGCCTGGGATCGCATCAAGCGGGAACGTGGGCTGTGACCGACGACGGCGATGATGGTCCGGGGCGGGGCGCGAACCTTACAAACCTGCGCGGTCTGCATCTTACTCCCCGGCCGTCCGGCTCAACCGGGAACGAAGTGCTGGTGCGCATCGACGACCTGCCCAGCCCGAACCACGACGCCCGCCCCGAGGGCCTGCCGATCGACACGCTGATCCTGCACTACACCGGCATGCAGACGGCCCAGGCGGCGATCGACCGGCTGCGCGATCCGGCGGCACACGTGTCGTCGCACTACGTGGTGGACGAGGACGGCACCGTCTCGCGCCTGGTTCCGGAGGTGCGCCGCGCCTACCACGCGGGCGTGTCGTACTGGCGCGGCAATACCGAACTGAACGGGCGATCGATCGGCATCGAGATCGTCAATCCCGGGCACGAATGGGGCTATCGCGACTTCCCCGTCCTGCAACTCGCCGCGGTGTGCGATCTGTGCCTGGAAATCCTGTCCCGGCATCACATCCCGGCGCGCAACATCGTCGCGCACAGCGACGTGGCGCCGGACCGCAAGGAGGATCCGGGCGAGAAATTCGATTGGGAGGGCCTGGCGCGCAACGGCGTCGGGCTATGGCCGGACGGCGTGCCCGACCTCGGCACCGGCAACCCGGTGCGCGACGGGGGAAAACTGCGCGACGTGCGGCGGGTGCTGGGGGAGATCGGCTATCGCGTGGCGCCGGAGGGACCGCTCGATCCCGCGCTGGCGACGGTGCTGCGGGCGTTCCAGCGGCACTGGCGGCCTGAGGCGGTCAACGGCCAGGCAGACGCCGGCACGCTGGCGCGGCTTCTGGGCGTGGCACGGCTGGTGGGGGTCGCCTAGTGTTGTGATCCTGACGCCTCGATACCGTTTCTGCCACACTTGAACGCCCGTCGTGATGCGTCAGTCCGCAAGTAGATTCACCACAAAGGCACGCAGGCACAAAGTTCATTGAACCTTTGTGCCTGCGTGCCTTTGTGGTGAATCTACTTGCGGACTGACAGCGGCCGGGAGCGAAGCGTGGGGATCACCGCACTAGCCGTTGCGATTAGACGAGCGTCCAATTGGCGATTTGGCCTGTCGCAACGCGAGCGGCGCGCCAGCATTGGTATCGCCGGTCGCCGGTTAGTGGCAGTGTTGCTCGTCCGGCCATGTATTTCGGCCTCACGCGGCGCTGGTTGAACTGCGCGACAAGCCAGCGTGACGCAGCGGCCCGATTAGCCGTCCCTTAACCTTGCTGATCGATGATGCCCCGCGCGTCTTGCAGCAAATCCGGCCGCCGCCACGCGCCAATCATCGTCGCGTGGCCGACCGTCATGCAAAGGAACCCGATCATGCATATCTCGCGACGCTTTGCCGGCCAGGCATTGCTCGGTTTGCTGTTGCCTGGTGCCAGCCGCGCCGAGGCCGGCGAGTTCGCTACGAAGGATGAGGCGGTGGCTTTGGTAAAACAGGCCATCGCCCGCACCGCTGAAATCGGCATGGACAAAGCAAAAATCGAATTCATGGACCACGGCGGAAAATTCGTTGACCGCGACCTTTATCTGATTGTGATCGATCGGCAGGGCATTCGCGTCGTGCACGGCCAGAATCCGAAGCTCGTGGGCAAGACGTATTTCGACGCGATTGACGTCGACGGCGTCGAGTATGGCAAGGTGGTTCAGCAGATCGCCACCGGCCCGGGCACGGGTTGGTTCAAGTTCGCGTTCAAGGACCCGATCACCGGCAAGGTCTTGCCGAAGGAAAACTACGTCGAGACGGCCGGCGACTACACCTTTATCGCCGGTGCGTATCAGCGCTGACCGCATTGCGCGGACACGATTGAGAGCGCCCGAGACGCTGGTCAAAGCGTCCGGTCCATTGGCGCTCCGGTGACCAGGCGGTCCCGGCGATCAATCAGGCCGCCTGACGCAGCACCAACGCGGCGAGGATTGTGTCGAACGCCGCGGCAGCCTCCGTGTCCAACTCGAACGACACGTGCAGCCCCACGCCGTCTGTCGTCAGTGCGACACAAGGCAGCGCCATCGAGACGGCATCGAGACGCAACACGCCACGCGCTCCGGCCGGCATGGCCACAGCGCCCTGGACACAGGCACCGCCTCCGGAGAGGTCGGTGACCCGGATCGACTGCGCGTCCCGGCCTGCAACGGCGAGTTGTCCCACGAGATCCACACGATGGCGCGATGTCCTGCGCCGATCCACCTCGGCGGTCGAAGTCCGCACCACCTGGATCACCGAATGGCGCAGCGCCTCCACCGCCTGGTTCAGCGCCACCGTATTGTCCCGCAGGTCGACGGCCTGGCGCCCGGTGCCGACCGCCTCGTCCGAAAGCTCGTTGGTGCGTTGGCTCATGTCATTCGCCGCGCTGGCCGTCGCCGCCACGTTGCGGGCGATCTCCGCCGTCGCGGCATCCTGCTGCTTCATGGCAGCGGCAATCGAACCGGCGATCGCGCTGATTTCGGCAATGGTCTGGTCGATCCGCGCGACCGCCGCGACCGATGCACCGGTCGCCGACCGCACCTGCCCGATATGGCGCGCGATTTGCTCGGTGGACCGCGCCGTCTGCATTGCCAGCGCCTTCACCTCGGCGGCGACCACCGCGAAC
>DATHNI010000227.1:0-8695 GCA_035486135.1 Acetobacteraceae bacterium
GGCGGTGCCGGCCAGCAGCCCCAGGACGATGCCGGCGACCGCCAGCGCCAGCACCTGGATCAGGCAGACGGCGAACACCGTGCGCGTGGAGGCTCCGAGGCAGCGCAGCGTGGCGATGGTGCGGGCCCGGGCGTCGAGCCATGCGCGCACGCCGTTCGCCACGCCGATGCCGCCGACCAGCAGCGAGGTCAGCCCGACCAGGGTCAGGAACTGGCTGGTCTGGTCGATGAACCGGGTCACGCCCGGCGCGGCATCACTGGTGTCGCGGATGCGCCAGCCGGTGTCCGGAAACGCTGCGCGGAGCTGCGCCGCCAGGGCCGGGACCGCCGACGGCGACGGCACGGTCAGGCGCAACGCGTAGCGCACCATGGAGCCGGGCACGACCAGGCCGGTCTGCGGCAGCGCGGCGGCGGCGATCAGCACCCTCGGACCCAGCAGGGCGGCGGTGGTGACCTGGTCCGGCACGCTGACCAGGGCAGCGCTGATCCGGAAGGTGGCGCTCCCCAGCCGCACGGTGTCGCCCGGATGCAGGCCCAGGCGGTCCAGCACCACTTGCTCCGCCAGCAGTCCGTATTGGCCGTTGCGTGGCGCCAGGGCGTCGGACAGGGGGATGGCGGGCGCCAGCACGGGCGCGCCGACCAGGGGCCATGCGGCGTCCACCGCCTTCAGCTCGACCAGTTGCCGCTCGCCGGACGCGGCCACCAGCATGGAGCGCATCTGCACCACGTCGGATAGCGTCGCGTTGCGCGCGTGCAGCCAGTCGCGCAGGGTGTCGGGCAGCTTCTGCGAGCCGCCGTCGATCTCCAGGTCACCGCCGAGCAAGGCGCGGCCGTCGGCTTGGAGGCCGCCGGCGATGGCGGCGCGGAGGGTGCCGACCGCGGCGATCACCGCGACACCCAGGGCCAGGCACAGCAGCACGATCAGCAGGCCGCGCACGCCGCCACGCAACTCCCGCCGGGCCAGGCGAAGGGCGAGGTTCACGCCGGCACCGACGGCAGGGAAAGACTCCCCCTCCCCTTGAGGGAGGGGGTTGGGGGGAGGGGTTCGTGCCACTCAGGACCCCTCCCCCCAACCCCCTCCCTCAAGGGGAGCGGGAGCATCTTGCACGCCATCCTCACACCGGCACCTGCGCTGCGACGCGTCCGTCGGACAGATGCACGCAGCGGTCGCAGCGCGCCGCGAGTTCGGCGTCGTGGGTAATCAACAGCAATGTGGTGCCGTGGGCGGCACGCAGCTCGAACAGCAGGTCCATCACCGCGAGGCCGGTGGCGTGGTCCAGGTTGCCGGTCGGTTCGTCGGCCAGCAGCAGCAGCGGCTCGGCGACGAACGCGCGCGCCAGGGCGGTGCGTTGCTGTTCGCCGCCGGAGAGCTGGCCGGGCAGGTGCGTCAGCCGGTGTCCCAGCCCAACCGCACGCAGCGCCTGTTGGGCGCGGTCCATGGCGTCGGGGCGGCCGGCCAGCTCCAGCGGGATCGCGACATTCTCCAGCGCGGTCATGGTCGGGATCAGATGGAAAGCCTGGAAGACGATGCCGACATGCTCACGCCGCAGCCGCGCGAGGGCGTCCTCGTCCAGCGCGGTGACCTCGTGGCCGGCAAGCACCACGCTGCCGGCGGTGGCACGCTCCAGTCCGGCGAGCACCATCAGCAGGCTGGTCTTGCCGGAACCGGACGGGCCGACGAGGCCGACCGCCTCGCCCGGGCTGATGTCGAGGTCGATGCCGCGCAAAATGTTGACCGGCCCGGCCGTGGCGGGCACGGTCAGGCGGAGGTTTCTGATCTGCACGAGTGGCGAAGCGGGTTCGGCGGGAACCGGAGACGGCGGGATGGCATCCATGGCGGCAGCATATGGCGTCCGTGCCGACGGGGGTAAGGGCGTCGGCGCGCGCGGCAGTTGCCTTTGGGCGGCAATGGTCGATGGCCGACGCGGGTGCTGGTTGCGGGCCGCTCTGCGTTGTGAGGAGCGCAGCCGTCGGACGCTCGGCGCTGCCCTGCTGGCCGTCGTGCTGGCCTTGTCGGTGGTGAGCCCGCCGGCGAAAGCGGCCCCGATCCGTCTGCTGATCCTGGGCGACTCGCTGACGGCCGGATACGGCCTGCCGCACGCCGATGGGTTCGAGGTGCAGTTGCAGCAGGCCCTGCACGCCCACGGCTATGATGTCAGCATCATCGACGGCGCGGTGTCCGGCGACACCAGTGCCGGGGGCCGCGCCCGTTTGGACTGGGTGCTGGCGGACGGCGCGGATGCGGCGATCGTGGAACTGGGCGCCAATGACGGGCTGCGCGGCCTGGATCCGAGCGCCATGGAGGCCAACCTGCGCGCGATCCTCGATACGCTGGCGGCGAAGCATATCCCCACGCTGTTCACGGGGATGTACGCGCCACCCAACCTCGGTCCGGATTATGAACGAGCCTACCGTGCGGTTTTCGATCGGCTGGGGCAGCGCCCGGGCCTGCTGTACGACCCGTTCTTCCTCCAGGGCGTGGCGGAAGTGCCGGGGTTGATCCAGCCGGACGGACTGCATCCCAATGCGGAAGGCGTGCGGCGCGAGGTGGCGCGGCTGTTGCCGCTGGTGGAGAAGTTGTTGCAGGAGGCGCGCCCGGCATGAGGCTGTTCGTGGCCCTCGACCTGCCATGGCCGCTGCGGCAGCGCGTGGCGATGCTGTCAGGCGCCGGCATACCCGGTGCTCGCTGGGTGCCGGCGGAGAACTACCACATCACGCTGCGGTTCATCGGCGAAACGCCCGCCTACCGTGCGGAGGAGATCGACCTTGCCTTGTCGGCACTGAAAGCTCGCGGGTTCACACTGACCCTGGCGGGGGTGGGCACGTTCGCGCGATCCGGGCGCAGCACGCAGCTTTGGGTCGGGGTGGAGCGGAACCAGGCGCTCGACCACTTGCAGAACAAGATCGAGACGGCGCTGCAACGTATCGGTTTGGATCCGGAACGTCGCCGCTTCGCGCCGCATCTTACGCTGGCGCGATTGGACAATGCCGTCGAAGGCAAGCTCGCGGCGTTCGTGCAGGCGCATAATCTGTTCCGCGCCGATCCGGTGCCGATCGAACATTTCACATTGTTCAGTTCCCTGCTTGGCAAAGAGCAAGCGGTCTATACGCCAGAGGTCGAATACGCGCTGGGGTGAGGGAGTGCCACACGGACGATGCACCTCGTCATGCCGGCGGAGGTCGGCATCCACGACTTCTTCCTGGCACGGGCAGGAGAAAATTGTGGATGCCGACCTCCGTCGGCATGATGCGAGGCGGCCGGTGCGATGCAGTCGCCGGCGCCAGGCATCCGCCCGTGTGATGCATCCGCCGGTGTGATGCATCCGCCGGTGTGGGCATTCGCCAGTGCGATGCATTCGAGAGGCAGCATTACGGCGCCTAGTATGACACGGCCGGGTCGGATTGTTCATAGGTTCGTCGCCATGCGCGAATAGCAGCCCAGATCGCCAAAGTTTATAGGGCTGCCCACCATCCGACGGCGGTCGAGCGTCTCGACCGACACCCAGGCACAGCGCACACTGCGCTCGGAAACGCAAGCATTCGGGGAAGACCCCCGACCAAGGAGCACGACTATGGCCGCCGTCATCGCCTCGCCGCGCCTCAAACGAATCCAACGAGGTTCCGTCGCACTGTTGGTCCTCGGCTGCGCCGTGAACTATGTGGATCGTTCCACCCTCGCGGTTGCGAATCCGCTGATCCGCCACGACCTCGGGCTGTCGATCGCCCAGATGGGGTTGTTGTTGTCGGCGTTCCTGTGGGCCTATGCCGTGTTCCAGCTTCCCGCCGGCGCGTTGGTCGACCGGATCGGCCCGCGCAAATTGCTCGGCCTGGGCATCTTCATCTGGTCAGTCGCGCAGGCCGGCGGCGGTCTGGTCGGCGGCTTCTGGCAATTCGTCGTCGCGCGCGTCTTCCTCGGCATGGGAGAGTCGCCGCAATTCTCCGGCCTGGTGCGCGTGGTGCGCGACTGGTTCAACGTGCGCGAGCGCGGCCTGCCCACCGGCATCGGCCTCTGCGGTTCCAAGCTCGGCCCTGCCATCGCGCCGCCGGTGCTCACCGTGCTGATGCTCGCCTTCGGCTGGCGCTGGATGTTTGTCATCATGGGCGGCGTCGGGGTCGGCGTCGCGATCCTGTGGTACGCGGTGTATCGCGAGCCGCGCGAGGTCGCGCTGACCGACGACGAACAAGCCTACCTCGTCGATGGCGAGGCGAAGCAGGTCGCCGACCGTGTCACCTGGGCGGATTGGAAACTGCTGTTCGCGTACCGCGCGACCTGGGGCATGGTACTGGGCTTCTTCGGCGAAGTTTACATGGGCTGGGTCTACCAGGCGTGGCTGCCCGGCTACCTCGAAATCGAACGCCATATGAGCATCGCCAAGACCGGCTGGGTTGCCGCGATTCCGTTCGCCTGCGGGGTGTTGGGCAGCGTTGGCGCAGGCTGGCTGACCGACTTCCTCTCGGGGCGTGGCGTATCGCCCATCAACAGTTGCAAGATCCCCGTCGTGATCGGCCTGACCGGCATGGCAGCCTTCACGATCGTTACGGCATTGACGCCGAGCACGCTGGTCGCCGTCATCGCGGTGTCCACTGCGCTGGCGTTCAACGGCATGGCTGGGGCGATGTGCTGGGCACTCGCCAGCGTCGTGGCCCCGCGGCATTGCACCGCGTCGCTGGGCTCCATCCAGAACTGCGGCGGCTATATCGGTGGCGCCCTGGCACCGACCATCACCGGATTCATCGTGCAGGACACTGGCAGTTTCGTGCCCGCCTTGCTGTTCAGCGCGGGCCTCGGGCTGGCTTGCGCACTGGTCTATGTGTTCGTAGTACCGGGCAAGCCGATCGATGTGGCGGATTTTGCCAAGACGGTTCCGGCCCACGCATGACGAAAACCGTCCCGCGGGAGCGAAAGAGGTGCACGAACCGGCCATGCCGAGAAAGGTGCATTCATGGCGTTCAGCCGGCGCGAGGCGCGACCTACGACGGTTTCCCCAGCCATCTGCTCATGACCACGCGCGGGGCTACCTCGAAGCCGAGGTGCTCGTAGAAGCTTACCACCCTGTTGTTGGTTTCCCGGACCAGGAGTTGCACTTTGACGACGTTACGTTGGCGGAGCCAGTTCTCTGCCGCCTGCACCATGCGCCGGCCCACGCCCTCGCCGCGCGACGCAGGACGGGCAGCAACGTAGTAGAACCAGCCTCGATGACCGTCATGGCCGACCATGACGCTGCCTGCTATTTCGCCGCCGTCGTCCACGCCAACGAGCACGTCGGAGCAAGCACCGGCTTTGGCGAAACGGAAGTCGGCTGCCGGGTCATTGTATGATGCAACCAGATCGCAAGCGCGCCACAGCGCGACCACGGCAGGTTCGTCTTCGGCAACCGCACTTCTTACGGCGAGCAACATCCCGAGCCTCGCATGGTGCACAACCTTGATCTTTGCCTATCGTGAGACCGCTCGCAATGGACGCGGCGACTGGTCTCCGCCGCGGCACGGGATTTTTGACTTATGCCTGTCCGCACCACTGCCATCGCCGGAGTTTGAGCGATCTGCCATCTTGATCGGCCATGATTGACTCGCGTGATGACCTTTCTCTGCGACAGGCCCGAGGCCAACGATCCACGTGGGCACGTTGGCTGTTTAGGGGCATTGGGTTTGTGCTGGCGCCCGTCTTTTTGTCGGTCTCGCCAGAACGATTGCAATCAAATTGGTGTCCTTCTTCAACCTTCTACCACGGAGATCTGCCCTCGGGGTCTCAGTTGCTTATTGCCCTCTTGGGCGCCACATTCTCTTTCGCAGCCCTTTGCGGGCTCCTCGTGCCCAGGATTGATCTATCTGCCTGGTCGGGCGCTTATGTGCGCCCGAAGCCGCGGGGCAAATTTTTTCTCACGTGGGTTTCGATCGCCTGCTTGACGCTCTCAATGTCTATTGCCCTCTACGTCAACAGTGCAAAGCATTATTTTTGCCTCACCCCAACAGAGATCATAACCCGATTTGGTTATCTCGATGCGCCTCGCCGCCAGTCATGGCAAGATGTTCAGGCAGTCTATGCGTGGTGCTGGACGACGAAACCTAGGTACTTGAAGCCCTACTTGGGGGGCAGCATCAGGCTGGCTCTGAGCAACGGGACGGCGATGCAAATCGAACTATCATACGGCGGTGAGGTCGATGCATATGATTACCAAAAGATAAAGGGGGCCTTGCGAGGTCACAGCTATAGCTACTATGTCAACGCAACGGTGACTCCCGAGTCCTGTCCGCCAAAGCTTTACCCGCTCCTATGGTTTTGGCCTAGCCGTCCCGATTAGCGTTTGGCGGTGACCTCGACGATCAAGACAATGCGAGCAGATCCTCCCGCAACTGGCTCGGATCTCCCACCAGACGCTCGATCGATTGTTCGATCTGCTGCCATAGCGGCATGGCTACCGCCAATGCGGCGCGGCCCGGCGGCGTCAGCACCAGGCGGCGCCCGCGCTTGTCCGCCGCGTCCACCGTGACCCGCACGAGGTCGCGCCGTTCCAGCGGCTTGAGGTTCGCGGTAAGCGTCGTGCGATCCATTGCCAGCAGCGCGGCAACCTCGCCGATGCGAGGCGGCTCTGGACGGTTGAGCGACATCAGCAGCGAGAACTGCCCGCTGGTCAGGTGCGCCGGCCGCAACGCTTCGTCGAAGCGCCGGGCCAGCGCGCGCGCCGCCCGCTGCGTATGCAGGCACAGGCAGGTCGCGCGGACTTGACGTGTGGTGGCGAACGGCAGCGCATCGCGCTTTGACATACCGCGATCATGTTGATATCAACGGTCTTCTGTCAAGCGGCGGGTACGGCAATCGTCGCGACCGCCAACGGGGAGGCAGCGAATGGCGAAACGGATACTCATCCTGGTCGGCACCAAGAAGGGCGCATTCACCCTCACCAGCGACACGGATCGGCGCTCCTGGGAGCTGCGCGGTCCATTCTGCGAGACGTGGCCGATGAACCATGTCGTTGCGGATCCGGACAGCGGCACGATCTACGCTGGCGGCGGCAACGAATGGTTCGGCCCGGCGGTGTGGAAATCCAGCGACCTCGGCGCCACCTGGACGCATTCGAGCGAGGGCCTGGCGTATGAGACCGGCGAACCGCCGATCAAAGCCGTCTGGAGCGTGTCGCCGTCCGTCGGCGGACTGTATGCGGGTGTCGAACCGGCCGGGCTGTTTCGCAGCAACGACGGCGGGCAGTCGTGGCAGCATGTCGCCGGGCTGCGCGAGCACCCCTCGCGGCCGAATTGGCAACCGGGCGGCGGCGGCTTGATCCTGCATTCGCTGGTGCCGCATCCGACCGATGCGCAGCGGCTCTGGATCGGCATTTCGTCCGCGGGTGTGTTCTATACGGAAGACGGCGGCGATACCTGGCAGACGCGCAACAAGGGCACCCGCTGCGACTTCCTGCCGGAAGAGCAACGCTATCCGGAATACGGGCAGTGCGTGCATTGCGTGGTGATGGCGCCGGGGATGCCCGAACGCCTCTACCAGCAGAACCATTGCGGCATGTATCGCAGCGACGATGCAGGTCAGCACTGGATCAGTGTCGAGCAGGGGCTGCCGTCCAGCTTCGGGTTTCCCGCGGCGACGCATCCTCGGGACCCGGCGACGCTGTATCTGCTGCCGCTGAATGGCGACATCGCCGGACGATATGTGCCTGACGGCAAGGCCGCTGTCTGGCGCACCCGCGACCAGGGCGAAACCTGGCAGGCGCTGCGCGACGGATTGCCACAGCAGAACACGTTCTTTGGTGTGTTGCGTCAGGCCATGACGACCGATAGCCTCGACCCGGCAGGGGTGTATTTCGGCACCAACACCGGAGCGCTGTTCGCCAGCGGCGACGAAGGCGACAGATGGTCCTGCATCGCGCAGAACCTGCCGCCGATCTATTCGGTGGAAACGATGGTCGTCAACGGATAGATGACCTCGCGCGGCGAACACGAGTTGACCGTTGAGAGTTGCGCCGCTGCATTGCCGCTTGTGGTGGTGACGCTGCCGGCTGCCCTGCTGCCGCTGTTTCCCGGCTGCGCGAGGCGTGTGGAACTGCGCGCGGCAACCGTTGGCAATGCGATCGATGCGCTGAACGAAAGCTGGCCCGGTATGCGCGACCGCATTTGCGATTCGAGCCCGCGGATCCGCCGCCACATCAACATCTTCGTCGCGGGAGAGCGTGCGGCGTTGCAAACCCGGCTGACGGAAGGTGCCGAAGTGCTGATCATGACAGCGATCAGTGGCGGCTAGTCAATGACCTACTCAGCAGTCGGTAAGTGGGACGACACTGCCAGTGGTGTCATGACCGGGCTTGGCCCGGTCACCCACGTCTTTGCTTTCGTGCTGAATTGAAAAGTCGTGGATGGCCGGCCTTCGCCGACCATGACACATTACTAAATGTCGCCCTACTTACCGACTGCTGAGTAAGTCGGGGCGCGTCACAAGCTGACGAGCTGACGCATCCGGGTCGCGCCTTCGCGGCGAGGCGCTGACGTTGCTTGCCCTCCATTTGCAACAATGTATCTTCGAACATATCCCAGCCTCCCTGGCGCCTGCTAGCTAGCGGCCGCGCGCTGGAACCGGCGTAATTGCTGGCGCCGTGGCAAGGGCGGCGGCATCCGCCTCGTCGATCAACGCGAGACTGGGCTGGAACCATCGCTGGGCGATCAACGTCGGAACCACCGCGCTGAGGATC
>DATHNI010000228.1:0-3589 GCA_035486135.1 Acetobacteraceae bacterium
CGGCAGGCACTGCGCGGCTTGCCCGTTACGCTGGACGGCCAGCCACCGTCGCCGGTGCCGGAGGTGTGCCCGGTTACTCTGGACGAGCTGCTGGCCGAGGACTGACACAAGCGGGCGATGAGCGGGACCAACTGTGTGCCACGGATCGATAAGGGTGAGACCGCAGCCTTCGAAGCCGCCGGTGTCCCGGTTAACCATGCTTGCGTTGTTCGTTCGCGCCGTGGCCGCGATCATGAAATCGAGCGGCGCGATCGGCCGACCGGTGCGTTTGCGCACGGCGAGGATGTCAGCACAAGCCGCGGCGGCGTTGCTATCGAACGGCAGGATGCGCCCCTCGAAGTCATCCTGGAACATGGCGCGCACCGCGACCTCAAGCTCGCGCCGGCGGCGCCGGTCCGGCAGTATCTCAATGCCGGCCAGGATCTAGGCCTGGCAGACTGCCGCGGTAAACAGCGTCTCCTCTGGCTGGCCGGCGATCCAAACCGCCAGTTCTGGCACTAACGCGCTGCGCATCATTGCCGACAGGATATTGGTGTCGAGTACGAACATCACTCGAACCGCGCTGGATCGCGATCCGGCAGGCGTGACGGGATTTCCAGGTCGTCAGCGCCACCCAAGGGAGCAAACCGGGCGCAAATGCGTTCATTGAGGTTGGGTGCAGGCGCACGCGCTGGACCTTTGAGCGCGGTTTGCAGGATGCGGCGGGCTTCGGCCTCCATCGAGTGACCGTGCTCGGCGGCGCGAACACACAGGCGCTCCTTCACCCCCGGATCGAGGTTCCGGATGGTAATGCTGCTCATTGAGACACGTTGGCCTGATTGCGTGATGGCATTATAGGCGATGATTGCGTCGATGTCAGATCGTTGCTGATTCGGAGTATCGAACGCTACGCCCGCCCGTAGCCGCCGCCCCCCGGCGTCTCGATCACGAACACGTCCCCCACCCCAAGCTCCGCGCTGTCCGTGCCGGTCAGGATCTCGTGCCCGCCGCCGGCGCGTTCGACCCATTGCCGCCCTACCGCGCCGTCATCGCCGGCCTCCAGGCCGAACGGCGCCACATTGCGGCGCGACGCCACGATGACCGCCGTCATCGGCTCCAGGAACCGGATCCGCCTTATCGCCCCGTCCCCGCCGCGCCACTTCCCGTCGCCACCCGATCCGCGGCGGATTTCGAATTGCTCCAGCCGCACCGGATAACGCAGCTCCAACACCTCGGGATCGGTCATCCGCGTGTTGGTCATGTGCGAGTGGATCGCCGAGGTCCCGTCGAACCCCGGCCCCGCCCCCGTCCCGCCGCAGATGGTTTCATAATACTGCCGCGTCGCATCGCCGAAGATGAAGTTGTTCATGGTCGCCTGCGAGCACGCAATCGCCCCCAGCGCACCGAACAACGCGTTGCAGGTGGCCTGCGAGACCTCGGTATTCCCCGCCACCACCGCCGCACCCGGCGCGGGCGACAGGAACGTATCGGGCGGTATCACCAACCGCAAAGGCACCAGGCAGCCGTCGTTCAGCGGGATGTCGTCGCCCACCAGGCAGCGGAACACATACAGCACCGCCGCGCGGGTCACCGCCGGCGGCGAATTGAAATTTCCCCAGTGCTGCCGCCCGGTCCCGGTGAAATCCACCACCGCGCTGCGCGTCGCACGATCCACGCTCACCGCAACGCATAACGGCAACCCGTTATCCATCCGATAGTTGAAGCGCCCGTTGCCCAGCCGTTCGATCACCCGCCGCACCGACTCTTCGGCGTTGTTCATCACGTGCCGCATATAGGCGCTGACCGTTGCCCAGCCGTACTGCGCAACGACACGGCGCAACTCCTGCACGCCCTTCTCGTTGGCGGCCACCTGAGCCTTGATGTCGGCGACGTTCACATCCGGGCTGCGCGCCGGATATTTCGCCCCGCGCAGCAACGCGCGGAATTCGGCTTCGCGGAAATGTCCGCCATCCACCAGCAGGAAATCGTCGATGACGACGCCTTCCTCCTCCAGCGTCTGCGAACCGGGCGGCGTCGAGCCCGGCGTGGTGCCGCCGATATCCGCGTGATGCCCACGCGAGCCGACAAAGAACAGAATCTCCGAGCCAGCCTCGTCGAACACCGGCGTTATCACTGTCACGTCCGGCAGGTGCGTGCCGCCGTTGAACGGATTGTTCAGCGCCACCACATCGCCCCGCTTCAACGTTCCGCTGCGATGGCGCAGCACGGTGCGCACGCTCTCGCCCATCGCACCCAGATGCACGGGGACATGCGGCGCGTTCGCCACCAGGTAGCCCTCGGCATCGAAGATCGCGCAGGAAAAGTCCAGCCGCTCCTTGATGTTCACGCTCATCGAGGTGTTCTGCAGCACCGCGCCGGTTTGTTCCGCAACGTTCATGAACAGGTTGTTGAACAGTTCCAACAGCACGGGGTCCGGCTTGTCGCTGCCCGCCGCGACACGCGTCGCCATTTGTTCGGTCCGGCGCAGCATCATGTGGTCCAGCGGGGTGATCTCCGCCGTCCAGCCGGGCTCGACAATGGTCGTCGCATTGGCCTCGCGCACCAGCGCGGGTCCGGTGATGCGATCGCCGGCGAGCAAGCCGACACGATCGAACACCGGCGCATCGTGTTGCGTGCCGCCGGTGAACACGCGCACCGAGTCGATCGGCGCCGGCGTCCCCTCGGCGCGTGTTGCCAGCCGGGTTTCGGTCACCGCCTCGCCCTGAGAGATCGCTTCGACCGCCACCGCCTCCACCACGAGTTCGCGCTCCGGCGTGGCGAAACCGAACCGGGCGCGATGCGCCGTTGTGAAATCTTCGACAATGCGCGCATGATCGCGCAGCGGAACGATCAGCGCCGCCTCGGTGCCGGCATAGCGCATGTGCAGCGAGCGCGACGTGCTGATGCGGTCCGCGTCGGCCCCCTGCCCTGCCAGCGCGGATTCCGCATCGAGCGCCAACCGGTCGGCGACGTCCTGCAACTCCCCCATCGTCTCCGGTTCCAGCGGCACCTCCACCGCTTGCTCCTTCATCACCGTCTGGTCGGCGAGCCCCATGCCGTACGCCGACAGCACGCCGGCGAACGGATGGATGAACACCGTTTCCATGCCGAGCGCATCGGCCACAGCGCAGGCGTGCTGCCCGCCCGCACCGCCGAAGCACTGCAACGCGAAGCGCGCCGCGTCGTGCCCCTTCTGCACCGAGACCTGCTTGATCGCGTTCGCCATGTTGGCAACGGCAATCTGGAGGAATCCCTCCGCCACCTGTTGCGGCGTCCGCCGATCCCCGGTGGCGCGGGCGATCTCCTCCGCCAGCCCGGCGAATTTTTCCCGCACGACATCGGCATCCAGCGGCGCATCGCCGTTCGGACCGAAGATCGCCGGGAAATGCGCCGGCTGGATTTTGCCCACGCAGACATTGGCATCGGTCACCGTTAGCGGCCCGCCACGGCGATAACAGGCCGGCCCCGGATCGGCGCCGGCGGAATCCGGACCCACGCGGAACCGCGCGCCATCGAAATGCAGGATGGATCCGCCGCCCGCCGCCACCGTATTGATCGCCATCATTGGCGCGCGGATCCGCACGCCGGCCACCGCGGTTTCAAAGGCACG
>DATHNI010000229.1:0-8625 GCA_035486135.1 Acetobacteraceae bacterium
GCGTGGCGGGAGAGGTTTTCTGGTCCCGCGTAGCGGGAAAGGTCTTCTCGCCATGCTGACCCTCCGCTCTGCCATCGCCTCCTACCCGCACGCCGTCGCACTGAAAGACGGCACCGTCACATCGGACCGCGTGCGCCTCGACTTCGAGGAGATGCCGCAGATCACCCGCGCTTTTCGCCGCATGGTACGCACGCTGGACTTCGACCTGTGCGAGATCGCGCTCACCACGCTGGCCCAGGCGCACGCCTATGCCAAGCCGATCATCGGCCTGCCCGTCGTGCTGATGCGCGGCTTTCACCACGGCGCGCTGGTGTGCCGGAGTGATTCGCCGATCCGTGGGCCGCAAGACCTGGCCGGCAAGCGCGTTGGCGTGCGCGCTTATTCGCAGACCACCGGCATCTGGCTGCGCGGCATCCTGCAAACCGACTATGCGGTGCGTCCGGAGAGCGTCACCTGGGTCACCGCCGAAGACGCGCACGTGCTGGAATACCACGACCCGCCCAACGTACAGCGCATCGCACAAGGGCAGGACCTAACGGCCATGCTGATGGCGGGCGAGATCGATGCCGGCATCGCGCTGACCGGCCTCGATCCGGCACAGGTCCGCACGGTCATTCCGGACGCCGACGCGGCTGCGGCTGCCTGGTACGCGCGCACCGGCGCCTATCCCGTCAACCACGTTGTCTGTGTGAAGCGGGCGTTGCTCGAAGACCATCCCTGGCTGGAAGCGGAACTGATGGCGATGTTCCTCAGGGCAAAGCAGGCCGCGCGCGAACCCAGTGCGGAGCAACGCTGGCAATCCATCGTCGGCGACGACGTGCTGCCCTATGGGCTCGCCGCCAATCGGCGCGGCATCGAACTGTGCCTGGACTTCGCCGCGCAGCAGGGCCTGACCCCCGTTGCCTATCGCCCCGAAACCCTGTTCGCGGCCACCCTGACCTGAAGGAGCCTCACCATGGACATTCCCCGCCTCAACGGCGCGATCAAGGCGCTGGAATCCGGCAAGCCGACCTTTGTCACCTTCGCCCCCGGCGAGGTCGCCACCGCGGTGAACCTCAGCGGCTCGGCCTATGATGGCGTGGTGTTCGAGATGGAGCACAACCCGTACGACATCAAGGCGCTGCGCGACTGCATGCAATACATGCTGAGCCGCCGGCAGATCGCGACGTCGGGCAGCATCGCGCCGGCGGTGACGCCGTTCGTGCGCATCCCGCCGAACGGCGGCGAGCAAAGCCAGTGGATCGCCAAGCAGGTGCTGGATATCGGCGTGTACGGCATCGTCTGGCCGCATGTCAGCACGGTGGACGATGCGCGCAATGCCGTTGCCGCCTCGCGCTATCCGCGTCCGCGCGAGGCCGAGTACTACGATCCGCCGGGACAGCGCGGCGATGCGCCTCGCACGGCCGCGCGCTATTGGGGACTGACCGATCAGGAATACTATAAGCGCGCTGACACCTGGCCGTTGAACCCGCAAGGCGAGGTGCTGGTCGTGATCATGTGCGAGGAGAAGCGCGCGATCGCCAACCTGCCGAAGATGCTGGAACAGGTGAAGGGGATTGGCGTGGTGCTGATAGGGGAGGGCGATCTGTCGCAGGATCTCGGCCATCCGCGGCAATACGAACATCCAACGGTGGCGTCCGCCATCAACGAGATCCTGGCGATCTGCAAGCAGTACAACGTGCCGTGCGGCCATCCGCACGTCGATACGAAGAACGTCGAGAAATTGCTGGAGCAGGGGTTCCGTTGGCTGATGCCGGGGCCGGTGGCGACGTATGCGGCGCTGGAGACCGGGCGGCGCGTGTCGGGACGTTCGTAGCTTGGCATGACGGCGCGGATCCGTCCGGGCGAGGATGCCGACGCAGAACAATTGATCGCGCTGATCGGCGCGTGTTGGGCGCTGTATCCCGGCATCCGCATGGATGTGGATGGCGAGATGCCGGAGCTGCGCGCGCTCGCGTCGTACTATGCGGGCGCGGGCGGTGCGCTGTGGGTGGCGGAAGCCGATGGGGCCGTCATCGGCATGGCTGCGACGCGGCCGAAGGATACTCCCCCTCCCCTCAAGGGGAGGGGGAGTCTATTGCTTGCGAGGGTCCCTGTCGCGCCGCCCGATGCAGGCCCCGCCTGGGAAATTTGCCGCGTCTATGTGCACCCCTCGCAACACGGCACCGGCCTCGCCCATCGCTTGCTCGATACCGCCGAGGCCTATGCCATCGCGGCCGGCGCTGCACGGCTCGTGCTGTGGAGCGACACGCGGTTCGATCGCGCGCACCGGTTCTACGAAAAGCGGTCCTACGTCCGCGCCGGACCGATCCGCGTGCTGCACGACATCTCGAACTCGCTGGAGTTTGCCTATGCCAAGCCGGTGAACGGCATCGAAGTGCTTGACGCCGCCGCGGCTGCATCGGCCGAGTACCGCCTGTCCGAAATCCTGATCGCCTGCGTCGCCGGCGGTGCGGGGGTGTCGTTCCTGCCGCCGCTCGCGCCGGCGACCGCGCGCGCATTCTGGAAACGTGCCACTACGGACATCGCCGCCGGCACCCAGCGCTTGCTCTGCGGCTGGGTGAACGGCGTGCTGGCTGGCACGGTCACGCTGCATGTCGGCACGCCACCCAACGCGCCGCATCGTGCCGAGGTGCAGAAGCTGCTGGTGCATCCCGGCGCGCGCCGGCACGGCCTTGCGCGCGCCCTGATGCAACGGGTGGAGCGCGAGGCAGGGCACGCCGGACGTTCGCTGCTGACGCTGGATACACGCGCGGGCCACGCGGCGGAACACCTGTATCGGGAGATGGGCTGGCAGGAGGCCGGGCGCATCCCGGGCTACGCGGTGAACGCCGACGGCACGCCCGGCGATACCGTGTTCTTCTGGAAGCAAACCTCTCCCGCGTAGCGGGAGAGGTTTCACTCACCCTCCGTACGTAACCGAACCTTCACACACGACGCCGTCCGTTGCGCCATAAGCCGCGCAGGGCAGCGAGGGGTAGCGCGCGGCAATGCTGGTGCTTGACGGGTTGGCGAAACAGTACGGTGCGACGCGCGCAGTACACGACGTACATCTCACGATCCCCGCCGGCCAATTCGTCGGCGTGATCGGCCGCTCCGGCGCCGGCAAGTCCACTTTGCTACGCATGGTCAACCGCCTGGCCACGCCCAGCGCCGGCCGCATCTCCTGGCAGGGCACCGACGTCACCGCGCTGTCCGGCCGGCCCCTGCGCGACTGGCGCCGCCGCTGCGCCATGATCTTCCAGCAATTCAACCTGGTCGGCCGGCTCGACGTGCTGAACAACGTCTTGCTCGGCCGCCTCGCGCATACCCCCGGCTGGCGCGCCATGCTGAAAGCCTGGCCCCGCGAGGACCGCGCCATCGCCTTCGCCGCGCTCAGCCAGCTCGACATCGCCAGCCTGGCGGATCGCCGCGCCGATCACCTGTCCGGTGGCCAGCAGCAGCGCGTCGCCATCTGCCGCGCCCTGGTGCAGGAGCCCGACCTCGTGCTCGCCGACGAGCCGGTCGCTTCGCTCGATCCACGTAATTCCCACATCGTGATGGACGCGTTGCAACGCATCAACCGGCATTTCGGCCTGACGGTGATCTGCAACCTGCACGCGCTCGACCTCGCGCGCGGCTATTGCGACCGGCTGGTCGGCATGGCGAACGGCCGGGTGGTGTTCGATGGCGCGCCCGCCGACCTCACCGAGGCGGTGGCGCGCGAGCTGTACGGCATGGAAGCGGAGGAAGCGATTGGCCGCGACCTGTCCGCACCCCTGGACGCGGTCCCGCAGCCGGCCAACGCCTGAAGACCTTCTGCTTCCCGCCAATACCTTCTGCCTCCCAGCGATACCTTCTGCGCCCCAGCAAAACCTTCTGCCTCCCAGCAATAAAGGTGACATCATGATCCAACGCCGCACGTTGCTTGCCGGCCTGGCCGGCGCCGCCGTTGCCCCTGTCGCGCTGGCGCAGTCCTGGAAGACGCAATATCCGGAGCTGGTCTATGCCGTGGTGCCGGCCGAGAACGCCTCCGGCGTGGTCGATCGCTTCACGCCCTTCACCGAATACCTGTCGCGCACGCTGGGCACCAAGGTGACGCTGCGAGTCGCCAACGACTATGCCGCGGTAATCGAGGGCCAGCGCGCCGGCAACATCCATATCGGCTATTACGGCCCGGCGTCGTTCTCGCGCGCCCGGCTGACCGGCGTGAAGACGGATGCCTTCGTCATCGATGTGAACAGCGATGGTACCAAGGGGTACTATTCCGTCTTCTATGTGCGTGCTTCCGGCCCCTACAAAACCTTGCAGGACCTGAAAGGCAGGAATCTCGGCCTGGTCGATCCCAACTCGACGTCCGGCTACAACATGCCGCTCTACGCGCTGGACAAGCGCGGCATCGAGGCGGAGAACTATTTCGGCAAGGTGCTGGTCACCGGCAGCCATGAGAACGCGGTGATCGCGCTGGCGCAAGGCACCGTCGATGTCTGCGCCAACTGGTGGAATGCCGACAACGATTCAAACCTGACGCGCATGCTCACCAAGGGCATGTTGAAGAACCCCGACGGCAGCCCGATGCAGAAATCGGATTTCCGCATCATCCTGAAATCCGACATGATCATCAACTCGCCGACCGCGATGCTGACCAGCCTGCCGGACGATCTGAAGGCCTCGATCCGCGCTGCGTTCCTGGATGCCGCGAAGAACGACAAGGCCTCGTTCGACCGGTTGTCGGACGGCAAGAACCAGCCGTGGCAGCCGATCGACAACGCCGCGTACGACGACACGATCAAGCTGATCGTGTTCGTCGACAAACTGCGTCGCAAGGCCACCTGACCCACTCGCGTGCCGCGCGCCGTCGCCGTCCTGCCCGAGGCGCAGTTCGCCGCGCTTGCCGGAGCCTACCGGCAAGCCGCGGTGGCGCGCCGGCGGCAGCTTTATCTCGGGGCCACGATCTTCCTGCTGGCGCTGGCGGCGTCCGTGATCGGTGCTGAGGTGGAGCCCGCAACGTTCTTCAGCAAGATCGGCAATTTCACCAGCTATTTCGACCGGCTGCTGACACTCGATTCCGGCGCGCGCGTGTGGACCGATCCCGCCGAGTGGTTCTGGGGCCTGCATCGCTGGCTTCGCTTGCTCGGCGAGACGCTGCTGATCGCCTATGTCGGCACGCTCAGCGGCGCCGCGCTGGCCTTCGCCGGCTGCTTCGGTGCCAGCCGCAACCTGGTTCCGGCCTGGCTGTGCCTGCTGGTGCGCCGCTTGCTCGAATTGCTGCGCACCGTCCCCGACCTGGTCTTCGCGTTGGTCTTCGTCGAGGCCTTCGGTCTCGGCGCGCTGCCGGGCGTACTGGCGCTGACGCTGCACTCGGCCGGCTCGTTGGGGAAGCTGTTCACCGAGGTTGTCGAGAGCATCGACATGCGCCCGGTCGAGGGCGTCACCGCCGCCGGCGGTTCGTGGTTCGCGCAGGTGCGGTTCGGCGCGTTGCCGCAGGTGCTGTCGAACTTCGCCAGCTACACGCTGCTGCGGCTGGAGATCAATGTGCGCGGCGCGGCGGTGATCGGCTTCGTCGGCGCCGGCGGCATCGGCATGGACCTGCTGACCGCGATCCGTAAATTCTATTACGCCGACGTCAGCGCGATGCTGCTGTTGCTCGTGGTCTGCGTCATGCTGCTGGACGTGATTTCGGAACGCATGCGCCATCATCTGCTGGCGTGGGAAATCCGCCGATGACCGGCGGCTTGCGGGCGGATTTTCTGGCGCATGCGGGACCGGTGCCTGCGCCGGCGCGCGGCCGCGGCTGGATCGGTATCGCGGCCGCCGCGCTGGCGCTTGCTGTTTATGTTGGCGGCCTGGTGGTGCTTGACGTCACGCCGGCCCGGATCGTCGCCGGGCTGGGACGCCTGGGCACCGTCTTCGCGCTGATGATGCCGCCTTGGCCAGCCAGCTCCGCGCACGTGCCGACTTATCTGGGCGCCTTGGGGCAGACGTTGGCGATCGCGTTTCTTGGCACGTCGCTGGCCGGTGTGTTCGCGTTGCCGCTCGGCTTCCTGGCGGCGCGCAATGTCGTCGCCAGCCGCGTGCTGCACTTCCTGGCGCGACGGGCGCTGGACACGGTGCGCAGCGTGGATACGCTGATCTGGGCGCTGATCTGGATCAACGTGGTCGGCCTGGGACCGTTCGCCGGTGCGCTGGCAATCGCTTCGACCGACCTCGCCGCGCTGGCCAAGCTGATGTCGGAGGCGATCGAGACCGCGGACGAGGGGCCGGTGGAAGCAGTGCTGGCGGCGGGCGGCGGCCGGCTGGCGGTGATGCGGTTCGGCATCCTGCCGCAGGTCCTGCCGGTATTCGCCAGCCAGGCGCTGTTCTTTTTTGAATCGAACACGCGCTCGGCGACGATCATCGGCATCGTCGGGGCCGGCGGCATTGGGCTGTACTTGTCCGAGATGATCCGGGTGCTGGAGTGGCGCGAGGTGGCGTTCCTGATCCTGCTCGTGCTGGTGACGGTGGCGGTGATCGATGCTGTGTCACGCAGGCTGCGGGCGGCGATCATGGGGGTGCGGAGGAACTGAGGACGGGCTTTCCCGGGCGAGCGGCGCGGGGAAATCCTCCGATCGCAGGGGTGTGCGGACGTCGCCAAGCATCCGCGCAGCCCTCACAACTTTGGTTCCGCGTATCGTCACGTGGCTTGGTGCATCAGCCCGTGATCAGGCGCGCGGCATTGCCACCGCGCGCCTGACGTTAGCCGGCTTACAGGCTGTTAGCGATTGCCGCCGGACGACGACCCGCTGCCCGGCATCGGGCTGGCACCGTTGCCGTTCATGCTGCCGGAGCCACTGCCGGTGTTCATCCCGCCGGCACCAGTCCCGCCATTGTTCATGCCGCCGGAACCCATGCTGCCGGAACCCATGCCGCCGGAATTACCCCCGGTCGATCCCACGTCGAACGCGTGACCCTGCTGGGCAGCTTGCAGGCTCTGATCGTTCAAGCGATCGATCTCGCTGTTCTGCGAGTTGGCCCGCGCATTCGAGTGTGCCGACCGCATCGCATGCGAGTGCTCCATATTACGATCGGCGGATCGCTTCGCGTTCGTCGAACTCATCCCGCCCGTGGGATTGCCGGCATTGTTCATGCCGGAGGGGTTCTGCTGGGCGCCGGTCGCGGCCGGCGCTCCCGTCGTGTTGTCGGTGCCCGTCGTCCCTTGTGCGAAGGCCGGCGCCGCGGCGAGCAAACCTAGCGCACAGACCGAGGCCAGCAGGCGTCCTTTGAGCATGATGTCACTCCCTTCCTATGCCGTTTGCCGAAGCGCCCGGCGCCGCGCGGCATGGGGCCGGCAGCGTCGCACTTCGGACTGCACGGAACGTGGGAAGGGCAATGCGCCACGCGGATCACATCCGGTTGCGCCGCGCTCATGTCATAGTACCAATTGCGTTTGCGTAACCTTCGCCACCAGCCGCCCGGTCTCGCCGGTGAGGCGGGTTTCCCAGACCTGCGTGCGGCGACCGCGGTGCAGCGGCACGCTCTCCGCCACCAGCCGGCTGCCCACCGGGGCGCCGGCAAAGAAATTGGTCTTGCTTTCCAACGTCGTGGTGGATTGCCCGTCCCGCAGGTTCAGCACGGTGCCGAGTGCGCCCAGCGTGTCGGCGAATGCCATGATCGCGCCACCGTGAATGGTATGACCGATTGTGCAGTGTTCCTCGGCCACTACCAGTTCCGCCACCACGCGATCCGGCTCGGCGGAGGTCACGGTCATGCCAAGAAATTCCGTCAGCCCCATCGATGCCAGCAACTCCGCCGGGTCCATCCGAGCCTCCCTCTCGCACCCGCCCATCTTGCCCCCGGCCTCCTGCTCGGCCAAGGAGCGTCTCACCAACGAGGGGGGAGAAGTGTCAGCATGGACAATCAGGCCGGGGGAGTCATCCGCCGCATCATCGACAGCCCGGCGTTCGAGGTGGCGCGCGAGACGCTGGCCCGGGAGCATGACCGCACGGTGCAGGACATCATCACCCTGACGCAGATCGAGGCGCCGTCGTTCAAGGAGTCCACCCGTGCCGCCGCGTTCCAGGAGATGGCGCGCGCGCACGGGCTCGACGCGCTGGAAACCGACGCCGAGGGCAACGTGATGGGCCTGCGCCGGGGCATCGGCAATGGTCCGCTGATCTGCGTCGCGGCGCATCTGGACACGGTGTTTCCCCCGGGAACCGACCTGACGGTGCGCCGCGAGGGCACCAAGTTGTTCGCCCCCGGCGTGGGCGACGACACCCGCAGCCTGGCGGTGCTCCTGGCCTGGCTGCGCGCGATGGACGCGGCCGGCATCCGTACCCGCGCCGACATCCTGTTCGTCGCCGACGTGGGTGAGGAAGGGCCGGGCGATCTGCGCGGCATGCGCTATCTGTTTCAGCAGGGCCGCTACAAGGACCGCATCAGCGCGTTCATCACCGTGGACAGCCCGGACATGGAGCGCATCGCCACCGGCGGCGTCGGTTCGAAGCGCTATCGCGTGACCTTCAACGGGCCGGGCGGCCACAACTATGGCGCGTTCGGACTGGTCAATCCGATGTATGCGATGGCGGACGCGATCGCCCGGCTGGGGCGGGTGAAGGTGCCGGCGCGGCCGAAGACCACGTATAGTGCCTCGGTGACCGGCGGCGG
>DATHNI010000230.1:0-10670 GCA_035486135.1 Acetobacteraceae bacterium
GGCACAGCGTGCAGCCCGGGCTGGTCAGGACCTCCGACGACCGGCCGGAGATCGCCAGCCAGGCACAGGCGCTCCGCAGCGCGCGCTTCTGGTCGATTTCCGCGCCGTTCGCGCTGGCGATCGCAGCGCAGGTCGGGTTCATCGTGCACCAGGTGGCGTTCCTGCTGCCGAGGCTCGGACCCGCCGCCACGGGCCTGGCCGTCGGCTGTGCCGCGTTCGCGGCGATGGCGGGGCGGCTGGCGGTGGGCGCGGTGGTGGACCGGCTGGACCAGCGCCTGACCAGTGCTGCGAGCTTCGTCAGCCAGGCGGCCGGGTTGGGCCTGCTGCTGGCGCTGCCGGACCGGACAGTGGCGCTGTATGCCGGCTGCGTGCTGTTCGGGCTGTCAGTGGGCAACGTCATCACCCTCCCCGCCCTGCTCATCCAGCGCGAGTTCGCCGCGCAATCGTTTGGGCTGGTGATCGGCCTGAGCACGGCGGTGGGACAATTCACCCTGGCGCTGGCCCCCGGCCTGTTCGGCCTGCTGCACGACGCGACCGGAGGCTATGCGGCCGTGCTGGTGACGTGCATCGCGTTGCAGGTCGGTGCGGCGGTGCTGGTGGTCGCGACGCGCGGCGACAGGTGAGTTGCACGGCGAACGCCGAGCTGCTTGGCGATCACCGAGCTGCTTGGCGATCGCCGAACGGCTTGGCGATCGCTGAACGGCTTGGCGATCGCTGAACGGCTTGGCGACCCGAGTCATTGAGTCTCCCCCTGTCATTGCGAGGGAAGCGAAGCAATGACGGGGTTGGCAGCACGGCCCCGGCAAGCGGTGGTTTGACCCAGGTCAATGCATTGATCGCGCGGTGCGATCAGGCTGCACTGGCTTGCTGGAGCGCTTGCGCATGCTCGACGTCGCCGCAACGGTCGCCGCCCCACCGTCGAAAACGGGGCCTTCCCTTCGGTCCGGATGGTGGCGCGTCGCGGTGCCGGTGGCGCTGACCCTGGCGCTCGCGGCCACGCCCCCGCCGCCCGGGCTGGCGCAACACGCCTGGTGGTATTTCGCGATCTTCACCGGGGTGATCGCCGCACTGGTCACCGAGCCGCTGCCCAACCCCGCGGTGGGGCTGATCGGCCTGACCCTGGTCGCGGTGCTGTCGCGTTGGACGTTGTATGCTCCGGCCGACCTGGCCAAGCCCGGGTTCAACGTGGTGAGCCAGACGATCAACTGGGCACTGTCCGGGTTTGGCTCGACCACGGTCTGGCTGGTGGGCGGCGCGTTCATGTTCGCGCTCGGTTATCGCACGACCGGGCTGGGGCGGCGGATCGCGCTGCTGCTGGTGCGCACGCTGGGCAAGAACACGCTGTCGCTCGGCTATGCCACCACCTTCGCCGAGGCCATTCTGGCACCGTTCACGCCGTCCAACACCGCACGCGGCGCCGGCATTGTCTTCCCGGTGGTGAACAACCTGCCGCCGCTGTACGATTCGCATCCGCACGATCCGTCGTCACGGCGGATCGGCGGCTACATCATGTGGACCTCGTTCGCCGCCAACACCGTCACCAGCACGTTGTTCATGACCGCCTGCGCGCCGAATTTCCTGGCGCGCGAATTCATCAGCCGGATCGCCCATGTCACGATCAGCTACGCCGACTGGATGCGGGCGTCGGTGCCATTCGCCCTGCCGTTGCTGTTGGCGCTGCCCCTGCTGACCTACCTGTTCTACCCGCCGGAGGTGAAGAGAAGCCCCGAGGCATCGGTCTGGGCCGGCCGCGAGCTAGAGGCACTCGGCGGTGTCACCCGGAAAGAGACCATCCTGGCCGTCCTGGTCTTGGGCGCGATCCTGCTGTGGATCTTCGCCGGCGACTTCATCGACCCGGCACTGGCCGCGTTCGTTGCGATCTCGCTGATGCTGGTGTGTCGCGTCGTCACCTGGGACGACATGGCGAAGAACGACGCGGCCTGGACCACAATCGTATTGCTCGCCACGCTGGTGACACTGGCGGACGGGTTGTATCGGGCGGGGTTCGTGAAGTGGTTCGCCGATACTGTGGCCGCCAATGTGGGGGCCTTCCCGCCCAGCCTGATCGTCGTCGTCCTGGTCTCGATCTATTTCCTGACGCACTACATGTTTGCCAGCCTGACGGCGCATACGACGGCGATGATGCCGATGATGCTGGCGGCGGCGATGGGCATCAGAGGCGCGCCGATCGCGACGGTGGCGCTGGCCTTGGCGTTGACCACGGGCATCATGGGCGTGCTGACGCCCTATGCGACGGGCGCGGCGTTGCCGTACTACAACAGCGGTTATCTTCCGCCGGCCGTGTTCTGGCGGCTGGGCGCGATCTTCGGGTTGATCTTCCTGGCGGCGTTGTTGCTGATCGGCGTGCCGTTGCTTGGATAAACCTCTCCCGCGAAGCGGGAGAGGTCGAGACCCGTCAGCGGCGAAGGTGCTTCGCACCATCGACCTCTCCCGCTCCCGCGGGAGAGGTTGCCCGCGCGCAGCGCGGGAGACGTTATTTATCTCGCAAGAACCGCCCGAACGCGGCCAGCGTCACGTCCGACACGTGATGCTCGATCCCTTCGGCATCTTGCTCCGCCGCGTCGTCGGGGACGCCGATCGCCCGCAGCACGTCCACCACCAGCCGGTGGCGGGCGCGCACCCGGCCGGCCAATTGCTCGCCACCCTCCGTCAGGAAAACGCCGCGATACGGTTTGGCACTTGCCAACCCCTCGCGTTTCAGGCGGCCGATCGTCTTGATGGCGGTGGCATGCGACACACCGAGCCGGCGGGCGATGTCGGTTGGCCGCGCCTCGCCGTTGCTCTCCAGCAGGTCGGAGATCAGCTCGACATAGTCCTCCAGCAGCGCGCCGGACTGCGCCGTGCGCGCCTTGCCGAAGCGCTGCGCCTGGGTGGGCTCGGCCGGCAGCTCGGCGTGCTGCGTGGGTTTTCCGGGAATCGCCATACCCGCCATCATGGCACGGATTGCCTTACCCGAAACTGAGCGGGACGCCGACGGTCTGCAATAACAGAATGGTGTTGAGCCCCAGAACCAGCACGGCGGCCACCACCGTGCCCAGCCGTGTCCAGCCGCGCACCACGAAGCTGCCCATGATGTCGCGCCGCCCAGCCAGCACCACCAGCGCGATCATCGGCACCGGCAGTACCAGGCTCAGCACCACCTGGCTGCCGACCAGCGCGCGAGTCGGATCGGCACCCATCGCCACCACGACGACCGCCGGCAGCATGGTGGCCAGGCGCCGCAACCACAGCGGAATACGGAAGCCGACGAAGTCCTGCATGATCACCTGCCCTGCCATCGTCCCCACCACCGAGCTGGACAGTCCGGATGCGAGCAAGGAGACCAGGAACACCGCGGCTGCGCCGACGCCAAGCAAGGGGGTGAGCGTGTGGTAGGCGGTGCCGATTTCCGCCACTTCCGGGTGACCGGCGTGGAACGCGTTGGCCGCCATCGCCAGCATCGCCATGTTGACCAGTCCGGCGATGCCGAGCGCGATCAGCACCTCGCGATTGGAGAAGCCGAGGATGCGGCGGCGCTCCGCATCGCTGAACGCAGGGGTGCGGCCCTGGGTGAGGCTGGAGTGCAGGTAGATCGCGTGCGGCATCACGGTGGCGCCGATGATGCCGACCGACAGCATCACGCTATCCGGCCCGTCCAGTTGCGGTACCACGGCGTGGAAGCCGAAGGCGGCCCAGTCGGGCGGGGCGATCGCCAGCTCGATCAGGTAGCAGATCCCGATAAGGCCGACGAAAAAGCTGATCACCAGCTCGATCGGGCGGAAGCCGCGGCGCTGCAGCAGCAATATCGCGTAGGTCGTGGCGAAGGTGATCAGCAGGCCGGCCAGCAGGGGGATGTGGCACAGCAGCGATAGGCCGATGGCGGCGCCCAGGGATTCGGCGAGGTCGGTCGCCATGGCGGCGACCTCGCTGGCGACCCACATGGCGAGCGACACCGGGCGGGGAAAATAGATCCTGCTCAGCCCGGCGAGGCTCTCGCCGGTGACGATGCCGAGCCGGGCGGATAGCGCCTGGAACAGCATGGCCACAAGGTTCGCGGCGACGACGACCCAGAGCAGCATGTAACCGAACTGGGCGCCGGCCTGGATGTTGGTAGCGAAGTTGCCGGGGTCCACATAGGCGATCGAGGCAATGACGGCCGGGCCGGCGAACGGCAGCAGCGCGCGCAGGCCGCGGCGACGGCCGGCCACCGCCTCACGCGCGGCGAACGCGTTTCGGTCGGAAAGGGTCAGCGGCCTGGCCAGAGCCTCGCTCATGCTTCGGTTGCCTCAACTATATCATGGACCATACGCAACAGAATGTAGCCTGGGCTACACTTCGTCGCAACCAAATAGGGCGTCGTCGGGGAACGTCAACCCTCGTGCGCTGCGCGCGGCTGACCTCTCCCGCGGGAGCGGGAGAGGTCGATGGCGCGTGAGCGCCGAGGGTGAGGGTGATCGGGTCGGCACGTAGCAGGTAGAGCGGGGCGACCCGATCACCCTCACCCGCCGCTCCGCGGCGACCTCTCCCGCAAAGCGGGAGAGGTCAGTCCCCCAGCCGGAACGCGTCAGCGATCCGCCGCACGCGCCCGGCGGCGTCCACCACCAGCACGTCGAACCGCACCCCCGCCAGGCCCCACTCCGGGTGGTCCGCCAGGATGATTTCGGCCGCCGCCATCAGCCGTGCGCGCTGGCGCTGCGAGACCGCGGCCGCGGCGTCGGCCAGGCTCGGACGGGCCTTCACCTCGACAATCGCCAGCACGCCGGCGCGCTCGGCCAGCAGGTCCACTTCGCCCGCTTCGGTGCGCAGCCGCCGCGCGAGCACCACCCAGCCGTCGTGCTCCAGCGCCGCGCCAGCCGCGGCTTCCGCCGTCACGCCGCGCGCGTGCGCCCGCCGGCCTCGCTGCCGCTGCCCCACCATGACGGCAGCCTGCACCGCGACACGCTAACCGCGAGTGAACGCCGAGACGCCAGAGCGCTTTCGCCATGACCTGAATGGCGGCCACCCGTCATTGCGAGGCGCGCAACGCGGAAGCAATCCCCCGCCTGATGAGCGTCCCTCGGCTCGTCAGGCAGGGGATTGCTTCGGCGCTGCGCGCCTCGCAATGACAGGAGGAATTCGTGGCATTTCCGGTCAGAGCACAACTGCTCAAACCGCGCGTGAAACCCTGCGTCCCGACCTCCTGGTGCGGCGCCTCGCGAACCCGTAACGTCACCGCAGCAACCTGAAGGACCGACGATGCGCAGACTGGCCCTGCTGACGGCACTGGCAATGACCACCGCCCTTCCCGCCCTCGCCCAGAAATCCGCCGACACGCTCCGCGTCGCGTGGCGCGACCAGATCACCGACGTGGATCCGTATTACAACAACCTGCGCACCGGCCTGATCGTCGCGCACCACGCCTGGGACACCCTGGTCTATCGCAACCCCGAAGGCTTCGTCATGCAGCCGCTGCTGGCGACCGAGTGGAAATGGCTTGACGACACCACGCTGGAATTCACCCTCCGCCCCGACGCCACCTTCCACAACGGCGACAAGGTCACCGCCGCGGACGTCGTCTATACCGTCGGCATCCTGACCGATCCGAAATCCGGCATCTCGGTGCCAAGCAATTTCACCTGGCTCGCCGGCGCCGAGGCGGTGGACGAAACGCACGTGCGCCTCAAGCTGAAGCAGGCATTTCCCGCGGCGCTGGAGTTCGTCTCCTTCGTCATGCCGATCTACCCCAAGGCGTATCGCGAGAAGGTCGGCCGCGACGAGTATGCCAAGGCCCCGGTCGGCGCCGGGCCGTATCGCATCACCAAGGTGGACGGCGTGAACGAGATCGACCTCGAACGGTACGAGGGCTACTACGCCGGCAGTTCCAAGGGCCGGCCGCCGATCAAGCGGATCGTCATCAAGGAAGTCACCGACTCCAGCACCGAACTGGCCATGATCATGGGCGGCCAGGCCGACTGGATCTGGCAGTTCAACCCCGACCAGTTCGAAAGCATCGGCAAGATGCCGGCGCTGACGACGCTGCGCCAGGAAGCCATGCGCATCGCGCACGTGGCGATCGATGCCGCCGGCCGGTCGGGCGCCAGGAACCCGCTCACCGACCCGCGCGTGCGGCAGGCGATCTTCTACGCGATAGACCGCGAGACCTTCGCCAAACAGATCGTGCAGGGCGGCGCCCGGGTGCCCGACGGCCCCTGCTACTTCACCCAGTTCGGCTGCGACGCCGCGGCCGAGGTGCATTACGGCTACGATCCTGCCAAGGCGAAGGCATTGCTGGCCGAGGCCGGTTATCCCAACGGCTTCGACACCGAGATCGTCTCGGCGCTGTTGCCGCAGTGGGGCGCGGCGATCCAGAACTACCTCGCCGCGGTTGGCATCCGCGCCAGGGTGTCGCAGTTGCAGGCGACCGCCGCGGTGCAGCGCGTCGAGCGCGGCGACGCGCCGATGTACCTGAGTTCGTGGGGCTCGTATTCGATCAACGACGTCTCGGCGATCATTCCGTATTTCTTCAACGGCGGCCCGGACGACATGGCGCGCGACCCGGAGGTGACGAAGCTGGTCGCGGCAGGCGGCTCGGTCACCGACCCGGAGGCGCGCAAGCGGTCCTACAGCGCGGCGCTGCACCGGATCACGGAACAGGCGTACTGGCTGCCGATCAGCACATACGTGACGACCTACGCGATATCGCGGCAGCTCAACTTCAAGCCCTATCCGGACGAGATGCCGCGCTTCTTCCTGGCAAGCTGGAAGTAGGGCGCGAGCCGGAAGCAGGTGGCAAGCTGGAAATAGGGCGCGAGCCGGAAGCAGGGGGCAAGCTGCAGGTAGGGAGGCGGAGCAGCGGCCCTCCCCGCCTCGACAACCGGCCCCGATGAGTGCACGAACGCGTGAAGATTCCGAGTAGGACCGGCACGTGGTTGGGCGTCCGCGAAGCCATGCCATATCCTGTGCTATCGGAAGCACTCGCGAAGAAGGAGCCTCGATCCATGGCCGACATCACCCTCCCCGCGGACTTCAAGGCGGTCCCCAAGCCGCGCGACCAGCACCTGCGCGACCTCGCCGACTGCATCCGCGCCCTGGCGATGGATGCCGTGCAGCATTCCAACAGCGGACATCCCGGCGCGCCGATGGGCATGGCCGACATCGCGACCGTTCTGTTCAAGGATTTCATGCAGTTCGATACGGCCGACCCGCATTGGTTCGATCGCGACCGCTTCCTGCTGTCCAACGGCCACGGCTCGATGTTGCTCTACAGCCTGCTCTATCTGACCGGCGACAAGGACATGACGCTGGATGAGCTGAAGCGGTTCCGCCAGATCGACAGCAGGACCGCCGGCCATCCGGAATACCACCTTGCCGACGGCATCGAGACGACAACCGGCCCGCTCGGCCAGGGCATCGCGAATTCGGTCGGCTTCGCGCTGTCCGAGCGCATCCTGAACGCCAAATTCGGGGACGATCTCTGCAATCACTGGACCTACGTCTTCATGGGCGACGGCTGCCTCATGGAAGGCATCAGCCAGGAAGCGATTTCCCTGGCGGGCCACTACAAGCTCGGCCACCTCATCGCCTTCTGGGACAACAATTCCGTCTCCATCGATGGCCCGACCCACCTCGCGGTCTCGGACAACGAGATGGAGCGCTTCCACGCCTCCGGCTGGCATGTGCAGGAGATCGACGGCCACGACACGGACGCGATCCGCAACGCCATCACCGCCGCCCGCGCGGTGACCGACAGGCCGTCGATGATCGCGTGCAAGACGATCATCGGCTTCGGCTTCCCCACCAGGGCCGGCACCAGCAAGGCCCACAGCGACGCGCCGGGCGAGGAAGAAATCGCCGGCGCGCGCAAGATCCTCGGCTGGGATTCGCCCCCGTTCGTCATCCCCGAGGACCTGCTGCGCGCCTGGCGCGACATCGGCGCCAAGGGCCGCGGCGCCCGCATGGCCTGGGCCGATCGCGTCAAGGCGGCGCCCGCGGCGCTGCGCCAGGAGTTCGAGCGTCGCCTCAACGGCACGTTGCCCACCGGCTGGAAGCAGGCCATCTCGGCGGCCCGCGCCGGATTCCTCGCCAGCGGCAAGGATATCGCCACCCGCGCCGCCAGCGGGGCCACGCTGGATCATCTCGCGGCCGCCATTCCCGAACTGCTGGGAGGGTCGGCCGACCTGACGCCGTCGAACAACACCAAGGCGAAGGGCATGATCGAGATCAAGCCCGGCGAGTACGGCGGCACCTACATGCATTACGGCGTGCGCGAGCATGGCATGGCCGCGGCCATGAACGGCATCGCGCTGCATGGCGGCCTGGTCCCCTATGGCGGCACCTTCATGTGCTTCTCCGATTACTGCCGCCCCGCCATCCGTCTCGCGACCCTGATGGGGATCCGCACGATCTTCGTCATGACGCATGACTCGATCGGCCTCGGCGAGGATGGCCCGACCCATCAGCCGGTGGAGCATTTGGCGGCGCTGCGGGCGATTCCCGGCCTCGCCGTGTACCGCCCGGGCGACCCGGTGGAAACCGCGGAGTGCTGGGAACTGATCCTGGACGCGCCGCACCGCCCGGCCCTGATCGCCCTCTCGCGCCAGACGATGCCGCTGCTGCGCCGCGAGCCGGGCGACGAGAACAAGTCCGCCAGGGGCGCCTATGTCCTGCACGAGGCCGAGGGCGGCGAGCGCAAGCTGACGCTCTTCGCCACGGGGTCCGAACTGCATCTCGCGGTCGCGGCACGGGATGTCCTGCAAAAGGAGGGCGTGCCCACAGCCGTCGTTTCGATGCCCTGCCGCCTGATCTTCGAACAGCAGGACGCGGCCTATAAGAAGGCGGTGCTGGGCGCGACCCATGCGCGGGTCGCCGTGGAAGCGGCGGTCGAACTCGGCTGGGAGCGGTATATCGGCTTCCAGGGCCGCTTCGTCGGCATGCACAGCTTCGGCGCCTCCGGCAAGGGCAGCGACGTCTTCAAGAAGTTCGACTTCACGACCGAGGCGGTGGTGCGGGCTGCGCGTGAGACATTGGCCGAAGTCGCCGCCGGGTAGAGCGTTTTCACCCTGACCGGAGTCGTGCGCCTCCCGTCATTGCCAGGCGCGTAGCAGTCCCTGGGCTTGACCCGGGGATGGCTGCGCTCCTCGCAATGACATGTGAAACCGCATGACCTGCGCTCTACCGATAGGGGGCACTAGTACACCTCGCCGGAAGTCGGAACACCGAGCAGTCATCGGTCCCTTTGTGTTTCCAAAGGCCATCGATGGCCAGGCCGCGCCCCGCGGAGCCGCACAGTTTCGTGCCTCCACCGCAGTGATGTTTGGTGCGGTTCTTGCCGCGCGGCAGGCCACCGGCGGCGGCGGCGGCGGCCAGCAAGGCGGATTGATGCCAAAGTTCGGCATCCCGCTTTACGCCGTTGCTGCGGCCCTCGTGACGGCCGTGACCGGCGAAGACATCGACTATGAGGACGTCAGAACCCGTCTCAAAACTGGATCAAACGTAACCCGTTGGTCGGTTGGATGGGTTGGCCAGACCGGATCGCCTGAACCTGAATTTTCTTCTCAGGTGAGCCGGTCGGGCTCGCTCACTCCAGTTGTATCAAGACCATCGTAGCCGCGCATTTGCGCACCAACGGTGGCAATGATGACAATTCCCGCGAGTCCCGAAATGTATCTCGGGCGCAAGGAGACGGCCGAGGCCCTTACAGAAGCGGGCTTCCCTACCTCCCCCGCGACCCTCAGCACAAAGGCGACACGTGGCGGGGGACCGCCATATTCCAAGTATGGGCCGCGCGCTCTCCATCGGTGGGGCGCAGCTCTCGCTTGGACGCAGTCTCGATTGACACCCGCCAGACGCAGCACCGCTGAGGCCGATGCTTGGCCCAACGTGGGATGAGGGGAAACGCCACGAGCCAATCTTTCTCCAGCCATGCCGGCCGGTTGTGGGCCAACCAGCAACTCCCGCATGTGCCGAATAACGCGGACCGCGACACCATCCGGCTGCTGGCCGATAACTTCGACGGTACCGGGTTTTGCTCGCGCTCCGTGCGCAACCTCTGCGCGGACGGGGGAAATCATCGCGGCCGGGGAGCCATGCTCCGGAGCTTGAACACTCTGGAACATCTGGGACGCATCGTCATTGGGCGTCGCGGGGGCGGCTCGCACCTGCGGACGATGACGTTTCAGGCCGTCGGGTGGGGGCATTCCAGGCCATTCAACGTGACGCAACGTGAGTCACGAGACGAGGTTTCCCAGCCTGCCCTCGGGACTCCCCCTGAGTCGTCACGCGACTCACCACGGCACACGGTCAGGACTCACCGCGAGTCGGATTCCTTGACCGGCATAGATAGACCAGAAACAGATAGCCCCCCTGCCGGCGCCGAATAGACCCGATGGGCATCCAGATTCGACTTCGCTCGGGTTACGAAGAAGGCGCCAGCCTCATGCAGGACATGCAGGCGGTCAAAATTCATGTAGCCCCGATCCATGACGTAGATGGCGCCAGGTTCGGGCGACAGCATATCGAGCGCATGAACATCGTGCAGCTTGCCATCGGATATGTGGATGAAGCTTGGAATGTTGCCGCGCAGATCCAGCAGCGTGTGCATCTTCACCGCCGCCTTGGTCGAACGGAAATGCGGCCATGGAAACACCGATAGGCACAGGTCGATAGTCGTCGAGTCGAGCGCGTATATGGTG
>DATHNI010000231.1:0-9579 GCA_035486135.1 Acetobacteraceae bacterium
ACGCCTGCACCGTTTCCAGCATTGCATCGGCGTAGGCACGGATTTCGTATTGCGCGTGGGCATCGGCGCGCAGCGAAAGGAAGTGGAACAGGTTGTGCAGATCGATCTTCCAGTACCACTGCGTGTAGGTGTTCAACGTCAGGTTCATCCGCGCCAACTCGCGCGCCAGCCCCTGCCGGGCCGGATCGAGCGGCGCCCCCGTCGCGTCCTCGTTCAGCATCTCGGAGTAGTGGTCGTAGCAGCGTGCCGCGTCGGTCCGCAGCAGGTCCAGCACGTGCGCCGCCTCGTCGCCAGTCAGCACCTCGCCGCGGCCCTGGCGGTTGACCGCGGACTGCGCCGCCAAATGGTCCGGAGCGGGGATGTAGAACTCGCGGTCGAGGATGGAATAGCGCGCGGAATATTCGTTCACGTTGGCGGTGCGGTGGCGGATCCACTGCCTTGCCACGAAGATCGGCAGCTTCACGTGGTACTTGATCTCGCACATCTCGAACGGGGTGGAGTGGCGGTGGCGCATCAGGTAGCGGATCAGCCCGGCATCCTCCGACACGCGCCGTGTGCCGCGGCCGTACGAAACGCGCGCCGCCTGCACGATGCCCGAGTCGTCGCCCATGTAGTCGATCACCCGCACGAAGCCGTGATCCAGCACGGGCATCGGCTGGTAGAGCAGGGCCTCGAGCGCCGGGACGGTGGGGCGGAGGGTGGCGGCGGAGGCGGCGCGCGCGGCGGCGATTTCGGCCGTCTGCTGGTCGGTCAGGGGCATGCGGCACTCCCGGGGTGCAAGCGGTGTTCAAACGGCGTGCAGGGTCGGAATTTGCTTCACTGTCTCGGCGAGGTCGCGCTTGGCCTGCCACAGGTCGTGGGCCATCTGCATGCGCAACCAAAGGTCCGGGCCATTGCCGCAAAACTTGCCCAGGCGCACAGCCATTTCTGGCGTGACAGCCGTTCGTTCCGCAAGAATTCCGTGCAGCGTCTGGCGCGAGACACCCAGCTTCTCTGCCGCGCCCTTGACCGTCAGGCGGAGCGCCGGCAGCACATCCTCCCGCAAGACCGCACCCGGGTGAGTCGGCTGCCATGCAGGCGGTCCTTTGACGCGATATTCTACCATGTTCTTCGCATCCCTGCCTTCTTTTCAATCCATTTGAACGCGAGTTGTTGACCATATGGTTAACGCTTGTGTCAAGAGATGCTTGACACAACGACAAGGCGAGTCTTACACGCGCTGCGCAATGATCCGGTCATTCAAGAGTCGTGCGCTCGCCGCATTCTGGCATCGTGGGGATATGTCACGGGTTCGGCCAGACCAGGCGGTCCGGATTGGCCGACGGTTGGGCTCCCTGAACGCAGCAAGGCAGCCCGACGACATGAATGTGCCCGGCTTCAACTTCCACCGCTTGCGGGGAAAGCCAACCCGCTACACGGTCCATGTCAGCGGGCCATGGTGCATCACGTTTGAGTGGGACGGGGAGGATGCCATTCGGGTGGACCTGGAGCAGTACCACTGAACCAGCCCTTCCCGTAATCACTGAACGGGCCCTTCACGTACCCGGACGGAGCGCCTATATTGCATTTGCCGGTTCGCCGGCTACGGCGATAAACGGTTCGTGGAATAAGCGTAGTGGACCCGGGGGCAGTGCCCGGCGCCTCCACCAGTCTTCCGGGAAGTTCCGGCGGGACATTGCGGGGGCGACACAGGCTCGACACGCGTGGTAAAGACGGATTTTTCGCTCGGCATGGTTCCGCCGTCATCGGGCCATTCTACAAGTGCCAATGACAATGAGGCGCTCGCTGTCGCTGCATAAGCGATAAGCGCGGTTCGGGGGGCACCGGGCAACAGAAGCCCCCCAATAAAAAGCCTCTCCCGCCACGCGGGAGAGGCTTTTTCGTCACCCCACCAGCCGTTCCGCGATCTGCACCGCGTTCAATGCCGCCCCCTTGCGCAACTGGTCGCCGGCAACGAACAGCGCGACGGAGCACCCCGACGGATCGCTGACATCCCGGCGGATGCGCCCCACCAGCACGTCATCCTGGCCGGATGCCTCGCGCGGCATCGGGAAATGATTGTGCGTCACGTCATCCACGATCCGCACCCCCGGCGCGGCGCCCAGCACCTCCCGGACCACCTCCGGTGCGACCGGTTCGGCGAATTCCACCGCCAGGGCGATCGAGTGCGCGCGCAGCACCGGCACGCGGATGCAGGTGACTCCGATCCGTAGTTCGGGCAACCGCATGATCTTGCGCAGCTCCTGCATGACCTTGGTTTCCTCCACGTTGTAGCCGGTCGCCGGATCGACGGTGGTGTCGTGGCTGAACAAATTGAACGCGTAGGGATGCGCCAGCACTCGCGGCGGAAAATCCGTCCCCTCCAGCCAGGCCGCGGTGGAATCCCGCAGTTCCGCCATCGCCGCGGCTCCCGCGCCGGACGCCGCCTGGTAGGTCGCGGCAATCACCCGGCGGATGGGGCAATGCTGGTGCAGCGGCCATAGCGCCACGACGGCGACGATCGCCACGCAATTGGGAACAGCGATGATGCCGCCATGCCCTGCGATGGCGGCCTCGTTCACCTCCGGCACGACCAGCGGCACGTCGGGTTCCATCCGGAACGCGGACGAGTTGTCCACCACCACTGCGCCAAGCCGCACCGCGACCGGAGCGAAGCGGCGCGACGTGGCTGCGCCAGCGGAAAACAGCGCAATGTCGATGCCGTCGAGCGCGGCGTCGGTCAGCTCCTCCACGGCAATCGAGTCGTCGTGAAACCGCAGCCTGCGGCCGGCCGAGCGGCTGGACGCAAACAGCCGCAGCCCCGATAGCGGAAACGCCCGTTGCTCGAGGCATAGCAGCAACTCGGCACCCACCGCGCCGGTGGCGCCAATGATGCCGACCCTGGGACTGGCCGTGGCAGCGACCACCGGACCCCTGGCACCGACCGCCGGACCGCCCCTCGGAACGACCGCGGGAACGCCCCCGGGGCTGCTCCTGGGACCGACCGCCGGACCGGCCGTGGGGGCGGGGCTGGGCGCGGACCTCGATGTTCCGGTGGACGCAACTCTGGGGTGGCTTGGACCTGGATGGCTGGAACTCATGGCATCGTCTCCGAGGGTTGGGCCGGAGGACGAATGCCGGAAAACCAGGGCCCCGTCCGTGACCGGCGGGGCTTTGGGATCGTGCTATGTCGCTGTGGTCAGCAAGCACGCGCCCGAAGCGCCCCGTAACCGGGCGGCTTCGTGTTCAGCGTGACGGGCTTATGCTGGCCGGACATGCGCCTATTGTATGGCGCGAAATGATCCTGCCGTAAACTACCCGCGATCGACCCCCGCGATCAGCCCCCGCGGCCGGCCACGGATCAGCCCTGCGCGACCGCGGCCACCACGCGGTCGGCGGGAAACCGCAGGATCACCCGCGTGCCGACGCGTGCCACGGCCTGCATTGCCAGGGAACCGCCATGCGCCTCCATCAGCCGCCTTGCCAGCGCCAGCCCCAATCCGAGGCCGCGGCTTTCAGGCTCCCCGGGTGGCGCCGGGCGATCGGGCGCGCACAGGCCGGTGCCCTCGTCCTCGACAACAAGGGCGAGGCCGTTATTCGCGGATTCCAGTCCGATCTCGATCCAGTCCCCTGCCCTCGAATGGCGCGCCGCGTTACCCAGCACCCGTTGCAACACCTGGGACAGTGCCCGGCGATCGACGTCCAACGTGCAGCCCGCCAGCCCGAGGGCAATGCGCCATCGCCGTTCTCCAGGGGCGAAGGCTGTGGCAACCGCCGCAATCGCGTCCCGCACCGCGGGTTCCAGCGGCACTTGCTCCCGGCAAAGCCCATGCGGGGCAGCGGCCGGGGCAATCTGGTCCTGCAGGTCGTCCGTCAGCGCGACGAGTTCCCGCAAGGCGGACACGAGTCCCGCCTGAACCGAGGCGTCCGTGCACAGCGCGGCGCACGCTTCGGCGTGGCCTTGCAGGGTCATCGTGGCGGCCCGCAGATCCGCGGACCAAACCCGCGTAAGGCGATTGGCGGCCGCTTCGGCGGCGAGCGCCCGGTCCCGATCCCGCCGCGCCGCGCGCCACGAAGCGCGGCCCAGCAGCCAGGCAAGCACGCAACCGGCGGCGACGGCTGCGGCACCGAACAGACCTGAGGCGACCAGACCCATGCGGCTGAATATGCGCCCAACCTCGCAAACAACTGGTTAATGGCAGGCGCTTTGTGTCAGCGCCTCAAGGATCGGCATTTGACACACGTCCGGTGCTCGAACAGGCTCGCGGCCGCATGGTGCCGCAATTCGATCTTACCAATCGCCTGGCGCTGGTTACCGGCAGTTCCCGGGGCCTTGGCCTGGCCATCGCGCAAGGTCTGGCGGCCGCGGGCGCGCGCGTGATCCTGCACGGGCGCGACCAGGCGCGGCTGTCACAGCAAGCCGCCGCACTGCCTAACGCCGCCGGCACGCTCGCTTTCGACGTGACCGACGCCGCCGGGGTGCGTGCCGCCTTCGGCTGGATCGAGGCAGAGCACCGCCGGCTCGACATCCTGGTCAACAACGCCGGCGTCATCCCGCGCCGGCCGCTGCTGGAGACCACCGACGAGGACTGGCAGTCGGTCATCGATTCGAACCTGACCGCGTATTTCCGCCTGGCGCGGGAGGCCGCGCGGCTGATGGTGCCGCGCAAGTCCGGCCGCATCATCATGGTGTCGTCAATCATGGGCTTGCTCGGACGCGCCAACATTCCGGGCTACAGCACGGCGAAAGCGGGACTGCATGGGCTGGTACGCTCGATGGCGGTGGAACTGGCACCGCACGGCGTCACGGTGAATGCTCTGGCGCCCGGCTACTTCCCGACCGATGCCACGGCCGTGCTGCACGCGGATGCAAAATTCAACGCCTGGATTGCCGCGCGCGCACCGATGGCGCGTTGGGGCGAGCCTCCGGAACTCGCCGGCCCGGCGGTGTTCCTGGCGTCCGACGCGTCGTCCTACATGACCGGGCAGGTGCTGGTGATCGACGGAGGGCTGACCGCGGCACTGTAACAGGCCAGGTAGCCGAACCGGTTCTCGGCCAGCCGCGCGCCGGCCACCAACAGGAAGTTGCGCGGATGGCGGCGCTGCCGAGCTACAACAGAGCGCGCCCGCCGGGATGGTCCCTACCCGGTCGATTCTGGCGGGCGCTATCTGCGTTCCAGCTCAGTCCTTGAATGGGTCGAACTCACCCACGCCGGCCATCGCCACCGCGAACGGCCGCAGCCTGTGCAGCACCCTCGCGGATTTGGCGTGATGCGCCAGCACATCCGGCAGCCGCCGGTAGGCCATCGGGCTTTCGTCGAGATCGGCGCCCAACAGCATGACACCACGCTCTTGCAGCCACGCATCCATCTCAACGCGCGTGAACCGGCGCTTCGCCTCCTTGCGACCAAACAAGCGCCCCGCTCCATGCACTGTCGAGTAAAGCGACGCCTTCGCCTCCGCGCTGTCCACGCCTTCCAGGATCACCGCATCATCGCCCATTGAGCCGCCGACGAAGCCGCGCTGGCCGGGGAAGGCCGGCGTCGCGCCTTTGCGCACCACCCAGAGATCGAGCCCGTCATGCGTTTCCCGCCAGGCGTAGTTGTGGTGGTTGTGCACCATGTCGGTGACGTTGCCGCCGATGATGTGGCGCACGCGCTCAACCACCCACTCACGGCCCGCGTAAGAATACCGGCCGGCAAGTTGCATGGCGGCGATGTAGCGGCGGCCGAGTTCGCTGTCTTCGTCCACGATGGCTGGGGCGACGTTCATGCCATCCGTGCCGCCGGCCGCCTTCAGGTAGCGCGTTGCGCTGGTGTGGCCCAGACCGCGACTGCCGAAATGCACGCCGATCCAGACGAAGCCCGCCTCGTCGCGCATCAGATCTACGTAATGATTGCCGGACCCGACCGTGCCAAGCTGGGCAACCGCTTTCTGGCGGTATTCGCCCATGTCGGATTCGCGCCAGGCGTCGCGATCATCGAAAAGCTCGTGCTCGACCCTCTCGCCGTTGCTGCCGCCGAGGCCGAACGAGATGACACGCTGCACGTCCTTGAGAATCAGCGGCACCGTGCCGGCAATCGCTTCATAGGGTGTGTCCAACCGCACCGCCATGTTGCCGCAGCCGATGTCAAAGCCCACGCCGGAGATGCTGATCTGCTTCTCATAGGCGATCACGCCGCCGACCGGCTGGGCATAGCCGAGATGACCGTCGGCGCAGATCACGCCCGCAACGACGTTGCCGACCCTCATGCAGTTCCGCATCTGGGCAACGGTCGCCTCGTCGTGCTCGCCGAACACCGTCAGCGGGCTGTCCCGGTACTGCGGTTCCTGCGGTCGAAGGTTGGCGATCTCCAACGCCGCATCCGCTTGCTCGCGCACATTCAGTTCCGCACGCGCGGCATCGCGGAAAGTGCACCAGGCCGGCATTCCGCGGTCGCTGCCAACCTTGGCGACGCGGCTGTCGGGGTCGACGGCCGCCGCGGCGGCGAGTTCGCGGCAGCGGGCCTCCATTGGATCGGGCGTGCGGGCCATCACGGCTCCTTGGTCTGCTTGCATGCTCCGCAATAGCGAGTCGGCAACGCTCTTTGGCGCGGCCTCCCACAGTCGTCCCGTGGCCTGGCGCGGTCCGGCAGGTCGTACCCCATCAACCGACAGGCCGTGGCAACGCGGGTCGCTTCGGCGGCGAAGCGATATTCCCGGATGCGGCTCGAAAAAGTGGTGGGTGCGACAGGGATTGAACCTGTGACCCCCGCCGTGTGAAGACGGTGCTCTGCCGCTGAGCTACGCACCCATCGCCCGCGCGTGAATGCCGCGCCAGGCTGGGATATTTGTGATAGGCGGCGCGGCTTTGGCGTGTCAAGCCGCGCTTGGCCCCGGCCTCAGGTCAGCATAGGATACCGGCGATGCGTCGTGCTGCCCCGAGCTTGCTCGCACTCTGGCTCCTGATTCCTGTGCCTGCGTTGGCACAGGATGTCCCGGAAACGCATGCCAGGTACAACCTTTATGCCGCGGGGTTCCACGTGATGGAGTTGGACGCGGCGTTCGGCTTCGGCCCGCATCATTACCAGGTGCAGCTCGCCTACCACACCACCGGCGTGGTGTCCTTGTTCCACCACGGCCATCAGCTCAACACCGTCGTCGGCACCTGGGACGCCGGGCGGCCGGACCCGCAGCAGTTCCATTCCATCGGCGTCTGGCAGGGCGAGGACAAAGTAACGCTCATCGATTACCTGCACGGCCAACCGCTGATCCGCAGCCTGATCCCGTCGCAGGAAAAGGAACGCGAGCCGGTGCCGCTGTCGCTCCAGCAGAACTCGGTGGATTCGCTGAGCGCGCTGGCCCTGCTGGTCCGCCGGGTCGCCGACACCGGGCGCTGTGAGGCCTCGGTGCACACGTTCGACGGCAACCGCGCCAGCGAAATCACCGCCCATACCGTGGGCGAGGAGATGCTGCCGCACAATGAACATTCCAGCTTCACTGGCAAGGCGCTGCGCTGCGACTTTGTCGGCCAGATGCTGGCCGGCTTTCTGTACCAGGACAGCAGCGCGTACGATCGCCGGCCGCTGCACGGCTCGGCCTGGCTTGCCAGATTGGTCCCCGGTGCACCGCCCTTGCCGGTGGAGATGCAGTTCGAGACGCACTGGTTCGGCGATGCCCACATGTATCTCGCGCACCTGGACCAGGTCCCGCCCACGACGTTGGCGGCACATTGATCAACCGGCGGCAGTTGATCCCGCAGGCAATCGGGTGAGGGGGGGTTGCCTGCCATGCGAAGACTGCCGCTGCGTTGCCTGATGATCCTGCTTGCCATGCTGCCTGGGCCGTCGGCGATAGCGGCCCGCATGGAGACGGTTGCAATACCGCCGCAAGCCGTCCCCGGCTCACGCATGCCGACGCAACCGATCCCCGCGATCCTGGAATTGCCCGACGGCAAGGGCCCCTTCCCTGCCGTCATCGTGCTGCACGGCTGCGGCGGCCGAAGCTCCTCGCAGCAGATCTGGGCCGGGCGCCTGAACGGCTGGGGTTACGCGGCGCTGATCCCGGACAGCTTCGCGCCCCGCGACGTGTTCGGCGGTGGGGTGTGCCCGGCGGACCGGCAGCACCTCGTTACCTACCAGGATCGCGCCGGCGACGTGCTGAGTGCCGGCGTTTGGCTGCGGACGCGGCCGGACATCGACGGAGGGCGGATCGGCGTCCTCGGCGTCTCCCATGGCGGCGGCACCGCCGCGTGGGTCACCCAGCGCCGCTATGAGCAACTGTATCCCGGGCTGCTGAAGGCGTCGGTCGACTACTATGGCGCCTGCCGGGCGGCGGAAACCCACGGCACCGTGCCACTGCTGGCGCTGGCGGGCGACGATGACACCTGGGGCTTTCCCGCACTGAGCTGTCGTGGCTTCGCCGGCAAGCTCCAGCCAAACCAGGTGTTCGAGGTGCACACCTATCCAGGCGCGGTGCACGACTTCGACAACCCACAGATGCCATTTCGCGGCAGTAACCAGGGCCACCCGACCGGGTACGATCACGACGCGGCCGAGGACAGCTTCGTGCGCGTGAAGACCTTCCTGGACCGCTATGTCGGCCACGCAGGCAGCTAAGCCGCGTAGGCAGCTAACGAAAACAATCTGTCCCGGCGCAGGTGAGGCTTACTGACACAGCCCTCGGACGATCGTCCCCAATTCGGGGAAATCTCGTGCCACCGCCGCCGCACCCTCCGCCATCGCCGGCGTGCCGTAGCCCCAGGCGGCAAACACGCACGGCACGCCCGCGCCGCGCGCCGCCAGCACGTCGTTGCGGTGGTCGCCGGCCATCACCGCCGCCCCTGGCTCTCCGGCCGCCGCGCGCAGCGTTGCCAGCAGATGCGCCGGGTCGGGCTTGCGGGTCGGAAAGCTGTCGCCCCCGCCCACCGCGGAGAACAACGGCGCCAGGCCGGTCGCCGTCAGCAGCAGGCGCGTCGCGACCTCAGGCTTGTTCGTGCAGACCGCCAGCCGCCACCCCTCGTTGGCCAGGCCATCCAGCGTCTCCCGCACGCCCGGAAACAGCTTGCTCTCGACCGCGACATGCTGGCTGTAGTCAGCCGAGTACGCCGCCACCGCGGCAGCGTCGAACCTGCCCCCACGGGCGGCGAAGGCACGCTCTACCAGCTTTGCCACGCCGTCGCCCACCATCGCCGCGGTCTCCGCCAGGCTGAACGGCGCCAGTCCGTGCGCCGCCATCAGTCGGTTCAGCGCGGCGGCAAGGTCCGGCACGGTGTCCACCAGCGTGCCATCGAGATCGAGCAAGAGGGTACGGGCCAGGGTGATGTACTCCGAAACGGGAATTGAACCAGCAGGATAACGGCAATCTTTGACATGGCGGCCAGTCCGCCGCTACGCCCGGAATGGCAATCATCAGCGAAAGGTCGCAGGGGAGAGGCATGCAGGCAACCGCCGTTATCCTGGCCGCCGGTCTGGGCACGCGCATGAAGTCCGCCCTGCCGAAGACGCTGCACCGAATCGCCGGCCGCTCCATGCTGCGCCATTTGCTCGGGAGTTGCGAGCAAGTGTTCGACCGCATCGTGGTGGTGGTCGGCCCGGACATGGAAGCGGTGCAGCGCGAGGC
>DATHNI010000232.1:0-16036 GCA_035486135.1 Acetobacteraceae bacterium
GGCATCGTCGGGTTCGGCGAGATTTCCGGCGGCCCGCAGACCGTCATCTGCGACCTGGTGAAGACTTTTGCCCGTGTGGTGCAGGGGATGGATCCGCTTGGCCACACCGAGATCTGGACGAAGCTGTTTGCCCTGACATCGCCTCGGCCGGGCGGGCTTGGCGGCTGGGATGGCATGCCGGCGCCGCTGCCGCGCAACCAGCGGCCGCAGATCATGGCGGCGATCGGTGGCATCGACATCGCGTTGTGGGACATCAAGGGCAAGGCGGCCGGGCTGCCGGTGTTTCGCGTGCTCGGCGGCACGCGGACCGAGGTGTTTACCTATGCGACCGGCGGGTACTATCTGGAAGGCGAGCCGCTCGGTGCCGCCGCGGATGAGCTGGCGGGTTTCGTTGCTGCCGGGTATCGTGCGGTCAAGCTGAAGTGCGGGGCTTTGTCGTTGCGCGATGAAGTGACGCGGATCCGCGCGGTGCGGGAGGCGATCGGCCCCGACGTGTTGTTCATGCTGGACATGAACGCGCCGTACGATGTCGCGGGGTGTATCAAGTTCGCGGCGGCGGTGGCGCCTTACGATATATTCTGGCTGGAGGAGCCGCTGCATTGGTATTTGCAGCCGGCGGATTTTGCGCGCCTGGCCGCGGCGTCGCCCATTCCGCTGGCGCATGGGGAGCGCGAGTGGCACCGCTATACCGTGCGGGACTTCATCGACTCCGGCGCGATCCGCTACGTGCAGTTCGATTCCACGCGGCATGCCGGGTTCACGGAGTCGCTGCGGATCGCGCATTATGCGGAAATGAAGGGCGTGTTGATCGCACCGCATTCGGTGGGGCAGTTGCACGGACATCTGGTGTCGGCGTTCGGCGATGCGGCGTTCGCGGCGGAGTCGCATGGCGATACGGGGCGCCATCCGATCCACCACGCGATTTATCGCGGCGGGGCAGAGGTTAGGGATGGCTTGCTGTGCTTGTCCGAGGCACCGGGATTCGGGATGGAGATTGATTGGAAGGGCGTCGAGAAATTCCGGTCTTGATGGCACGACTGAACGGGACGGCTGTACGCGCTATCGGTGGAGCGCGACGCACGCCCCACTGTCATTGCGAGGCGCGCAGCGCCGAAGCAATCCCCCGCCTGACGAGCGTTCCTCGTCTCGTCAGGCGGGGGATTGCTTCGGCGCTGCGCGCCTCGCAATGACAGTGGGGGCCGCCAATCCGCGCGCTCGTCATCACCCCCGGCCGATATACGGCATCTTCGTCGCCATGACGGTCATGAACTGGACGTTCGCCTCGAGCGACAGGCTCGCCATATAGGCGACCCCGCGCGCGACGTCGTTCACGTCGATGCGTGCCTCCGCCTCAACCTTGCCGCTGGCCTGCAAACGCCCCCGTGCCGTGTCTTCGTTGCGCGTGGTCGCGGCATTGCCGATGTCGATCTGCCCGCACGCGATATCGTATTCCCGCCCATCGAGCGACAGTGACCGCGTCAGCCCGGTCAGTGCGTGCTTGGTCGCGGCGTACGGGGTCGAATTCCGGCGGGGCACATGCGCCGAGACCGACCCGTTGTTGATGATGCGCCCGCCGCGCGGTTGCTGGCTCTTCATCATGCGGAACGCGTGCTGCGCGCAAAGGAACGAGCCGGTCAGGTTCACCGCGACAACGTTCGACCATTGCTCCAGCGTCAAATCCTCGATCGGGATGTTGCGGGTGCTGATGCCCGCGTTGTTGAACAGCAGATCGATCCGGCCGTAGGTCGCCTTGACCGTGTCGAACAACGACGCGATGGCGGCTGGGTCGGAGACATCGGTCGGCACCACCAGCATCCGCGGCGGCGTCGCCTCGGCGAGCGCCGCGGTCTCCTCCAGCATCGCGCGGCGGCGTCCGGCCAGCACCACCGAGAACCCGTCCGCGTACAGCGCGAGCGCGGTGGCTCGCCCGATACCGCTGCCGGCCCCCGTGATCACCGCGATCTTTTCCCCTGCTGTCGGCATGGCTGGATGTCTCCCCCTGATTGGCCCGGAACATGGCTTGGACCCTGGCCCATCCTCCACGCCATGCCGGCGCAGGGCAATCGCCGCGCCTTACCCGACGGGCACCACCAGCGCCTCGGCCCGGCGGCGGATATCGTCAGGCCAGCGCGCGGGGCGGCGCGCGTCGAGATCGAGGTTGACGCCGTATTGGCTGAGCAATGCGACCTGCGCGCCGGTCCGCGGGTCGGTCATGCGATGGATCATCCGCATCGACGTGTTGCCGAGATGGCCGATCCCGGTCTCGATCCGATAAGGCGCATCGAGCAACAGGGCTCCGGACAGGCGCAGGATGAGTTCGAAAGTCGAGAAACCGCGCCGCTGCTGTTGCATGACCTCGGCATCCATGCCGATCGCGGCGCCAAGCTGGCCGGAGGCGTTGGAAAACCGATGCACTATCGGACCGAGCGCAAAATGCCCCGCGGCGTCAACATCGCCGGGCTTGATCCGCCCGCGCGCGGTGGACATGAACCCATCGGTCCCGACCTGCTCCGGCCGGTGCTCTGCGGCCGGACCGTCCCAGTCCGCGCGCCGCGCTTCGATCGCGCGGCGCTGTTGCGGTGTCAGTGGCGCGGCGGACAGGTCCCAGTGTTCGTCGAACCAGGTCACGACCTCGCCGTTGGTTGAATCGACGAAGCGATGACCGAGGCGCAACTGGTCATCGCGTCCCTTCGTGTCGTCGTTCAGCGCGGCGCTCTCAACATGAAAGCTGGCGCCGGCGCGCAGTTCGCGGACGAAGCGGGCATCGAGCCGGCGAGGCAGATCCGCGCGGCGCGGCAGATCGCCGAGGCCAAGTTCGTCGGCAAGATTCGCTTCCGCCTCTTCCACCCGGTCGAAGTAATAGGCGATCGTGAAATGCTCCGTCATGTCGCACTGCCAGGGCGGCACCGCGCCGCGATAGGTCTCGATCCAGTTGGTCATCGTCCGATTTCATCCACCATACACAGGGGTCAGCAATCAAGGCGACATGGTGGACTGTGTCATGGCCGGCGAAGGCCGGCCACCCACGTCTTTGCTTCGTGCCACACAGCAAAGTCGTGGGTGGCCGGCCTTCGCCGGCCATGACACATGATTGCATGTCGCCTTACTTGCTGACGATTGAGTAACGCGTTGCCATACGACCACCGGCGGCACCGGGATCGGCCGTGCCGTCTGGTTGATCTCCTGCTGATTGAAAGACGGTGAGGGGGCGGGATTGCCGCCAGCGATATGGGGGCGATTGCCGCATATGCGTCGCTGCGCCTGACGCGGTCGCGGTGGTGTGAAGCGGTGGAGGGTTCGTCATCCCTCCACCATCGTCACGACAGGCTATTCGGCAGCCAGGTTCGGGGTAAACTCGAGCGGCAGGCCCTTGTGACCGGTAAGCCGCTCGCCTTCCTCGTACATCTCGTAGGCGCGCTTCTTCAGCGCCGGCAGCACTGAGGCGATCTTGTCCAGGTCGAGGTCGGCCGCGATTCCCGGGTAGCCGGCGCGCTCGATCATCGGCCCGAGCTTGCGGTTCTCGATTTGCTCGAAGGTCCAATCCAGCGGATCGTCGATGATCGTCAGGTCCCAGTTGGTCCGGTGGTTCTTGTTGCGCGGACCATAATGGTAATGCGCGCTGTTCCAGAAACAGTCGAACGCCAGGACCTCCGTCTCTTCCACGTAGGCCTTGCCTTTCGATCCGCCCACGTCGCCGAGGACGTGCAGCGCCAGGCCACCGTCGCCATTCCGCTGCCGCCGCATCTCGAGGCCGAAGCGGATGTTGCCGGCTTCGAAGATGTCGGTGCCTCGGTTGTGTTTGACCGTGTTCCGCTTGGCGATGAAGGTTTCCCGGGCGCAGGCCTCCACGTCGGGCAGGATGCTGCGCACCGCGGCGAGGTCGGCTGCCTCGGCGATTGCCTTGTATCCGGCCCGGTCCAGCATCTTCGGGAGCTTTGAGCTCAGGATGCGGATGGTCCAGCCGATCGGATTGCCATCGGTGATCGGGTCCATGCGGCAGTGCACGCCCATGCCGCCGCCGACCCGTCCGGGGGTCGTCAGTTCGGGATTCTCCGGGCCATACACATAGCTTCTCTCGAGGTCGAAGCAGTTGAAGCGCAGCAGCGCGGTCTGCTTGCCGTCAACATCGGCCGCCACGTCGATGGAGACACCCTGGTCCGAATGGTCCTCGACGTTGGCATCCCAGAGCTGGTGTCTGACGATGAACGTCAGAGGCTCGGCGGTAAATCTGGTTCCCTGCGATTGCGGCATCCTGGACGCTCCTGTTAGAGGGATTTGTAGCGATTCTAGGGGGAAGCGGCGCTGGTCGCAAGGATCGGCTTCCAGGATCGGCTTCCGGGCGCTGCGTCACCGGCCACCTGTCATTGCGAGGCGCGTAGCGGTCCCCGGGCTTGACCCGGGGAAGCAATCCCCCGCCTGACGAGCCGCCACAGTTCGTCAGGCGGGGGGTTCCTTCGGCGCTACGCTCCTAACAAGAAACCACCGGTGGTGCCGCCAACCGCCGCGTCATGGCGGGCGAAGGGCCGCGATCCACGACTTACGTGGCCGCACGCAGCATAGTCGTGGATGGCGGGCCTTCGCCCGCCATGACGTGGGAGGCCGGGTCGCTGCGCCAGTTTCATTCAGTGCGGGTCGGCCCCGGCGGGTGGCCAACTCGCAATGACAGGACGCTCATGATTCCGGTCAGGCTGAAAACGCCCTAACCCGGCGATTGGAATCGCAACGCTACGCGGCCGCCGAACGTTCAGCAGCCGGTGTGCGTCGTCCGGGCGGTCCGCGCCGAGATAGGCCTTCAACAGTGTGAACCGCACCAGGTCGAGTTGCGCATGGCTGCCGCCGATGCGTTCGAGTTCATCGGCAATCGGTTGCAGCGCGTCGATCGCCGCGGCGAAATTGCGCCGTTCGAACGCGGCGAAGCCACGCGACGCCGCTGGAACGCAGGAGCCGGACGGATAACGACCCTCCCGCGCCAGCGCCTCGATCTGCCCTGCGCGCGCCGCCAGCGCCGCGTCATCGCCCGCCACCGCCTGCGCAAGCGCGACGTGCAGGTCGGAGAACGCTGAACCGGCGCGCGGGAACGCGGCGTTGGCGAAGGCCTGCATCACGCGCCAGGCGGCGGCGTCGCGCGGATGCCCGGCGAGTTCCCAACGCCACAGGAACGACACCGCATCGTTCAGCTTGCCGCGCGGCGGTCCGCTGTGCACCTCGGGCGCGAAGGCGTCGCAGAACAATCGGGACGCCGCCGCCGCATCGCCGGCCTCGAGGTGGGCGAGCGCAAGGTGCCAACTCAGGTGGCTGTAGAGCGGGGCGAGGCGCGGATAGGTGGTCAGCCACGCCGCCAGGAAGGCGCGGGCCGCGCTTGCATCGCCTTGCTCGTAGGCGAGGTGCGCGGTGGCGTGCGCCGCCCAGGGGTTGGCGGGGTTCTGCGCGAGGGAGCGGTCGATCTTCGGGCGGGCGGCGTCGTGCTGGCCGTTCTCTGACAGCGCCATGCCGTGATGCGCGGTGAACCACCAATCGTCGCCGTAGTGCGGGGCAAGCCGGTCCAGCAGGGCCAGCAGCGTGCGCTTCTGTCCGGCGCGGCCGGAACTGCCGATCAGGCCGTTGGTGAACGCGGCGGTGCCGAGCAATACGGCGTCGCGCGGCCAGGCATCGAGGTGGGTGGGGAGCGCGGTCAGGGCGGTCTCGGTGTCGCCGGCGATGAGCAAGGCGAAATAGGCGATGTGGCTGGCTTCGCGGTCGGGGAGGCGGGGGGCGAGGGCGGTTGCCGTTGCCATCGATGCGCGCGCTGCCGCGACGTCGCCGCGCTCCAGCAGGGTGTGCGCGCGGGCGGTATGGGCGAGGGCGAAGTGCGGGTCGGCGGCGATGGCACGATCGAACGCCTCGATCGCCCCGGGATACATGGTCAGCTTCGCCGCGCAGCCTTGCGCATAGGCGTCCCGTGCGGCGGGGGAGGCGGTGGACAGGGGAAGGTCGTAGCGGTCCGTCAGCATGATGGGGCCTTGTGGCGGAGGGTGCCACGCATGATACACCCTCCTCGCGCCCACTATACCGCCGGCTGCGCGCGCATCTGGGCGCCAACGAAACGAAACTACCTGACTGACTCAGTCTACTTTATGGAGACGTTCCGCTACAGGACTGTAATGCAGGCGCCAGTCGCGGCCCCGCAGGCCCGGACCAGTCAGCATAAGGTCCGGGTCATGACGGCAGAACGCTGCGTTTCCTCAGAACCGCAGCGCGATGCCAGCCAGCAAGAGCTGCTCCTGAACCTTGTTGTTCTGGCTTGCCGTTGGACCGGTGTCGGCATTGGTCAGGAAGTTGTAACCGCCCTGATAATTATAGCCCCACATATACTCAGCCAAGAGAACGACGCCCGGACCAAGCCCGTACGTGGCACCCACATCCAGGCCGGCTGACGTGCGCTGCGTCGGCAGGCCGGGCTGCCCCTGGTATTTGTAATCAAAGAAACTGGCGCCGACAGTCATCGGGAATTGCGGCATGGTGTAGCGGGAACCACCCACCCAGGCGATCGCGGTCGTCTCCGAGGTCTGGCAGGCGGTAGCAGCCAGGCAGTATGCAGCGCTGCCCGGCCCGGCCTTGTTCTGCAATCCCCACTGACCGTTGAAGTCGCCAAACATCGTGTTGGCGGCGATCGCCAGGTACCGGTTGATCGCCACTTCGACGCCGACGATGCCGATGTTCAGGCCGTTGTAACGCAGCGCGGAGGTTCCTGCCACCGATGGTCCCGGGGCAGTCGGACCCGGATTGGTTGCGGCGCTGGTGGTATAGATGGCCGATGTTGAGACGCCGATCGGACCGAGGATGTAGCGGTAGCGCAAGCCGATCTCGAACTCGTTTCGATAACGCCCGAGATCGCCTGCAGCGTTCGAGGTCGATTGCGAGATGCATCCGGTGAAAACCGAGCTGCAGGTGTCGCCGGCGCTGGTCGCCCCCGCGTTGTTCGGCGCAAAGCTCATCACCGTGTCGAAGCCGAAAAACACCGGCGACAGATAGCCGATGCGCGCCGCCTGGTACTCGTTGCCGACATCGCCCCATGGCCAGACAGGCCCTATCGCCGAGGGTGAGAAGCCGGAGGTTCCTACGGTGTTCCACCCGCCGTCATCGAACTCGTCGTTCAGTCCGATCTCCATCAGCGAGTTGGCGCTGAAGCCTTGGCCAAGGCGGACGAGTCCGAACCTGTCGCTACCGATATAGGCCCAGGCCTGCCGCACGAACAGAGTCTGCTGGCCGTTGAAGCTCGACGTGCCGGACGAGCTTACAGTGGCGGTGTTGATACCGCCGCCCGTACCGGAGACCGATCCGCCACCGGTGGTGCCAACCGCCGAGTTCGGGTTCAGCGTGTTCTCGCGGATTTCAGTGAAGGCCCCGTAACGGATGCCGCTCTTGGTCATGCCGTCGAGACCGAGGTCGAGACGAACGTATCCGACGATGGCGTAGGGTGCCTGCTTGTTGCCTGACGCCGCGGTGACGGCACCGTTCAACGTGGCGGTAGTGGAGGACACGCCGCTGCCGTTCATGCCGGTCCACCAGGCGCCCTCGCCAAACATGACAGTCTGCAGATCGACGCGTAGGATGGCATTGCCTGGCGCAGGTGACGAGAATGGCGACGTGTTGTACGAGGCCGCCAGCGCCGAATATTGTTGGCCATAGGCGGCAGCGTATGGCCCGGTAACTTCCTGGAATCCGCTGGTGTTGGTGAGCATGCCGACACCGGTCGGGGACTGTATTGGACCAGTGGTCGTAGAACCGTCGGACGGCGGCGCTTCCACGGCAGCAGCCGATCCACTCAGCACGCCGGCCATCGTCCCGATATATAACGCCGACCTGAGTGTACGCCTGGGGTACCGACTCATTTTGCTCACTCGCTCTCGCAGGCCCTGCCCGCAATCGCTACGCGTGCCGGCCGTCATCGATAACTTGACGGTTCCGCAGAGCACCTGTGTCCGAATCCAGGAAATCACCGGCCGATTGCCGTCCCCACCAGGCTGCGCCGTGCATGGCTCGTCGCCTTCTGAACCGGTGTCAGCCATCTTCCCGTCCACTCCATCCGATGAAGCGGTTGCCGAGCGCGTTGTGCGGCCCGCACGTCTGCCGCGCATCGTTCCATTGCGGGCCTTGGCGGATCACATGGACGATGAGTGATTCCTCCATAATCTCAATGCCGCCAGACGTGTTGTAACGACATCTGGAGCAGTACCGGCTGTGAGCCGTCGGCACGGAACGGCGGGTTGCGAATACTCGCTGAGCTGGAGTTCGCCGCATTCATCTTCCCGCGCCCATCATCCCGCGCCGGTGGATGCCCGGGCGCGGACCGAAGTGGGCACGACGGTATCATCGTTTCAACCGCATCCTGTGCGTCCCCGGCACGGACATGCAACGGCAGTGCTTGCCGGTCGTTGCTCCGTTCACGCGTCTGACGATTGGCCGGGCGGCGGCAGCGCAGGAAACGACGTTCCTTCGCTGCCGGGGCGACAGAGTCAGGGACCTCCCATGTCATCTGCCGCAGTGCCCGAGCGAACAACCTTCGGACCATTGTTCTGGTTGAAAATCGGATTGGGAGCATCCCTCGCAGTACGCGAGCCGCCCATGGCAAGCGTCCGCGGCGCGGGGGTGGTGATACCCGTGGCCGAGTCGTATGTGCTGCCGTCGGTATAGGTTGTCACAGAGGCAAACGCAGCGCCTGCACTGGCGGACAGAGCGACCACAGAAGCAAGAAGAAGGGTCTTCATGGCAAGGAGATCCTCGTTGACTGGCGAGCGCTCGATTCATTCGATCGGCCGCGAATTACACTGGTCGCGCGATGTATTGTTTCGCCTCGGTTGACAACATCGCCCTCCAGCGCCACCGATGATGATGTCTTCGTCCAGACGATTGAACTCTGGAAAGCCGCACAATACCTGTGCGGCGGACGCGCAGGTCGCCGGCCGGATTATCTTTCGCCCTCATTGGAATTGAAGCGCACTACAGCCGGCCCAGCCGGTCAGGTCCCAGTTGTGCGGTGCGCTGCGGGAACATGCTGGTCGCGTGATCGCGCATTTTGGTAACAAACCGTCGCCACGCCTCCGCGGCGAAAAGTGGCATTTGCCCGGCGCCGATCGTCAACATATCCGAAGCTCTGCCGGATCGTTTTGTCCGGTCAAGAATTGGTATTGTTATACCAGGCGCCCGAAAGACTGACGTACCGGCACCGGCCGACCCCACCGTCATGGCCGGGTCAAGCCCGGCCAGGACGGTGGGGTCGGCCGGTGCGACGCATTCGAGAGTCACTCTTTACGGCGCCTGGTATTGCCTGGCCCTGGCACCGCGTCGCCTCCGCTCGCTCGCTGGCGGCACACTGCCAGGCCTCCGGGCCCGCCGCCCCCGGTGCCGAGGCTGACGATCCACGGGTTTCTCTGCGACTGTCGGGCGTGCTACGCCGGCTGCGCCGCCTAGGCCGGCGCACGCGGCATCATGCCGCGACTTTCTCCTGCGCCGCCGTTCCCCCAACCCGAGCCAATATCGCCGCCGCATTCCGGTGCAGGATTTGCTCTCGCGCCGCCTCGCCGATCTGCGCGTCCGTCAGCGCCGTCCGAGTCCAATCGACCCCGAACGCGGTCCCGTCCGTCCCGCAAACGATCCGTTCCGCCCCATACAGCGCCACCGCCGCCTCGATCGCCCGCGGGCCGAACGAGTTGCAATCCACGAACACCTTCGCTTTCCGGAAGCGCGACGACGGCAGTTCCTCCTCCGGCGTGTCGAGCAAGCAGCGGTGGTCCATGCGCTCGACTTCATAGGGAATGTTGCCGCCCAGATTGTGCACGACGACCGTCACGTCCGGGTACGGCGCAAGCACCTCGGTGAGGCACAGCGTCACCATCACCGACGACAGGCTCGCCTGCATGTCCAGCGTGCCGTTGCGGCGGCGTGCGTTGTCGGTGCTGCCGGCGACCTTGGGGAATGCGTCGCCCGGCCGGGGGCCATGGTGAATGAACAGTACCGCGTGGTGGCGGTTGGCGACCTCCAGCAGCGGGTCCGCCGCCGCGGCGTCATCGCGTGTGAGGAAGAAGTTGCCGGGCAACTGCGCGCCGAGCATGCCAGGCAGCGCCATCACCCGCTCCAGTTCCGCGGCGGCGGCGGGCAGGTCCGTCAAGGGCAGCGCGGCGAAGGCGGCGAAGCGGCCGGGATGTGCCTGGCAGATCGCCGACAGCCGGTCGTTGACGCGCCGGCACAGCGGCAGGGCGACGTCCAGCGGCTGGGCCTCGATCCAGCAGAACGTGCCGAGCAATGACAGCACGCTCACTTCGACCCCCTGGCGGTCCATGCGAGCGAGATGGAAATCGACGTCGTCGAAGGCCGAGGCGACCGGCTCTTCGCCCATCCGTCCGGACTTCAGCACCTCGATGCCGTCCCCATTGCGCACGATGCGCGGTTCCTTGCTGCGGGCGCGTAGGGCGTCGGCGACTTCGGCGGGCTTCCAATGGGTGTGCATGTCGATCATGGCGGCTTCCTTCCCGGGCTTTCCGGCAGCTTAACGCCACGGCGGGGGGCCGCAATGGATGACGGCGGACGGGGCGATCGGCTGGAGGAAGCAAGGCCAGGGCTCTGCCCTGGACCCGCCAAGGGGCTTTGCCCCCTGGAACCCCCAGCTAAGGCACAGCCTTAGCAATCCAATCGTTGGAGAGGTTGGACGGGAGGGGGGACGTGTCCCGGCAGGGTTGCGGCTCGACCGACAATCGTCGGTCTAGCCGCAACCCTACCGGGACATGCCCCCCCTCCCGTCCAACCTCTCCAGTAAAGGGTTCCAAGGGCTCCGCCCTTGGCGGGGATCCAAGGGGCAGAGCCCCTTGGCGGGTCCAGGGCAGAGCCCTGGTCTTGCTTCCTCCAGCCGATCGCCCCGTCCAGCCCCTTGACACGGCGCCCCCCACCCTCTTTTTACGCCCCCTGCGCGTGCTTTGGTGGCAGCACCTTGGCCCCTGGCCGCCCACCGTGCAGGGGTGTAGCTCAATTGGCTAGAGCGCCGGTCTCCAAAACCGGAGGTTGCAGGTTCGAGACCTGCCACCCCTGCCAGCGGCAGCGCAGCCGGTTGCGGCGTCTTCCGCAAGCCTTTCTGAATGAGGAGTGTCGACCGCGTGGCCTTCGATCCCCTGAAATTCGCCCGCGAAGTGCGGAGCGAGGTGGCCAAAGTCACCTGGCCCAGTCGCAGGGAGACGCTGGTCACCACCGGGCTGGTGTTCCTGATGGTTGCGATCGCGGCTATCTTCTTCTTCACGGTCGACCAGGTGATCGGCGTCGCTGTGCGCATGCTGTTCGGCGTAAGCGGCTCATAGGGATTTGGGAAACATGGCCAAGCGCTGGTACGTCGTCCACGTCTACTCGGGTTTCGAGAAGAAGATCGCCCAGCAGATCAAGGAGCAGGCGGCGCAGAAGGGCTTGGCGGAACAGTTCGACGAGGTGCTGGTCCCGTCCGAACAGGTGGTGGAGATGCGCCGCGGCCAGAAGATCAACGCGGAGCATAAGTTCTTCCCCGGCTACGTCCTGGTGAAAATGGACCTGACCGACGACGCCTGGCACCTGGTGAAGAACACCCCGAAGGTGACCGGCTTCCTCGGCAGCCGCACCAAGCCCTCGCCGATCAGCGATGCCGAGGCCGAGCGGATCATGAAGCAGACCGCGGAAGGCGTAGAGCGTCCGCGCCCGGCGGTACTGTTCGAGGTCGGGGAACAAGTGCGCGTGGCCGACGGCCCGTTCACCAGCTTCAACGGCACGGTCGAGGAAGTGGACGAGGAAAAGGGCCGCGTGAAGGTCTCGGTGTCGATCTTCGGCCGCTCCACCCCCGTCGAACTGGAATACGGCCAGGTCGAGAAGGTCTGAACGCCCTCACCGCACCCTCTGCCCCATTTGCGGGCGAGGCCGCCGGAGCCACATGCCGGTCCCCCTGCTGATCGCAGTGATCGGCGTGTTCGCTGCCTCGGTGCTGCGCGGCTTCACCGGCTTCGGCTTCGGCCTGGCGGCAGTGCCATTGCTCTCGCTGGCCCTGCCGCCGACCCAGGTGGTGCCGTTCGTCACGGTGCTGCAGGTGCTGGTCGGCCTGTCGGGGCTGCGATCGGCGTGGCCGATCACCGACTGGCGGGCGGTGCTGGGGCTCGGGCCGGGCCTGCTGCTGGGAATCCCGATCGGGCTGGCGGCGCTGACCACGGTGCCACCCAACGGCGTGCGCCTGGCGATCGGCCTGCTGATCGCCGCGTCGGTGATCGTGCTGTGGCGGCGGGTGAGCCTGCCGCCGCGGCCGTCCCGCCTGGTGACCGGCGCCGCCGGGCTGGTGTCGGGCATGATGAACGGGCTGGCGTCCATGGGCGGCCCGCCCGTGGTGGTCTACCTGCTCGCGTCGTCGCGGGAGGCGGTGGTCGTGCGCGCCTCCTCCATCGTGTATTTCCTGTTCGCCGCGATCGTGACGGCGATCCCGATGGCAATGCGCGGCCTGGTCGATCGCGAGGTGCTGGTGTGGTCGGTCGCCTCGATCCCGGTGCTGCTGCTGGGCTCGACGCTGGGGGGCTGGGCGTTCCATCACGCCCGCCCGCAATACCATCGGTTAACCACTCTGGTGGTCTTATCGCTCCTGGCGGCGGCGCTGATCGGCCGCGCGCTGGCCGGGTGACCCAGCAACGACGCTGGAATCCGTTGCTGCTCCGTGCTTTATGCCTCCCACCCGCGTAAGGAGCCTCATACGTGCGCATTGCGATGATTGGCGGCTCCAAAACGACCGGGAGGCGCCTCGCCGGCCTGCTCTGTCGCGAGGAGCGTCGCCATTGTTAATGGCCCACCTCAAGCTCTGGCTGGCCGGCGCGGCAGCCCTTGCCGCGCTGACTGCGCTCGCCTTCACCCGGGACATCGCCCAGGGGACCGGATTGATCGTTGCGACCCTCGCGGCGGGAGCCGGTTACCTGATCCGGGACGTGAACGACGAAGCCAGAACGCTGCCAACGATCTGCCAAGCCTACGCGTCGCTCATCGAGGCGCACTTCGAGGAAATGAACGACTCGCTCTCGGATGCCGAACTGGGGCGGCTGCTGGCGCTTGCGCCGGCGATAGCGGAAGGTCGGGAACCAGAGGCGATTGGCGCCAGGGCGAGGACCCGTTCGCGTCGCTGCCAGATATTCGCAATCACTTGCACCTGCTGTCGGCCAATACGGTCCGCTACATCTGGAAATGGCGGGTCCGTGGAGGCGACTTGTTCCTGATCTATGACAAACTCGGAACGCGGGCACTGTCGGCCACGCCGGAGGCACGGCTCAAGCGCTTTTTCGAGTGGGTAAAGCAATACCGGGAAGAATACCGCGATATCGGGTACACAGCCCTCCTCGCGATCAAACGAGATGCTCCCAGCCTCGACATAAACACCACAGCACACGAGGCCGCCGGTGCGAAGTTGGTGGTATAGTGCCCGGCGAAGCGCCAGCCCGCTGCGTGGACCGATCAGGTCTTGGGAATGATCATCGTGTTCTCCTCGTGCCTGGGTAAGCGTCCGCCCGTGATGTGGCAAGTGGAGCCCGACCGCTTCAGCGGCCCATCGTCTGGCGTATCGTTCATTTCTGTCTTCCCACCCGCGTAAGGAGCCTCACACGTGCGCATTGCGATGATTGGCGGCGGCTATGTCGGCCTGGTGTCCGGCGCCTGCTTCGCCGAGTTCGGTATCGACGTCACCGTGGTGGAGGTTGACGCGAAGAAACTCGACGTGCTGCGCAGCGGCCGGGTGCCGATCTTCGAGCCGGGCCTCGACAAGCTGGTGGCCGAGAACGTCGCCGCCGGCCGGCTGGCGTTCACCGGCGACCTGGCCGAGGCGGTGCATGGGGCCGAGGCGATCTTCCTCGCGGTTGGCACCCCCACGCGGCGCGGCGACGGCCACGCCGACCTGACCTATGTCTTCGCCGCGGCGGAGCAGGTCGCCCGGGCAATGACGGACTACGCGGTGATCGTTACCAAATCGACGGTCCCGGTCGGCACCGGCCGGCGCATCGCCGAAATTGTCCGCGCGACGCGCCCGGATATCGAGTTCGACGTGGCATCGAACCCCGAATTCCTGCGCGAGGGCAATGCCATCGGCGACTTCATGCGCCCGGACCGCGTCGTCATCGGCGCCGAAACCGACCGCGCGCGGGAGGTGCTGCGGCTGCTCTACCGGCCGCTATACCTGATCGAGGCGCCGATCGTGTTCACCGGCATCGAGACGGCCGAACTCACGAAATACGCCGCCAACGCCTTCCTGGCGATGAAGGTCACCTTCATCAACGAAATGGCCGACCTGTGCGAGAAGGTCGGCGCCGACGTGCACGACGTGGCGCGCGGCATCGGCCTGGACGGCCGCATCGGAAGGAAGTTCCTGCATCCCGGGCCGGGCTATGGCGGTTCCTGCTTCCCCAAGGACACGCTGGCGCTGATGCGCACGGCGCTCGATTACGGCGCGCCGTCGCGGCTGGTGGAGGCCACCGTCGCGGTGAACGATGCCCGCAAGTCCAGCATGGCGATGCGGGTCATCAACGCCTGCGGCGGCTCGGTGCGCGGCAAGACCATCGCGGTGCTCGGCCTGACCTTCAAGCCGGAGACCGACGACATGCGCGATTCGCCGTCGATCTCGATCATTGCCCGGCTGGCGGGCGATGGCGCGACGATCCGCGCGTTCGATCCGGAGGGCATGGAGCAGGCGCGTGCGATGCTACCGGGTTCGGTGGTGTATTGCCGCGACGCGCCGGATGCCGCTGCCGGCGCCGACGCACTCGTGGTGATCACCGAATGGAACGAGTTCCGCGCGCTGTCCCCGGTCAAGCTGCGCGATACGATGCGCGGCCGGGTGCTGGTGGATCTGCGCAACGTGTACGACCCGATCGCCATGCGGCAGGCGGGCTTCGACTACCACGGCATCGGCAGGCCGTGAGAGACCCCCTCTCCCGCTACGCGGGAGAGGGTAGGGCGAGGGTGAAACGTGCCGCACGCAGCACCCTCACCCTTCCTCTCCCGCTGCGCGGGAGAGGGGATTCTACAGTGTTATATCCGTTCCCCCGTGCGCGTCCGTGCCGATCTGGAACCCGCCCGCGGCGTACGACCCTGCCAGCACGAACGACGCGCTCGCCGCCCCCTCGGTCACCGTCAGCGTGCCGCCACTGAACCCAACCGCGGTCGTCCCGGTCACGAACCCCACCCCCGCCGCGTCGATCACATCCCCTGCCACGAAGCCCGAGATCACCGAACCGAACCCACCCAGCGCCTGCGTTTCCAGCGTGCCGCCCGGATACGCGAACTGCATCGTGCTGCCCGATCCGGCGCCGTCCACGAGGTCGAGAGTCGCCGTCCCGTTCAGCACGAACGCTCCCGACCCACTCACCGCCTGCCCGAACGTCAGCGTCCCCGCCGAGACGGCGATCGTCCCGCTATTGCTCATCCCGGTGTCGACGACGGTCGAGCCGAACCCTTCCGACAGGATGGTCCCCGCGTTGAACACGCTCCCGCCGTCCGGACTGCTGATCGTCCCGTTGGTCTCTATGTCCAGCACCGCACCGCCGGCATTGTGCAGCACCCCTGCCGCCGCCGCAGTGCCGCTGCCGAGGGTGATCGACCCGGCCGCCCAAACCAGGGTTCCGGAGTTTTGCAGCGTTAGTCCGCCGTTCAGCGATAACGCCCCGCCGATCGAGCCTCCGCCCTCCAGCACCATCGTCCCGCTGCCGCTCAGCGCGGTGCTCGCCAAGACCGCCGGGCCGTTCACAACGACGATCCCGTTGCTATCCACCTGTCCGCCGCTGCCGGCGTCCAAAACATTCACATCGACGAATAGCGTCCCCAGCCCCAGCACCCCGGACCCGGACACCGCGACCGAGGTCCCGAACGACACGCCCGACGCCGCCGACAAATCCAGCATCCCCCCGGTCACCTGAGTGACCGCGGCATCGTAGAACCCCCCGCTCACCGTGAACGTCCCGCCCACGCCGGACGCCGCCGTGCCGAATTGCAGCACGGCCCCGGAGCCCTCAATCAGCCCCGCCGCGTTCGA
>DATHNI010000233.1:0-10957 GCA_035486135.1 Acetobacteraceae bacterium
CTCCACGACCAGATCGATGCCCGCCAACGCCTCCGAAACGCCATCGCCGCCACGGACATCAGCACCACACCGGCCAGCAACTGCGGCATCATGAAATTCTCGCCCCAGGTCTCGATGTCATGCCCCAGCCCGGTCCGCGAGGCATACATCTCCGCCAGCGCGACCGCGGTGAAGGTGAAGATCAGCGCCAGGCGCAACGCCTCCAGCAAAATCGGCAGCATGCTGGGCAGGTAGACGCGCCATACGATCTGCAGCTGCGTCGCGCCGTAGGACCGCGCGACCAGCAGGTGCTCCGGCCGCACCGATCGCACCGCCGCCTGCGTGCTCAGCAGAACCAGCAGCGTGGTGGAGAACAAGCCAAACCCGACCTTCTCCCAGAAGCCGATACCCAACGTCAGGATGAACAGCGGCAGGAAGATCGATTTCGGAATGCTGAACACGAAGAAAATCACCGGATCCAGCACGCGGGCGAAATACGGACTTTCCGCGATCAGCAGCCCTAGCAGCGCCCCCAACGGCACCGCGATCGCGAACGAGGTTGCGATCTCCACCGCAGTGGTGCCGATATCGGTGCCGAACCCGGACCGCGCGAACAGCCCGCCCAGCACGCGCACCACCGCGCTGACCGGCGGCAGCAGATCGCGGTCCACCAACCCCAGCTGTGGCAACGCCTCCCACACGGCCAGGAACACCGCGAGCAGCAGCAACCGGATCAGCAGGACGCAGGCGCGCCGGACGATCGTCCCGTCCGTCATGTCGTTGGCACGGGCACGAAATTCGTGACGTAGAGCTGATCAAGTGGCGCGGTGTCGGTGATGCCGATGATCTTGCCCATGTCCATCGCGCGCTGCATCTCGTCCAGCTTCAGGCTGGCGTCGGTGGCCAGCTTAAGAACGGTGTTTTCGTACTCCAGCGCGGCGATCTCGGGCTTGATCTCGTCCACCTCGGCGATCAGCGCGATCGCGCCGTCGCGGTTGTTCCGCAACCACATCAGTCCGCCATACAGCGCGTTCAGCGTCTTCTGCACCGTCGCCGGCTTGTTGGTGATCAGGCTCTGCATGACGGTCCAGCCGCCGGCCATGTGCGCCGGCACCTCGGCGGAGTAGTCGATCAACATGCGCGCCTGCTTGGCCTGCATCATCTCGAACGACAACGGCGAATACAGCACCACGGCATCGACATTGCCGGATTTCAGGTTCGGCACCAGGCCACCGCCACCCAGCGGCACGCGCGTGAATGGCGTCTTGTATTGCTCGTTGGTCCACAGCGCGAGAAAGTCCGAACCCGACCCAGCCGAGGTGATGCCGACCTTCTTGTTGGCGAGCTGCTCCACCTTGGTGACAAGCGAGTCGGGGCGCACCAACAGAGACCAGCCCATATAGCCGCGCGCCGCGGTGGCCACGAACTTCATGCCGACGCCCTTCTTCACCACAACCCCGACCGTCGGCGCGCCTGCCACGGTGATGTCGGCCGCGCCGGCGGCCATCGCCTCCAGGCATTCCGCCCCGCCGCGATACACGGTCGGTTCGGCACCGATCCCTTCCTTGGCGAACAGCTTCTGCCGCACCGCGGCTTCCGTGATCACGGTGGGGAAATATGTCTTCGTAGGCAGCGCGATGCGCACCACATCCTGCGCCCGCGCCGGTCGAATCGCCGTGGCCGCCAGCGCCGCCCCCAAGCCGATCAACGTCGCGCGCCGCCCTGTTTGCGGTGTCATGTCAGTATCCTCCCTGCGGTCTGCCATCCTGCGCGCAAGATCATAGCCGCGCCATTCTCCGCGCTCACGATCGCGGCGGCATCGCCGTCGCCCGACATGCCGTTTCCCCTGACCGGAGACCAACCGGCAACGCCGGCGTGGCGGTATGAAAGACCAAGGGCACAGCCTTTGCTGGGGTGCAGGGAGCAAAACCTCGTGGCCTTGCTTGCCGCCGTACCGGCGCTGTCGGCTGGTCTCCGCTCAGGGGGGCGGCAACGACGCCGCAGCGTCAGACGGACGCGGCCATCTCCACGCGATTGCGCCCCGCATTCTTGGCGGCATACAAGGCGACGTCGGCGGCGCGCAGCAGTATTTCGGCCGTTTCGATGCGCTTGTCACCGCAGGCGACGCCGACGCTGACACTCAGGCGGCAACTGCGTCCCGGTTCCGGCGCGAACACCATTGTCTCAACGGCGGAGCGCAGGCGCTCTGCGGCGGCCCCCGCCTCGTCCGGGGCAGAGCCTGGCATCACCACCACGAACTCCTCACCGCCATAGCGGGCGATGGAATCGAACACCCGCGTGTTGGCCCGCAGGGTCTCGGCGATCCCGCGCAACGCCCGATCACCCACGGCATGCCCGAAGGCATCGTTGACCTGCTTGAAATGATCGACGTCGATCATCAGCACCGCGATGTCTTTGTCGGGACTGCCTTGCAGCAGGCCGCGCAGGTGGCGCAGCAGATATCGCTGATTGTAGAGACCGGTCAGCGGATCGGTCAGCGCCATCTCCAGCGCGTGACCCAGGTCCTCGCGTAGCCGGTCCTGGTAGAACTTGCGTCGGATCTGGTTGCGCGAGCGGGCGCGCAGCTCGTTCGCGTCCAGCGGCAACACCAGCCAGTCATTGGCGCCCAGGTCGAAACCGCGCAGCAAGCGGTCCCGCTCCTCCGGTTCGGCGATCAGCAGCATCGGGATTTCCCGCGTCGCATCCGCCGCCCGCAGGCTGGACGTCAGCTTCAGCGGATCCTCGCCGCTCATCGCCATGCTGAGCACAATCAGGTCGAACGGGATGGCCGACGACAGGGCCATCGCCTCCGCTTCAGTACGCGCGCGGCCCGGAACGATCTCATCGCGGGCCAGCGCGTCCTGAATGGCCGTTGCACTCGGATCCCAGTCGTCGATCACCAGGGCACGCGCGCCCGCAACGGACGGAACGCGCACCTGATCGGCCGACAGCCCCAGCGCGCGCACCGTCTCGCCGCGCGTCCGCCATTCGTCCAATAGGCGTTTCAATCGCACCAGGCTACGCACGCGGGCCATCAGCGTGTCGTACTCGACCGGCTTGGTCAGGAAGTCGTCGGCCCCGGCCTCCAGTCCGCGCAGACGTTCCGATGGCTCGCCCAACGCGGTGACCATCACCACCGGAATATGCAAGGTGACCGGATCTTCCTTCAACTGGCGGCAGCACTCGAAGCCGTCCATCCCTGGCATCATCACGTCGAGCAGGATCAGGTCCGGCTGCCACTCGCGAGCGAGTCGCAATGCCTCGAACCCATCGCGACCACTCGCCACCTGGTAGTACTCAGCCGACAGCTTGGCTTCCAGCAAACGTGTATTGGCTGGGACATCGTCGATGATCAGGATGCGCGCGGTCATCCGGGGCGGTCGTCCTTCAGGGCCAGTTCAACGCCCACGTGGGCCATCAGCACCGATCATCTCGTAGATACCCTATCGACGCAAAATGCGAAAGCAATCCGGCATAACCGATCGGGGCTTGGCCGATTCGGCTAATTTGTGTAATCGTCGAAACATCGCGCAATGAATATGAAGAAAAAGCTACAGACACATGACAACAGCGCTACACACGCCCGTTACGAATGAAACAACGCCAAGTGATCGGCGCCACACGACCATCGCAAATCCAGTGATGTTCTTTCGACGGTGGCTGGCCAATCCACTGCAGATGGGATCCGTGGTGCCATCGTCCGCCGCGTTGTGTCAGCGAATCGTGCGCCAGACACGCCGGGCGCCCGATGAAGCGGTGCTGGAACTGGGCGCCGGCACGGGGGTGGTGTCGCGCGCTTTGCTCGAGTCGGGCGTTCCGCCCGACCGCCTATTCGTGGTCGAGATCGCGCCCGACATGGCCGCTCACCTGCGGGGTGCCCTGCCCGGCGCACGCGTGATCGAAGGCGACGCCCGCCACCTGCCCGAGCTGCTTCCACCGGAGTGGCAAGGGCGAATCGGCACCGTGATCTGCGGCATTCCCCTGTTGCTGCTACCGTTCGCAACCCAGGGCGAGGTCCTTACGGCGATCGAGACGGTCGCGCCCGGCCGCGGCTTCCTGCATTTCAGCTATTGCGGCGTCTCGCCGATCTCGACGCGCCGGCATGGGTTGACGGCGAAGCGGGAGGCCTGGACGCCGCTGAATTTCCCGCCCGCCAGCGTCTGGCGCTATACGCAAGCCGGCTGAGGCGTGACACCATCCGCCCGGCGCGGATGGGGGAACATGCCGGATCGGTTGCTGCAGCGGCTGGCACCATTCGGCTTCGTGCTGCTGTGGAGTTCGTCCTTCATCGGCGCCCGGGTCGGTGTGCGATATGTGACGCCGCTGCTGTTCGTCGCGGTACGCCTGTGCCTGTCCGCCGCCTTGTTGGTCCTGACGATGCTGGTGCTGCGCCGGTCCTGGGCGGTGCTGCGCGGCCGCTGGATCCATTGCGCCATCACCGGGGTGCTGGTGAACACCGTGCTACTCGACCCGGCCCATGTCGCGATGACGCGCATGAACGCGGCGCCGATCGCGCTGATCCAGACGCTCAATCCGCTGCTGACCGCGGCGCTGGCTTGGCCGCTGCTGGGTGAACGGCTGCATCCGCGGCAATGGCTCGGCCTCGCGCTGGGCACGACCGGCGTGGTGTTGATCGTCGGGCAGGAGGCGTTCCACAGCACGGTCAATCTCGACTTCGCGCTGCTGACGGTGTTGGGCGTGATCGGACTGGTCGGTGGCACGCTGTATTTCGCCCGCTTCTGCCGCGGCATCCCCATGCTGGAAGGTGCGACCATCCAGTTCCTCGCCGCCGCCGCGGCCGGCGTGGCCGCAGCTGCGTTGTTCGAGACACCGCACGCCGATTGGACGCCGGCCGCCATCACCGCGACGGTATGGAACGCCATTGGCGTCTCGCTCGGCAGCATGGCGCTGTATTTCGTCATGCTGGTGCGCGGCAGTGCCGCGCACGCCACGGCCAACTTCTACCTGGTGCCCGGCACGGCGGCACTGATGGCCTGGCTGTTCATCGGCGAGCATCTGTCCGCACTGACCCTGTTGGGCCTGGCCGTCTCATCGGTTGGTTGCTGGCTGGTCCGGCGACGCTGAGTACCGAGCGGCCCCGTCCGTCCTCAATGCGCGGCGAACTGGGTCTTGCCGAACATGATATCACGTTCCTTGTCGGTCATCTGGCCCTTGCGCTGATGCTCGGCCAGCACCGCGACGCCGCGCTGCACCGCCGGCCGCGCCGCCACCAGATCGTGCCAGCGCTTGAGATTCGGATAGTCCGCGAGATCGATCCCGCGCCGGTCCGGATTACGGATCCACGGAAACGTAATAATATCGGCCATGCTGTAGTCAGTACCGGCGAGATACTCCGCCTCGACCAGCCGCTTATCCAGCACGCGGTGTAGCCGCTTCACCTCGTTGGTGTAGCGCTCGATGGCGTAGGGCAGCTTCTCCGTCGTGTAATTCGCGAAATGGTTGTACTGCCCGAACATCGGCCCGACGCCGCCCATCTGGAACATCATCCATTCCAGGCACACATAGCGCCCAACGGGATCCTGCGGGATCAGCTTGCCGCCGGTTTTCTCTGACAGATAGATCATAATAGCGGCTGACTCGAACAGCTTCAGCGGGACTCCGCCCGGTCCATCAGGATCAACGATCGCCGGGATGCGGTGGTTCGGCGTGATCGCCAGGAACTCCGGCTTGAACTGATCGCCCTGGCCGATATTCACCGCGATGACCTTGTAGGGCAGCCCAAGTTCTTCCAGCGCGATATGCACCTTGTGTCCGTTCGGTGTGGGCCAGGTCCAAACCTCGATCATCGTTAGCCTCCCAGTTTGATCAGGCGTTCCCCGCCAGATAATCGATCGCCGCCTGGACCCCGCCCAGCTTGTGCGGCACGCCGGCGAGCCGCAACCCCATCTCGACGCCGCCCAACGTGCCGAGCAGTTGCAGGTCCCCGAAATCGCCGAGATGGCCGATGCGGAACACGCGGTCCTTCAGGATTCCAAGCCCGTTGCCCAGGCTCATGTTGAACTTGTCCAGGATCACCGCGCGCAGCCCGTCGGCGGAATGACCTTCCGGCAGCCGCACCGCCGTCAGCGATGACGAGTAATGCCGCGGCTCGGCGCACTGGATCTCCAGCCCCCAGCCACGCACCGCACGGCGTGTCGCCTCGGCGTGGCGGTCGTGGCGGGCGAAGACGTTCTCCAACCCTTCCTCCAGCAGCATCTGCACCGCCGCGTGCAGCCCGAACAGTAGATTCGTGCCGGGGGTGTAAGGGAAATAGCCGGTTTTGTTCGCTTCCAGCATCGGCCGCCAGTCCCAATAGCTGCGCGGCAGCTTCGCCGTCTCCGCCGCCTTCAGTGCCTTGGCGCTGAGCGCGTTGAAACTCAGCCCCGGCGGCAGCATCAGCCCCTTCTGCGACCCCGCCACTGTGACATCGACGCCCCATTCGTCGTGCTTGTAGTCGATCGAGGCCAGCGAGGAGATCGTGTCGACCAGCAGCAGCGCCGGGTGCTTCGCGGCGTCGATCGCCGCGCGGACCTCATCAATGCGGCTGGTGCAGCCGGTCGAGGTCTCGTTGTGCACGACGCAGACCGCCTTGATCCGGTGCGCCTTGTCGGCCTCCAGCGCCTGGGCGATCGCCGGCACATCGGCGCCGCGCCGCCAATCGGTATCGATGAAGATCGGATCGAGCCCGAGCCGCATCGCCATCTCGTTCCACAGCGTGGCGAACCAGCCGGTGCGGCACATCAATACCGTGTCGCCAGCCGACAGCGTGTTGGTCAGCGCCGCCTCCCACGCGCCGGTGCCGGAGGCCGGATAGATGATCACCGGCCCCTCGGTCTGGAACACCTTGCGGACGTCCGACAGGATTTCCGTGCCGAGCACGCCGAAAGCCGGCCCACGATGGTCAATCGTGGGCTTGTCGATGGCGCGCAGCACTCGGTCCGGCACGTTGGTCGGACCGGGGATCTGCAGGAAATGCCGGCCGGCGTGGTGAGGCTGTGTCATTGTCGTTCCCAGAACGTCTATCCCGGCCGCAGGCTGGCCCGATGCGCGGGATGGGGCAAGGGCCTTGGGCCGATAGGCGGTCGCCGCCTCGGGTTGGCACGCGCCTCAACCAGGATCGACAATCACTGTTAATAATGTGTGTGCCACTGCCCGTGACGCCGCCTGCTGAGGAGGTCCCCCGATGCCACCGCGCCCCTTCACCCTGCACGTCCCTGATGCCGATCTCGCCGACCTCCAGGCCCGCCTCGCCCGCACCCGCCTGCCCGACCAGGCGCCAGACGCCCCCTGGGCCTATGGCACCGACATCGCCTACCTCGCCGCGCTGATCGCCTACTGGCGCAGCGGCTTCGACTGGCGCACCCAGGAAGCCCGGCTCAACGCCTTCCCTCAGGTCATGGTGCCGATCGCCGGTATCCAGATGCACGCGTTGCACGTGCCCGGCCAGGGGCCGAACCCGATGCCACTGGTGCTGCTGCACGGCTGGCCCGGGTCGGTGTTCGAGTTTCTTGAGATCATCCCGCGCCTCACCGATCCCGCCCGGTTCGGTGGTGATCCGGCCGATGCGTTCACCGTCGTTGCGCCCTCGCTGCCTGGCTACGGCCTATCATTCCAACCGGGACAGCAACGGTTCGGCATCGGCGCGATGGCCGACGCCATGGCGGCACTGATGACCACCCTGGGCTACCAGCGCTTCGGCGCGCAGGGCGGCGATTGGGGGGCCGCGGTATCCACCAAGCTCGGGCTCGATCACGCCGCGCGAATGATCGGCGTACACCTGAACTTCCTAAGTGCCGTGCGCCGCGATCCGTCGCTCTACACCGACCCCGCCCCCGACGTGCAGGCCTTCGTCACCGAGCTCACCGAGTTCGCCAAGGAGGAAACTGGCTATCAGGTCATCCAGGGCACCAAGCCGCAAACGCTCGCGGTCGCGCTGAACGATTCCCCCGCTGGCCTCGCCGCATGGTTTATCGAGAAGTTCCGTACGTGGACCGATTGCGGCGGCGATCCGGAGCGCGCCCTGTCACGTGACCAGATGCTGGCCGATATCTGCTTTTACTGGTTCACTGGCTGCATTGGCGCCTCGTTTTGGCCGTATTACGAGCGCCTGCACGGCGCCTGGATCGTGCCCGAGGGCCGCACCGTTGATGTGCCGGTGGGCTATGCGGAATTCCCGCGCGAGATCCTGCATCCGCCCCGCGGCATCGCCGCGCGGACCTTCACCGACATCCGTCGCTGGACCACCATGGACCAAGGCGGCCATTTCGCCGCGATGGAGCAGCCCGAGGCCCTCGCCGGTGACATCCAGGCGTTCTTTCGGCCGCTACGCACCGCAGCGTAGCGTAGCAGCGCGCGTCAGCCGGCGACTGACTACGTCAGCGGGACACGGCGGCCATCGCGGTCCCGGTCATCGGAGAACGCGAACCGGCAACGCGGCGCGACAGCCCGGCGCGCCGGCGCAGCAGCGCGCAAGGGCGATCAATCGGCGGGCCGACCACGATCAACGGCGCACGGCCCTCCGCCTCCCACCGCAACCACGCCAGGTTCGTGGCGGCCCCAAACTCGGGGTGCAAGCGAAGCCCGGCCACCATTGGCGAAGGCGGCGCGATCACCCGTATCGAGATACGATTCCACCGGTAGATCATTCGCCAGGACGATGTCGTGTGTCGCCAGTTCGATGCGGAAATAGGTGACCTCGCGCACGCTCATCTGCCTGACCGTGCTGGCGTTGATCAGGTGCTTGATCGGGATCAGTACGCCGTCAAACCACACGGCGTGATCGGGCGACAGCCGCAGATCACGACTCGGGCATCCCGGTGCGAAGGCATTCGTCGCGATGCACACCGGCTGCACCGCGGTCGGGCGCGCGTGCCGCCGACAATTCACGTGCCGGAAACCGATCCAGGCGATCGGGCTGGCTTCCCCGTCGCGCGTCAGCACAACGTCACCGATCGCAAGTGATTCGACTGGTACCTGGCCAGACGGCGTCGCAATCCGTGAGCCTTCCGCAAAACAGGAAAGACTCGCGCTCTCGACGGGAAGGTTCGCCACTGTCAACGTTGTCGTGTCTGAGCCGTACGTTCCGCCGAAGGTATAATTCGCACCGGAGTTGGTGCCCATCCCGACCAACGTCATGCCCCGCAGATCCGGCAAGGCAAACGTGGTGGTGCCATCACCGCCGTAGGTGGTGCCAAGGATATCAAACAGGATTGAATTTTGGCTGATCGATAGCGTCTGGCCTTGCAGAAAAAGGCCACCCGCGGGCGCGAAATTGCCGGCGAAGTCGTCGGTGAAACCCAACATGTCGCCACTGGCAGAGCCACCGCCGCCGCCGGGAAAGATGCCCGCGGTAAGCGTCACCTCGGTCACGGCGCGGGACGGTTGCAGCTTGTAGAACGGCTGCCCGCCGCCAATGCTGCCCGTGCTTCCACTCATGACTGTCTCCGCGGTGTGGGGATCGTGCCGATGTCAGAGTGTCAATGTGTAACTGGTTTAGCTTTCGAAACCACGCGTGGATCTCCCCACGATTGCTGGTCAAACGCGAAGACTCTTCGTGAGTGAGATGAAACGGCACTGCACATAGGGGAATCTGGCAAAATCTAAACGTCCACTCAATTTTGGCACGCGTCGGCGCCACGAAATAGAAGCTTGACCAGCCGGCACATTTAATCACGGCCAGTTGAGCACGATTGATCGGCGCACGCCCTCACGACCTGTCGCGGTGCAAAGCCTGGATCCACACCCCAACCGCGTGGCCTTTACGCGCCTCCGCCAACCGGTCGACAGTAGGGTCTATGACCTCGCGCCTCGATCGCATCCTCGCCACCCTCCCCCGCGCCTACCCCGGACCCGGGGGCGCCGCCGCCGTGTTGCGCGCGGGCGAATCCCTGGTCCGCCATGCCTGGGGTTGGGCCAACGCCGAGCGGCGCCTCCCCTTCACCCCAAGCACATTGTTCCGCATGTGTTCGATCACCAAGCAGTTCACCTGCGCGGTGCTGCTCGACCAGTTTCCGGATCCAACGGTGCTCGACGCCGACCTGCGCGCCCGCCTGCCCAACCTGCGACAACAAGCCCCCACCACGCTGCAGCTCTGCCACAACCAGTCCGGCCTGCGCGATTACTGGGCCGTGGCGATGCTGCACGGCGCGCCGGTCGAATCCGCCTTCGGCGACGCCGAGGCCGCGCGCATCATCGCCGGCACGCGCACACTGCATTTCACACCCGGCACATCCTATTCCTATGTCAACCAGAACTTCCGCCTGCTGTCGGACATCGTACAAGCCCGCACCGGCCGTTCGTTCGCGGAGCTGTTACGCACCCGGATTTTCGACCACGCAGGCATGACCACCGCCGTGCTCGCCGCTGACACCCGCGCGCTACCCGACGGCACCGAGGGCTACGAAGGCACCCAGGCCACTGGCTTCCGCGCCGCGGAGAACCGCGTGATCTGGACCGGCGATGCCGGCCTCGGCGCCAGCCTCGACGACATGATCGCCTGGGAACGCCACATCGACGCCACGCGCGACGATCCGAATGCGCCGTACTGCCGCCTCTCCGTTCCGGTCACCTTCGCCGATGGCGCGCCCGCGCCCTACGGCTTCGGCCTCGCCTGCAGCACCGAATTCGGCCACACCGTCACCAGCCACGGCGGCGCGCTCCGCGGCTGGCGCAGCCACCGCATGTATCTGCCCACGGAACGGATCTCTGTCGTCGTTATGCTCAACCACCTGACCGACGCGCGTGAGGCGGCGCTCGATCTGCTCGCCGCCGCCCTCGACGTCGACCGCTCCCGCCCGCACGCGCCTCAACCACCGCCTGTGTGGGCCGGTGCCTATTTCGATCCCGGAACCAGCCTCAGCGCCCGCATCGACACCTTCCCCGCCGGCCATCCGCGCCTGCGCTACGGCCATTCCGCCGAACGCCTCGAACTGCAGGCCGATGGCAGCGCCATCAGCCCAAGCGGCACGCGCCTCATCCC
>DATHNI010000234.1:0-8445 GCA_035486135.1 Acetobacteraceae bacterium
CCGCTGAACGACGAGGCGCCGCTCTACCATCGCCCCACCACCGAGACGCCGAAACTGGAAATCCTCAACCCGGCCCGGCTGGAGGATCGCCTCGGCCTCACCGCCTCGCTGCTGAAGCTGATCGCCTGCCCCGATCTATGCTCGCGCGCCTGGATCTGGGACCAGTATGACAGCACGGTCGGCGGCATGACGGTGAAGCGCCCCGGCGCCGCCGATGCCGCCGTGGTGAAGCTGGACGGCTACGACCGCGCTCTGGCGCTGACCACCGACTGCACCCCCCGCTACTGCGCCGCCGACCCGGAGGTCGGTGCCTGCCAGGCGGTGGCCGAGGCCTGGCGCAACCTGACCGCGGTCGGCGCCCGCCCGCTGGCGCTCACCGACAACATGAACTTCGGCAACCCGGAAAAGCCCGAGATCATGGGCCAGTTCGCCGCCGCCATCCGCGGCATGGCCGCCGCCTGCGAGGCTTTGGACTTCCCGGTCGTGTCGGGCAACGTGTCGCTCTACAACGAGACCGAGGGCCGCGGCATCCTGCCCACCCCGGCGATCGGCGGCCTCGGCGTGCTGGAGGATGCCGCCACCGCCGTGGGGATCGCCCTGCCGCCCTGGCTCGACATCGTGCTGATCGGCGCCACCAAAGGCTGGCTCGGCCAGTCGCTGTGGCTGCGCGAGATCGCCGGCCGCGAGGAAGGCGCGCCGCCCGCCGTGGACCTGGCGGCCGAACGCGCCAACGGCGACTTCGTCCGCAACCTGATCCAGTCCGGTGGCGTGCGCGCCTGCCACGACGTGTCGGACGGCGGCGTCCTGGTGGCGCTCGCCGAAATGGCGCTGGCTGGCGGGGTCGGCGCCCGGCTGTTCACCCACCCTCGGGATGTCCCCGGCCACGCCTTCTGGTTCGGCGAGGACCAGGCGCGCTACCTGCTCGCCGTCCCCGATTCGGCCGCCCTGATCCGCACTGCCGAGGCGGCGGGCATCCCGGCCATGCGTATCGGCACCTCCGGCGGGAAAGATTTGACACTGCCCGATGGTGGCACAATATCCATCGAGGCGTTGCGCGCGGCGCACGAACGCTTCCTTCCACTCTGGATGGACGCCACCTGAAGGGGAGAGTCCGGCATGGCCATGGCGGCGAACGAAATCGAGGCCCTGATCAAGGCCGCGTTGCCCGACGCTCGTGTCACTGTCGAGGACCTCGCCGGCGACGGCGACCACTACGCGGCGAACGTGGTGTCGGAGACGTTCCGCGGCATCCCCCGCGTCAAGCAGCACCAGATCGTCTATGCCGCCCTGCGCGGCCGTATGGGGGGCGAGCTGCACGCCCTCGCGTTGCAGACGTCGGCGCCCGGTTAGGCGCACCCACACTCCGCGCCCGCAGGCGCACCCACAGTCGGCGCCTGCGTAGGCGCACCACAAGGAGAGAGGCCAATGGCTGAAGTGTTCGAACGGATCGAGAGCGAAGTGGGGCAGAACCCGGTGATGCTCTACATGAAGGGCACCCCGATGTTCCCGCAATGCGGGTTCTCCGCCCGCGTGGTGCAGATCCTGACCCATCTCGGCGTGCCGTTCAATTCGGCCAACGTCCTGGAGGAGCCGGAACTGCGCGAGGGGATCAAGGAGTTCTCGCAGTGGCCGACCATCCCGCAGCTTTATGTCGGCGGCGAGTTCGTCGGCGGCTGCGACATCATCATGGAGATGTTCCAGTCCGGCGAGCTGGAGACCCTGCTGGCGGAGAAAGGCGTCCCCCACAGCAAGGCCGCGTAGGATCCCTCTCCCGCTTGCGGGAGAGGTTAGGTGGGGGCGCCGCGAGCCCCCACTGCAGCCCCTTAACCGAATCCTCACCACACCGGCGCAAAGACACCAGGGCGACCCCGTCCCTGGTGTCCACAAGCCCCTGTGGTGAGCAGCCCTGCGCATCGGCGTCATCGTCCCGGCCTTCAACGCGGCCCCGTTCATCGCCGGCGCCATCCAGTCGGTGCTGGGACAGACGCACCGCGACCTGCGCCTGGTCGTCGTCGATGACGGTTCCACCGACGCCACGGCGCGCGTGGTCACCGGGTTCAGCGATCCGCGCCTGACGCTGATCTGGCAATGCAACGCTGGCGTCGCCGCCGCCCGCAACCGCGGCATGGCGGACGCGGACGGCGATGCGCTGCTGTTCCTCGACGCCGACGACTGGCTGGCACCCTCGGCGCTGGCGGACCTGTCCGCGACGCTGGACGGGGCGCCGGAGGCGGTGGCCGCGGTCGGCCCCTACGCGCGAGTGGACGCCGCAGGCGGACCATCCCGCCAACCGCCCGTGCGCCGCCGTCCCGCCACACATGCCCCGCCGCGCGACCTGCCGGCGCGGGTGGTCGCCGCGCAGACCGCGCCGCGCGACCTGCTGGCGCGGCTGGTCGTGCAGAACCAGTTTGCCAACGGCGGCCACGTGCTGATCCGCCGCTCTGCCGCGCGCCGCGCCGGCACCTTCCGCCCCGGTGTCGTTTACGGCGAGGACTGGGACTATTTCGTCCGCCTCGCGCTGCAAGGTCCGTTCGCGTTCGTCCCGACCCGGGCGCCGCTGCTGTTCGTCCGGTCGCGCGCCGATGGAGCGTATCGGCGCCTCGCCGCCGACCCGGCCGCCTTTGCCCCCTGCATGGCCGCGATCTTCGGCAACCCCGGCCTGGAGGCGAGGTTCGGACCCGCCCGCCTGGCGGCACTCCGCCGGCGGGCGGAGGCGGAGAACGCCTGGATCGTCGGCCGCGAACTGGTGCGCCAGGGGCGGGCAGGGGAGGGGCGGCGCTGGCTGACGCGCTCGGTTGCCGCGGCACCAACGCTGCGGCGCATGGCCCTGCTGGCGGCGGCGCACGCGCTGCCGCTGTTGCCGCGAGCATGGCACGGGCCGTTCCGGGCGTATGCCGAGGCGGGGGCGGCGACGGAGGGGCGGGGTGGAAGCCTGGCACGGCACGGGTAGGCCGGCCGACAGGGCAATCGCATCTGGCGTTGGGCAAGAGCAGGCGTGATGCGGGCGAGTGGCGAGGGATATTGGGTGACGTATTGCTCCGCGCCGGTCGTCATATCGACCTGGTAGATGCCGGCGCCATTGGTGGAGTAGGCGAAGCGGGTCTGTAGCTTCCCGGCGTATTTCTTCGCCTGGGCGACGCCCTCGGTGTCGGGCAGGTCCCGCCGCTTGGCCTCGATCACGGCGAGCTTGTGGTTGCGGTAGGTCAGCACGTAGTCGGCGATGTCCTGGGCAGCTCGCACGCCCGCGCCCTGCAACCGGCCGAGGGCGATGACCTCGCGCCGCACGCGGCTTGCCTCCACCACGCCCCAGCCGGCCTCTTTCATCAGTTCGGTGGGTTACCGCCTCGTTCATTCAGCAGCCTCTTGCAGGGCTGTTTCCAGGTGTGTGGTCAGTTCGCCCGCGAATGCCTTCTGCAGAAGAGATTGCTTGAGCGCGTCCAGTAGAGCTAGCTTGCGCTGCTGGTTTGCGATCAGACTTTCGCAATAGCCTGGAATTGCATTGAGTTCTTGTACGATTCGAATCTGTTCGGGAGCATTCGGCATCTTGAAGCGGAATGCCTGTATCTGTGTTCCGCTTATGTGAGGCACGCCCAGACCGGTCTGAATACCGAGGACGTACCTCTCAAAAAGTCTTGACCCAAGGAGGTGATACAGAAAGCCCTCCGAACTGCTGACCTGGCAAACTCTCGCGTGCTACGGTGATTTCCAGAATTCGCATGGCGGCGAGAGCGGCTGGCGCCAAAGCAAGCAAGACTCAACGCAAATGAACGCAAATGGACGCAGATGAACGCGAATGAGACTGGGGGCGGCGCGGCTTGGCGCGAACGGTCGCGCGATGTCCACCGTGAACGATCGTGACAGACTCAGGCATATTCGCGTTTATCTGGGCTTATTTGCGTTCATTTGCGTTGAGTCTTGCTTGCTTTGGCGCGCGACGCTCGATTGCGGCGGAGCGAGGCACAGCGCGCCACAAGCGTAAGCGCGATGACGGCCGGCTATGCGCCACATCTTTGGTTGCGGCCAACGGCTGCGCTGCGCCTCATTTGCCTTTGCGATAAATTTGCCAGCCGCCCGCCGCACCTGCGTTGCATGGCAACCCCCCATCGACGCCGATCCTCCACCCCATCCGATCGCCCTCCCTCACCGGATCGTTTCGTAGTAAGGACCGGGGATGCGACACGCTCGCGCCATGGCGATCTGCGCTGCCCTGCTGCTGGGCTCACCGGCGGTCGCCCAATCGCTGCCCGACGCGGCCTCGCTGCCGCACCTCCGCGATGACGGCCAGAGCAGCTACGCCCGGTTCCTGATCACCAACCTGCCGCGCGCGCTGGCGATCTCGCCGAATGGCTGGTGGGGTTGGTTCGGCGGTGCCGGCACGATCGAGGATGCCCGCGCGAAGGCCCTGAAATCCTGCACCGACAAGGGCGGCCAAGGCTGCGCGATCTACATCGAGGACCTCCAGGTGGCCGGGACCCAGCAGGCCCGCGCCCCGGTGCCGGGTCCCCTGATCCAGGACTCCATGCACGCATTCGTCCCGGACCCCCGCTACATCTGGCACGGGCCGGCGGCGGCCCGCGGCATCTACATCTGGGGACACGGCAAGGCGGATCAGTGGACCGACAACCGCGGCCAGCAGCCTCCCCCGTACGTCCGGGCGTTCAACAATGCCGGCTACGACGTGGTGCGGTTCGACCGGGCGCCGGCCTACGACTACGACACCTACGCGGCCCGCTGGCTGCACGAGGGCGCGGTCGAACTCCGGCGCCAGGGCTGGCGGACCGTCATCGCCGGCGGCCAGTCCTGGGGCGCCTGGGCTGCTCTCACGACGCTCGATACGCCGGGGCTGGTCGATGCCGTGGTGGCGGTCTCGCCCGGAAATTCGAACAAGTACATGGGCGCTACCCAGGCCAGCGGTTTCCCGGCCCTGACGCAGCACGCCAACGCGCCCGGCGCCCGTGTCGTGGTGGTGCAGTTCGTCGACGACTTCTTCTCCGGCGATCCCGACGAACGCGCGACACTCCTCCGCACCGTGCTGCGGCCGCATGTCGGCGCCCTGCTGGTGATCGACCGGCCGGCCGGCTTCAGCGGTCATGGCGCTGGCAACTCGTCGGCGTTCGCCTACAAGTTCGCGGGCTGCATCCTGGGCTTTGTCACCGGCACCGCCGCCGCATCCCCGCCCTGCTGACCGGCACCCAGCGTCAACCATGCACGAGACGGCGTTTCGCCGTGCCCCGGCCCGGATTGCCGCCCCCTGCCGCTCGCAGTAGCGTCGCTGTCCAGTCAGCAGCGGAGGTCACTCATGCTCAAACTCGGATACAAGGCGTCGGCGGAACAATTCGGCCCGACCGCGTTGCTGGATTTTTCCACGCTGGCAGAGCAAGCGGGATTCGATTCGGTATTCGTGAGCGACCACTTCCAGCCGTGGAAGCATACCGACGGGCACGCGCCGTCGGCGCTGGCCTGGCTCGGGGCGCTGGGCGCGAGCACGAAGCGGGTGGTGATCGGCACCAGCGTGCTGACGCCGACCTTCCGGTATCATCCGTCGGTGGTGGCGCAGGTGTTCGGCACGCTGGGCGCGATGTTCCCCGGCCGCGTGATCCTGGGCGTCGGCACGGGCGAGTCGCTGAACGAGGTGCCGGCGATCGGCATGAAATGGCCCGAAACGAAGGAGCGGTTCGCCCGGCTGCGCGAGGCGATCACGCTGATCCGGCGGCTGTGGCGCGAGGAGCATGTCACGTTCGAGGGCGAGTATTACCGCACCCAAGACGCCACGATCTACGACAAGCCGGGCAAGCCGGTGCCGATCTATGTCGCGGCGGCGGGCCCGGCGGTCGCGAAGTATGCCGGCCGCGGCGGCGACGGCTTCATCTGCACCAGCGGCAAGAAGTGGGATTTGTATACCGAGACTCTGCTGCCGAACGTCGCCGAGGGCATCAAGGCGGCGAGCGCGCCCAAGCCGGACTATGACCGGATGATCGAGATGAAGGTCTCGTTCGACACGGACCGGGAGCGCGCCCGGCAGGACACGCGCCACTGGGCCGCGCTGGCGCTGACGCCCGAGGAGAAGGTGTCGGTGCACGACCCGCGCGACATGGAGAAGCTGTCCGCCGCGTTGCCGGTGGAGCGGGCGGAAACGCGCTGGATCGTCTCCACCGATCCGGACGAGCATGTGGAGAGGATCCGCCCGTATGTTGAGCTGGGCTTCCGCCACCTGGTGTTCCATGCACCCGGTCCGGACCAGGCGCGGTTCCTGAAGCTGTATGGCGAGCAAGTGCTGCCGCGGCTACGGCGGACGTTCGCCTAGTTCTTCTAACCTCTCCCGCGAGAGCGGGAGAGAGCCTGCCCTCCGGCACCTGACCCGGGGGTCGATGGCGCGCAGCGCCGAGGGTGAGGGTGATCGGGATTCACAAAGAAGAACTTCTGTTGCCGCGGCGTATGTCAGGACCCGGCGACGGCACGAAAGCTTTGTGACGCTTGCCAGTCCTTCCTTCAGCTTTGTGAGACAATTTCTTTGGTTCGGCAGCAATGGCCCCGCTTGGCGTTGCGCTGAGAAACAGCGTGCCGGCCCGATCGTTCCCTGAATTTTGTGAGACATTTCCTGCCTGGCGAACGGCACCGGCCCGGCCCGACAAGCTTGCGCCAAAGCATGCGAATCCTTCGGCGTCAAATGCGGCTGCCCTCATCCCGCCCTCATAACGAAGCACATCACAACATGGAACCCGCGCATGGTCCTGTCTCACAAGTGGAACGCCACCGCTAACCCAGCCTGGCATCCGTCACAACGGACGAGGCGATCGCCGCCTGACGGCTGCGGCAGATCGGAAGCTGACATCGGCTACTTCGCCAAAATCCGCGCCAGCTCCAGCAATTCGGTGCCCACCGGCTTGGTGCGCCCGACAATGTCCGCAAGCGGCGTTCGCGTCACAATGTTGTTCTGCCAACCGATCAACACGCCCGTCTCGCCGTCGCCCAGCGACTTCACTGCACCGACGCCCAACCTGGTCGCCAGGATACGGTCGAACGCGCTGGGAGGCGCGCCGCGCACCACGTGCCCCAGCGTCGTGGCGCGCAGCTCGAACCCCGACCTCTGCTTGTCCGCCTCGAAATAAGCCAGGATCTTGCTGGTGTTTTCCTTGACGCCCTCGGCGATCACCACGATCGCGTGGGTCTTGCCGCGTTCGTAGGCCGCGCGTAGCCGCTCCGAGATCACGCTTGCCGGCACCTCGAAGTCAGGCGTCGAGATGACCTCGGCCCCGCCCGCCAGCCCCGCCATCATCGCCAGGTAGCCGCAGTCGCGCCCCATCGTTTCCACCAGGAACGCCCGGTTGTGCGACGAACCGGTGGTGCGCAGATGGTCGATCGCCTCCAGCGTCACGTTGATGGCAGTGTCGCACCCGATCGAAAAATCCGTCCCGCACAAATCGTTGTCGATGGTCGAGGCGATGCCGACCACGTGCACCCCAAGCTGGCTGAGCATGTACGACCCGGTCTGGGAGCCGTTGCCGCCGATCACCACCACGCCCTCGATGCCCCGCTGAGCGAGGTTGCGCAGCGCCTTGGACCGCCCGCTCGCCTCGCGGAACTCCGCGGATCGCGCGCTGCCCAGGAAGGTGCCGCCGACCTGGATGATGCCGCCGACGTCGCGCGCGCTGAGTGGGCGGAACTGCCCGTCCACCAGCCCCTGCCACCCTTGCAGCACGCCGTGCACCGTCATGCCCTGATCGAGCGCACTGCGCGTGACGGCGCGGATGGCCGCGTTCATGCCGGGCGCGTCGCCACCACTGGTAAGGACCGCGATGTGTTCCATGAGGCCGAGACTATGGCTGTATGCGAGGGAGCGGCAAGCAAGCGATGTGCCAGCCGCATGGCGGACGGCGCGACGGGCGCGCGGAGAGCAGAATTCTCCCCTCCCTTTGTGGGAGGGGGTTGGGGGAGGGGGTTGGGGGAGGGGCGTGTATCCGGAACTCAGGCGCACGCACCCCTCCCCCCAACCCGCTCCCACAACGGGAGAGGGAGTGTCGTAGGCTCACCCCGGCATCTCCCGCGCGGCGCAGAGGCGGGCTAAAGTGCCGACCCATGCCCCAGCGCCTCGAACTTTTCGCCATCCCCGGCCTGCCCATGGTCCAGCCGGGCGACGACCTCGCCGCCCTGATCGCGGATCGGGCCGGCGAATTGCGTGACCGTGACGTGCTCGTCATCGCGCAGAAGATCGTCTCTAAGGCAGAGGGCCGCAGCGTCGACCTCGCCACCGTCACCCCCTCCGCCCGCGCCGTCGCGCTGGCCGCCGAGGTCGGCAAGGACCCGCGCCTCGTCGAGGTGATCCTGTCGGAATCCACCCGCGTGGTGCGGTCGCGGCCAAACCTGCTGATCATGCAGCACCGGCTGGGCTTCGTGATGGCCAATGCCGGGGTGGACCATTCCAACGTGGCGCCGCTGGACGGCATC
>DATHNI010000235.1:0-6850 GCA_035486135.1 Acetobacteraceae bacterium
CATCGGCGGCGAGGGAATGCGCAGCATCGCCTCCGGCATGGTCTCGATCAGTTCGTCGGCGGCGGCGATGGCGGGCGCGTACTGGCCGAGGAACATCGCACCGTAAGCGGCGAAGTGATAATTGTGGATCCGGTAGCCCGAATAGAAATTCATTGGCCCGGCGCGATCGTAGAACTTGCGGTCCGAGATGATCGCCTTCTGGTTCCAGTGCAGCGCATCGCGATAATGGCCGCACTGGATGTCGATGTGGGTGGGCATGTGCACCAGGTGGCCCATGTCGGGGCTCACCTCGCGCAGCCGGTCGCCGGTGACCAATGCCACCTCCGGATGCGGCGACATTTCCATCAGGTGGACGTGCAGGTGCAACAGGCCAGGATGGCTCATTGCTCCGGGCAGGTCGCGGAAGGCGGACTCGAGCAACTCGCGCGCCTCCAGCGTGCCGGCGCTGGGCGCGGGCTCGCCGGTGCGCGGATCCCACATGCGCCAGGGCGTGCGGTTGAGGATCGCTTCTCCGAAGATGCAGCGTAGATCGAGGTCGTCGGGATGCGCCTGGTGCGCGAGGCGCATGGCGTCGGCGAAGGCGTCGTTCCAGGGGCGTTGGTCGTCGATCGGGTCACGCTGCTTGTAGCGGGCGGGCAGCGCCTCGATCAGCGCGCGTTCGGGTGCGGTGACGCCGCCGGCCAACGCAAGGGCGGCATGGGCGGCATCATACGATCGGGCGAGCGACGCCGCCTTGCCGGTGGGGTCCATCAATTCCCACGGGAAATTGTAGTTCGGCCCGGCCGCGAAGCCGACGCCCCATTGTGCCATGGCGCAGTTCGGGTCGGCCTCCAGCGCCTTTTCGAAGCAGGCAACAGCCTCCTCGTGGTGGTAGCCGAAGCACCAGTTGAGGCCACGGTCGAACCAGCGCTGCGCGTCCGCCGAGGTGGTGGTCACCGTGCGGGAGTAGGAGCCGAGATCGTAGGGATAATCCATGTCGCCGCCTCCTTCGTCGCCGATTGATGGGCCCGTCACCGTCATTGCGAGGAGCAGAGCGACGAAACAATCTCCTGCCTGACGAGCTGAGGGCGGTTCGTCAGGCTGAAGGTTGCGCCGTTGCTGCGCTCCTAGCAAGAAACACCCAATCATGCTCGGAGACGGCGTGACCGCGGGACAAGTGGCGACGCAAGGCGCTGCCTACTATTGGGTGCGTTGCTTCGGCAAACCGAGCGCCGTTAACTGTGCCTGCTCCCGCCCGCGCGTGGACAAAAAGGGCGTGACCCGGCATGAACGATAAGTAACCTCTGGAACAACCAGGGCCGACACGGCCGCGACGAAATGTCTGCCGGAGATGATGGCTCATGAAAAGTACAGGGAACCGTCCGTATTACATTGCGCTGGCGCTGGCGCTGTCCGGCCTCCTGGCGCTCGCGACCCCGTCGCTGGCGCAACAACCAACCCAGGCGCAGATCAGCGAGATACGTAGCGCGTGCCGTGGCGACTACATGGCCAACTGTGCCGGCGTCCCGACCGGTGGGCGGGCGGCGTTGCAATGCCTGCAACAGCACGCCGGCTCGGTGTCGGCCGGGTGTCGCAACGCGCTGGCGCCGCTCAGCGAGAAACCGGTCCACGCGCAGGCGGCGCCTCCGGCCGCAGCCGCGGCACCGACCCCAGCCGCGGCCGCGGCACCGACCTCAGCCGCAGCCGCGGCGGGCGCCCAGCCGCAACTGACGCCGCCGGGGGCATCGCTCGTTGCGCAGGCCGCCGCGGCCTCGGCGTGGCCGCACACGATATCCCGCAGCGGCGCCAGTGTGACGGTTTACCAGCCCCAGGCGATCGACTGGCCCGGGCGGCAGACACTCACCGCGCGCGCCGCGGTTGCCGTAACGCCGCCGGGGCAGGACAAGGCCTTTCTTGGCACCATCGAACTGACGGTTGCCACGCGCACCGACGACGCGACGGGGATCGTCCATCTGTCGGACCCGAAGCTGCTGGAGACGCATTTCCCGTCCCTCGACACGCAGCACGCGCAGGCCCTGGACGAGAAGATCCGTGCCGCCCTGCCGCAGATGGAGACCCACGAGGTCCCGCTGACCGCGATCTTGCTCAGCCTGAAGCAGGAGCCGGTCGCGGCGGTCGCGGTGAACAACGATCCGCCGGTGATTTTCAACGCGTCCGGCCCTGCCAGCCTGATCGTGTTCGACGGCGAGCCGGTGTTGGCGCCGGTCGGCCAGACCGGGTTGCGTGTTGCGGTGAACACCAACTGGGACGTGTTCGTCGACCAGGGCACCTGGTACTTGCTGAACAACGGCGTCTGGTTCTCGGCACCGCAGGCGAGCGGTCCTTACACGCGGACCGCGCAACTACCGGCGGCGTTCAACGACCTGCCGACGGACGCGAATTTCGCTGACGTACGCAATGCCATTCCGGCACGGCCAATCATCCCGGGCTACAAGGCTCCGCAGATCTTTGTCAGTACCAAGCCGGCCGAGATCGTCGTCACCGACGGCGCGCCAAGCTTCAAGCCGATCGCGGGCACCGGACTGCAGCGCGTGGTCAACACGCCGAGCATGTTGTTCTTCGACCCATCGCAGGGCAGCTTCTACTTGCAGTTGTCCGGTCGCTGGTTCTCGGCGCACGGGCTTGTGGGGCCGTGGGCGTACGCCACCGACAAGTTGCCGCCGGATTTCGCGCTCATCCCGCCGGACAGCCCCGACGCCGCGGTCCTCGCGTCGGTGCCTGGCACGGTGCAGGCGCAGGAAGCGGTGCTGCAGGCACAGATACCGACCACGGCCACGATTCAGCGAAGCGCCGCGAAGCTTACGGTGGTGTATTCCGGACCGCCGCATTTCGAGCCAATCCCGGGCACGACCATCCTTGCTGCCGTCAACACCAATGTGCAGGTGCTGCAAGTCGGCGACGCGTACTATGCCTGCGACACCGGCGTGTGGTTCGTCAGCCCGACTCCGACCGGACCCTGGGTGCTGGCCGACAACATCCCACCGGCGATCCGCAGCATTCCCCCTACCAGCCCGTACTATAATCTGACCTACGTGCAGATCTATGCGGTGGCGGCGGATTCCGTCACCTACGGCTATACCGCCGGCTACGCGCTGGGTTACGTCAGTGCGGGCGTGCTGGTCTATGGCACCGGCTACTATTATCCGCCGGTGGTGATCCCGGGGCCGGTGCCGATTTTCTACCCGTTCCCGTACACCTATGCCGGCTCGGTCTGGTACAACAGCAACACCGGCGCCTGGGCGCACGGCGGCACGATATACGGGCCGTATGGCGGCGGGGTGACGCACGGCACGTACTATAATCCCAACACCGGCGCCTGGGCGCATGGCGGCGCGATCTACGGACCGAACGGCGGCGCCGGTGCGTGGTCCGCCTATAACCCAAGCACCGGCAGCTATGCGCACGGCAGCGCCTCGTGGAGCAACGGCAGCGGCAGCGCCAACGCGAGCTATTACAATGCTCGCACCGGCGTGTCGGGCTCGACCAGCCAGAACTGGAATCCGAATGGGCGCTCGGGTTCGAGCACGTTTTCGGGGCCGAACCAGACGGTCAACACAAGGAGTGGCAGCAGTGCCAATGGCCGGGCGGGCGCGTTCAGTTCCTCGACCGGAGCAGAAGGCGCCGGCTACCACAACAACATAACGGGCAACAGCGGACATGTCGTGAACACGCAGAATGGCGACGTGTATGCCGGCCACGATGGGAACGTCTATCAGCACACTGACAGCGGCTGGTCAAAATACAACAACGGCAATTGGAACCCGGTGCAACCGCCGTCGCGCAACCCCACAAATACGCCGTCGAACAACAACCGGCTGGGTGCGACGCAGGCGACGCAATCCGCCACCCGCGGCAACAGCATGGACCGCGGTAATTATCAGCAACTGGAGCAGGATCGGCTGGGCCGCCAGGCAAGTAATGGAGGCTGGTCTGGAAGCCGCGGCGGTGGCGGTTGGGAGGGTGCCCGCGGTGGCGGCTGGGGCGGTGGTAGTTGGGGCGGCGGCCGTGGCGGGGGTGGCTGGCGGCGATAGGCGAAAGGCGAGTCGTTGCGAAAGATGCGAACCGAAGTTTCAAGCGCTGTCGCCCCGGCGGCCATACAGCCGCCGGATCACCTGTGGCATGGTCAGACCCTGTAACAGCATCGAAAATACCACGACCGCGTAGCACACAATAAGCAGCCGGCCGCGATACGGTGTTGCGGGCAGCGTCAGCGCGAGTGCGATCGACACGCCACCGCGCAATCCTGCCCACGTCAGCACCGCCATGCCGCGCCGCTGCGTCCGCCCGTCGCCGCGCAGCGCGAGCACCGGCAGGACAACACCGGCCATGCGCGACAACAGGGACAGGGGCAGGGCGCTGATGACAGGCAGCAGGTAAACCCGGGAGAAATTGATCACGAACAACTCGAATCCGATCAGCACGAACAGCATCGCATTCAACAACTCGTCGATGACGTGCCAGAATGCGGTAATCTCCTCGATCACCTGGCCGCCCTCGGCGTCGCGCGGATAGCGCATGCGCAACACCAGCCCGCAGGCCACCACGGCGGTCGGGCCAGATATGCCGATCAGGTCGGCCAAACGATAGGTCGTGGTGACCAGCGCCATCGAGATCATCAGCCGCAAGCCCGGCTCGTCCACCCATCGCATGACAGCGGCGGCGAGAAAACCGGTCACACAGCCGAACGCGCCGCCACCGATGCCCTCGATGGCCAAGGCGGCGGCAACCTTGCCGTGGCCGAACAATCCGTGCTCGCCCTGCGCGAAGCGGAGCATGATCTGAAACAGCACGACGCCGGCGCCGTCGTTGAACAGGCTCTCACCAGAGATGGCGGTCTTCAGAGCCGTCGGAAGGGGCGCGCGACGCAGGAGGGCATCGACCACGACGGCGTCGGTTGGCGCCAGCACGGCGCCAAGCACCATGCACCAGCCGAGCGGGACGGGCGATCCGGTGGCGCTGAACAGCACCCAGATCCCGCCGCCGAACACAACCGTGGAAATGATCACGCCGGCGGTTGCCAGCATCAGCACGGTCCATTTCTGCCGGCGCAGTTCCGTCAGATCGACATGCAGGCTGGCCGCGAACAGCAGCAGGCCGAGCACGATATTCAACAGGACCTGTGGCAGCGCGGCGTCGCTCAGCATGCCGCGCACCCAACCTGACAGATCCGGGGCTACGAAGGGATCGATCGCCGCGATGATCGCGGAAATGCCTAGCGAGCCGAGCAAAAGCGAGATCGCCCGCGGCAGCCCGATGAAGCGATGATTGATCGTCGCGACGACCGCCGCGAGGAACAAGAGGATCGCGATTAGGTTGGCGGACGAGTTCATGTTGGCACAACGATACCAGCAGGGTGCAATCCGTCGAGTCAGCAATACCGTTGCGTCGGACCGTGCGCGCGCTTAGCCTCGCCGCAACGACAAATACCCCGAACATGGAGGAAGCGATCGATGGGCGAGATCCTTGGCCTCGGCTGCACCCACTACCCGGGCCTGCTACTGCCTGACGAGCGCATGCCTGGCGGTTTCCATCACTTGCTCACCGCGCCCAACGTGCCGGCGAAGCAGAAGGATCGTGCCAACTGGCCGGACGCGCTGCTGACCGAGCTTGGCAACGACGCAGGCGTGGCCTCGGCAAGGCGCTACGGTGCGCGGCTGGCCGACGGGTTCCGCGCGGTGCGGCGGGCGCTCGACGCGTTCAACCCCGACTTTGTGCTGATCTGGGGCGACGATCAGTACGAGAACTTCCGCGAGGACATCATCCCGGCGTTCTGCGTCATGGGGCTCGAGCAGGACTTCGCGATCCAACCTTGGTCCAACGGCAACGGCGGCAAGCCGAACCGCTGGGGCGAGAGCGGCGACTGGCAGATGAAGCTGCACGGCGAGCGCGCGGCGGCGAACTTCCTGGCGCGCGCGCTGATCGATCGCGGCATTGACATGGCGTATGCCTACAAGCCGCTGCACATCGACGGCCTGGCGCACGCGTTCACCAATACGCTGCTGTATCTCGACTGGGACCGGCGCGGCTTCCCCTGGCCGATCGTTCCGTTCGCGATCAACTGCTACGGCAGCAACCTGATCCACGCGAAGGGCGGCATGGCCGCGCTGTTCCAGCCGCCTCGGCCGGACACGATGCCGGAGGATCCGCCGGCGCCGCAGCCCTGGCGCTGCATGGAGGCCGGGAAGGCGGTGGCGGAGATCCTCGCTGAATCGCCATACCGGGTGGCGGTGGTAGCGTCGTCGAGCTGGTCGCATTGTTTCCTGTCGCCGACCAACGGCTATCTGTGGCCGGATCACGCGGCCGATCGCGCGATGTTCGATGCTCTGGGGCGGCGCGATTACGCGTTCTGGCGTGGCCGTTCGCGCGCGCAGATGGAGCAGGCGGGACAGCACGAGATGCTGAACTGGATGGCGCTGATGGGGGCGATGGAGACGTTGGGCAAGCAGCCGGAGATCTTCGACTACGTCGAGACGCACGTGTTCATGTCGGAGAAGTGCTTCGTGGCGTATCACTGAGGCGGCCAACCGAGCGGCCGCAGCAAGCAAGCAAGAAAAAGTAGGTTCACTACGAAGGCACGAAGTCCATTCTTTCTTCGTGCCTTCGTGCCTTCGTGCCTTCGTGGTGAATCTCCTTGCTCTCTTGCCCACCACGATGACCTGGCGGTTGTGACTGCCATACGGTTGGGAGCCGTTACCGGTCGCGCGCCTTCACCCCGCCGCCCACGCCAGCCAATCCGCTGCCGCCTGCGCAAAATCGAAGCGCGGCGCGAAGCCGGTGTCGCCCGCCACCCGCGCGACATCCATCGCGCCGCGATCGAAGCCGGTGTGGCTCTCGACATTCGGGGTCTCGC
>DATHNI010000236.1:0-60234 GCA_035486135.1 Acetobacteraceae bacterium
GAAGAGCAGGACAAGAAGATAGGCAGCAACTGGGACTGGCAGGAGATGGGCCGCGACGCGTTCCGCCGCGTGCTCGGTTTCTTCATCGGCGAGGCGACAGCCGAACCGTTCGATCCGTTACCAGAACGATACGCCCAGGCCCCGGCGGTGGCCACCGGCCCGCCCTGACCCTTTCGCACGGATGCACCAAGATTGACGCACGGGGCCGGACGACGGCCGGCCCCGCCGTTCCGATTCGCGCCTACGCACAAATACGGGGCAACCAGGTGGTGCCTGTGCCAGCACGCAATTCAATAAAGCTTTTAACACGGAGGCAGAACGAGAGCCACGGAGGACCACGGAGAGCGCGAACCTCCCCCACTGATCGGGCGGCACGCACTCTCCGTGACCCTCCGTGGTTGTCGTTCTGCCTCCCTGCTAAAAGCTTCCTTTGTTGCCGGCAGGCAAGACATTGCCATGTATCCTACTGGCTGCCGGCCCAGCACGGGCACACGCGAATATCTATTTTCCCCGAACCCTACGCCTGCTCCAGCCCGATCAGGCTGCGGCGGATCGTCCGTCCCCGCTCCACCACATCTTCGCTATAAGCCACGTCGTCCCAGCGCACCGCGCGCGACGTCGCCTAGGCATCCGCCATGATGCGCGCCAGCATCTCCAGCAGCGCCCAAATCCAACCAATGGTAGTTTCCCGCTCGACCATAAGGGCGAGAGATCCGTGCACCTGGGCAGGTGGGCGCCACCTGCGTCCCCTTACTCGCATCACGCATCCCGATCGCGACGGTAGTGAAAATGCGCAACAAGTCCCGATGCACCGTCAGAGGCTCACAATGACCGGCCCGATCGCGACCCGCTTCCAGCGCTTTGCCGAACGCGAGGCGGACGGCAGTTCGCCGCTCTACGCGGCACTGGCGCGCGGAGCCGCGGCCGATTCGTTCGCGCTGGCCTTCCTCGCCGCCCTGCCCCACGACAAGCAGCAGCCGAACCTCCTGCTCGCCGCGCTCCGCCACGTCGCGGGCACCCCGAGCGACTGGCCGCAGGCTCGCCGCGCGCTCGAAGCGCAGGCCGACGCGATCCGCGCCGTCATGCTCGCCCGCCGCACCCAGACCAACGAGCCGGCACGCTGCGCCACCCTGCTCCCCGTCCTGGCACGCCTGAAGCCGCCGCTTGCCTTGCTCGAGGTCGGCGCGTCCGCCGGCCTGTGCCTGGTCCCCGACCGCTACGGCTACACCTACGGCGACCACCACATCGCGCCGCCCTCGCCCTCGTCCGAGGCCCCGGTCTTCCAGGCCCGCGCCAATGCCGCCACGCCGCTGCCCGCCGCGCTGCCACGCGTGGCCTGGCGCGCCGGCCTCGACCTGTCGCCGCTCGACCTGCACGACCCGGAGCAATGCGCCTGGCTGGAGACCCTGGTCTGGCCGGAGCATACCGGCCGGCTGCGGCACTTGCGCGCCGCCATCCGGATCGCCCGGGCCGACCCGCCGCCGGTGCACCGCGGCGACCTGCTGACCGGCCTGCCAACCATTGCGCGCCAGGCGCCGGGCGATGCGACACTCGTGGTGTTCCACACCGCCGTGTTGGCCTATATCGCCGATCCCGCGGCGCGCGACCGATTCGCCGACACGGTGCGCGGCCTGAACGCAGTGTGGATCAGCAACGAAGCGCCCGGCGTGTTTCCGGCCATCGCGGCCCGCCTGCGCCGCCGAGGACCGCCCGGTGCCTTCCTGCTGGCGGTGGACGGCGTGCCGGTCGCCTGGACACAGCCGCACGGCGCGTGGATTGATTGGTTGGAACCGGGGGATATCGCGGCATGACGGAGGGAGGCAAAATGTTCCGGCTGGACGGCAAGGCGGCGCTGGTCACCGGCGCCTCGGGTGGCATCGGCGCAGGGGTCGCGCGCGCGCTGCACGCGCAGGGCGCGGCGGTGGTGTTGTCCGGCACGCGGCAGGATGCGCTGGACGCGCTGGCGGCGGACCTCGGCGACCGGGCCTATGTCTGTCCCGCCGACCTGCGCGACCCGGCCGCGCCGGATGCCCTGGTAACGGCTGCGGAAGCCGCCGCCGGCCCGCTGGCGATCCTGGTGAACAATGCCGGCTTCACCCGGGACCGGCTCGCCCTGCGGATGCAGGACGACGATTGGGCTGCGGTGCTGGACGTGGACCTCACCGCGCCGTTCCGCCTGATCCGCGCCTCGCTGCGCGGCATGTTGCGCCGCCGCGCCGGGCGAATCGTCAACATCTCCAGCATCGTCGGCGCCACCGGCAACGCTGGCCAGGCCAATTACGCCGCCGCCAAGGCCGGACTGGTCGGCATGACCAAGGCGCTGGCGCAGGAGGTCGGCTCGCGCGGCATCACGGTGAACGCCATCGCGCCGGGTTTCGTCGTTACCGCGATGACCGATGCACTGTCGGAAACGCAGCGCGGCAAGCTGGCCGACGCCATTCCGCTGGGCCGCCTGGGCCAGCCGGCAGACATCGCCGCCGCCGTCGTCTATCTGGCCTCCGACGAGGCGGGGTGGGTCACTGGCGCAACACTGCATGTCAATGGTGGCATGGCGATGATGTGACGGCGTGCAGGCCCCGGCCTTTCTAGGCTAGGGAAACCATGCTAAGCGGCCCGCAACGTCGTCCGGCGCGGGTGCGGCAGCACCGATCGGGTCCTGCCCGGCGGTCAGGTCATGTCCGGACGGAACAATCAACGCGGGACCCCCCCAGCCAGGAGTTGCGGAGCCGATGAGCGAGATCGCCGATAAGGTAAAAAAGATCGTGGTGGAGCATCTAGGGGTCGAGGAGGCGAAGGTTACACCGGAAGCCTCGTTCATCGATGACCTCGGCGCCGACAGCCTGGATACCGTCGAGCTGGTGATGGCCTTCGAGGAGGCGTTCGGGGTGGAAATCCCGGAAGACGCCGCGGAGAAGATCAGCACTGTGAAGGATGCGATCGACTACATCGAGAAGCAGAAGGCCGCCTGAGCCGGCGCCAGGCGGGAGGAACGCAGCCAATGCGGCGTGTCGTGGTGACAGGCATGGGCATCGCCTGTCCCCTGGGGGTCGGGGTCGAGCATGTATGGCGACGCCTGATCAATTCCGAATCGGGCATCTCTGCCATCCAGGCCTTCGATACGAAGGATGTGCCCTGCAAGGTGGCGGGGCAGGTGCCGCCGGGCAACCGCGCGACGGGCGGCCTGGACATCGGCGAATTCGTGCCGGTCAAGGACCAGAAGAAGATGGATCGCTTCATCCATCTGGCGATGGCCGCCGGCACCGAGGCGGTGGAGGATTCCGGCTGGACCCCGGAGTCGGAGGAAGACCGCGACGCCACCGGCGTCATGGTCGGCTCCGGCATCGGCGGGTTGCAGACGATCTATGAAGGCTCGGTGCTGATCAGCCAGGGCAAGGCGCGGCGGCTGTCGCCGTTCTTCATCCCCTCGGCGCTGATCAACCTCAGCTCCGGCCATCTGTCGATCAAGTATGGCTTCAAGGGACCCAACCACTCGGCGGTAACCGCCTGCGCCACCGGCGTGCACGCGATCGGCGACGCGGCGCGGCTGATCATGTGGGGCGACGCCGACGTGATGGTCGCCGGCGGTGCCGAGGCGGCAGTGTGCGAACTGGGCATCGCCGGGTTCTGTGCCTCGCGCGCGCTGTCCACCGGGTTCAACGACCGCCCGCCCGAGGCATCGCGGCCGTGGGACAAGGATCGCGACGGCTTCGTGATGGGCGAGGGCGCCGGCGTGCTGGTCCTGGAAGAATTGGAACACGCCCGGCGGCGCGGCGCGAAGATCTACGCCGAGGTGGCCGGCTACGGCATGTCGGGCGACGCCTTCCACATCACCGCGCCGGCCGAGGGCCATGACGGCGCGTTCCGTTCGATGAAGGCGGCGATGCGCAACGGCGGCATCGCGCCGTCCGAGATCCAGTACGTCAACGCACACGGCACGTCCACGCCACTCGGCGACGACCTGGAGTTGGAGGCGGTGGAGCGGATGTTCGGCGATGCCGCCAAGGGGTTGGCGATGTCGTCCACCAAGTCGGCGACCGGTCACCTGTTGGGTGCGGCCGGCGCGGTGGAGGCCATCTTCTCCATCCTGGCAATTCGCGACAGCGTGGCGCCGCCGACCCTGAACCTGGACGAACCGAGCAGGGAGAGCGTGATCGATAGGGTGGCGAAGACGGCGCAGGAGAGGAAGATCAGTTTGGCGCTGTCCAACAGCTTCGGCTTCGGCGGCACCAACGCCTCGGTCATCTTCCGCGCTGCCTGACACGCCCGCACGGTCTGAGACGCCCTCGCCTCCGGACATGCCGGAACTGGCCGCGCCGCCGGACTCGCCCGCATCGTCTGGGACGCCCTCGCCGCCGGACATGCCGGAACTGGCCGCACCGCCGGACTCGCCCACGCCGCCGGGACTGGCTGCGCCGCCGGACTTGCCCCCGCCGCCGGAGACGCCGTCTCGGCTTGGCATGCCCGAACGCCCGGTGCCGCCGGACTTGCCCTCGCCGCCAGATCCACCCCGCCGGTCGCGCCGCCGCCGTATCGCCCTGGGTCTCGCGGGATTGGCGGCGCTGGCAGTGATGGCGGGCGGTGGCATCCTGGCGGGGTATGCCGGGCTGCGGCATCGACTGGATCGGCCTGGCCCGCTGAACCACACGCTGGCGGTGGTCGTGCCGCATGGCGACACCGCCGAGGTTGGCAAGGCACTGCGCGCCGCGGACGTGATCGGCAACGCGTGGCTGTTCCGGCTCGCCGCGTGGATGACGCGCCACGACGGCAGGCTGCACGCCGCGGAGCTGGCTTTTCCGGCGAACGCCTCGCTGCGTGAGGTGCTGGCGGTGCTGCGCTCGGCCAAGCCGGTGGAGCACCGCCTGACCATTCCCGAGGGGCTCACGGCGGTGCAGATCGCCGGGCTGGTGCAGCACGCCGAGGCGGCGACCGGCAGCGTGGTGCCTCCGCCCGAGGGTAGCGTGCTGCCACAGACCTACAGCTACGAATACGGCACGCCACGCGGCGTGCTGCTGGCGCGTGGCGAAGCGGCGATGGCCCAGGCGCTGTCCGCCGCCTGGGCGGGCCGGGCTCCGGATCTGCCGCTGGCGAGCCAGCAGGATGCGCTGATCCTCGCCAGCATTGTCGAGCGGGAGACGGCATTGCCGGAGGAGCGGCCACACGTTGCGGCGGTCTATTTGAACCGCCTGCGCCTCGGCATGCGGCTGGATGCCGATCCCACCGTGGCCTATGGCGCGAGCGGTGGGGCAGGTGTGCTTGACCACAAGCTGACGCGCGGAGACCTGGAACAGGACGACCCGTTCAATACCTATCGCCGCGCCGGGCTGCCGCCGACGCCGATCGATTCGCCGGGGTTGGCCAGCATCCTTGCGGTGCTGCACCCAGCGGCGAGCGACGACCTGTATTTCGTTGCGGACGGCAGCGGCGGCCACGTCTTCGCCCGCACGCTGGAGGCGCAGAACCGCAACGTCGCACGGGCGCGCGCTCGCTAAGGAAACCTCTCCCGCGCAAAGCGCGCGAGAGGTTTTTGTCAGACCGTCTTCAGAAAGTCCGTCAGCTTGGTCGCCGCGGTCGCCTTGTCGGTCTTGTCCAGCGCCGCAAGCTCCGCGGCGAGGCGTTCCATCGCCGCCTCGTAGATCTGCCGCTCGGAGAAGCTCTGGTCCGGCTGGCCGGCATTGCGGTGCAGGTCGCGCACCACCTCGGCGATCGCCAACGGGTCCCCGGAGTTGATCTTCGCCTCGTACTCCTGAGCACGGCGCGACCACATGGTGCGCTTGATCCGGGCGCGGCCCTTGAGGACGTTCAGCGCTTCCTCGAACAGCTTGCGCGTGGCGAGCTTGCGTAGGCCGGCGGTGCGTGCCTTGGCCACCGGCACGCGCAGGGTCATGCGGTTCTCTTCGAAGGTGATGTGGATCAGTTCCAGCTTGTGGCCGGCGATCTCCTCCGTGGCGATGCGCTCCACCTTGCCGACGCCGTGGGTCGGGTAAACGACGTGGTCGCCCTCGTGGAACACCTCGGCCTTGGCGGGGATCCGAGGCGCCGTGATCGGGCCGCTATGCATGCCGGGCGTGCCGGGCCGCCGCGGGTCAACTTGCGGGCGGGGCGCGGATTGTGCGGGAGCCTCGGCCGACGCGGCCGCTGCCGGGGCGGATGCCATCTCGTCCGGCGCCGGCGCTGCAGAGCTGGTAGCGTCGGTTGCCGGGCTGGACTCAGGCGCCGCTGACGCGGTTGCCTCCGGAGCAATCTCGACCGGCGACGTGACCGCTGCGGCCTGCGCCTTGCCGAGCGCAACCTTGGCGTCTGCCGCCTTGGCTTCCGCTCCCTGCCTCGCCGCGGACGGGGCGGAGACAATCTGGGCTGAGACCTGGGCGGAGGCAGCCCGGGCGGTGACCGGCTTGGCGGGCGTCGCGGGTTTCGGCGCCGCCTGGGCAGGCGCCGGCTTGGCGGCGTCCGGCTGCTTTGCCGCTTCCGCGGTTGCCGCGACCTTGGCTGCCGCCGGCTGTTTCGCCGCCTTGACGGCCGGCTGAGCCGGTGCCGCGGCGCCTGGGATTTCGTCAGCGGTCGCCGAGGGTGCTTGCTGCGCCGTCGCGGCCGGCGTCGGCTTCTTCGGCACCGGCGCACTCTTGGTCGCGACCGCGGTCGCGGCGGCACGTGCCGCGACCGGCCTCGTGTCCTTCTTCACCGCCGCCGGGACGGATTTCGCCTGGGCGCGTGCGGCCGGTTTCGCAGCCGGCTTCACCGGCGGCGTCTTCCGGCGGGCGCCATCCGCGCGCCCCTTCACCGCAGTCCCGGATGCCTTCATGCCTGACACCTCGTATCCTTCATCTGCCGGCGGCCCGAGGATGGCGCCGCCAGCCACATGCTCATGCGGCCCGGTGCCCTGCCCCAGCGGATTCCGCCCCTATGGGATAGCAACGCGAGCCGCGCCCAAGCGGCGCACCCTGCATTGCCGATGCCGCCAATATAGCATCACACGGCTGTTACGTCAGGGGGTAGACGCCATGTGGTCAGGGCTTCCCCGGCTCAGGCGAGAAAAATTGTGCCTTGTCGGGCTTATCCTTCCACTCATCGGCGTCTGCCGGCGCCTCGCCCTTGCGGGTGATGTTGGGCCAGGCGATCGCGTAGGTCCGGTTCTGTTCCACCCAGGCGGCGGCCTTGTCGTCGCTGTCTGGCACGATGGCTTCGACCGGGCATTCCGGCTCGCACACCCCGCAGTCGATGCACTCGTCCGGATGGATGACCAGCATGTTCGCCCCGACATAAAAACAGTCGACGGGACAGACCTCCACGCAGTCCATGTACTTGCAGCGTATGCAGCTTTCGGTGACCACGTAGGTCATAGGGCAGTCCCCGCGACAGGCGCTTTCAGAACTCGCGATATGCCGTCGTTTCCGGCCCCGCGCAAGATGGCGGCGCCGGTTCCACCACATCCTCGTAGAGCAGGCGGGCCTCGGAAGCGGGGCCGCGGCGGGCGGCGAGGGCCAGGACGCGGACCACGCGGACCTCGCCTCGCAGCGGCACGGTCAGCACGTCGCCGATGCGCAGGCGGGCGTGCGGCTTGTCGGTCGGCTGTCGGTTGATGCGGAGCCGGCCCTGGGCGGCGAGGGCGGCACAGTCGGTGCGGGCGCGCATGAAGCGGGCGCACCACAGCCATTTGTCCAGCCGCTGCCAGTCGCGATCTTCCTGCTCGGGAATTGGCGGGCTCTCCTTCCGGGGGGTGGATTACAGGAAGCGGCGGGCGCGGGGAACGGGGGGGTCGAGAGGGAAGGAGACAGAAGGGGTCCGGGCCTTGGCGCGAAGCAGTTCGCGCCATCGGGTAGGGTGCGGCTGTTGCTTGCTCCCCGGCTTGACCCGAGAAGCCGTGTTGTCGATGAGGCAGCGGGTAACGCGACGGCGCCTTCTCCTGTCCCGCACGGAATCGCAGAATGCGGAACGGTCGCTGCCCTGGGGTACCATCCCATGAACCAAATTCGCGGCCGCGTCGTGGTCAGCCCGGATTACCGCATTTCCCGGACCGTGCCCGATGCGATGCCGGTTGGTGAGCACGAGGTTACGATCACCGTGACGGATCGGTCGTCCAAGATCGGCCGGCCGCTCATTTCGAGCGATCTGTCGGCACATGATATGGGCCCATGGCCCGAGGGCCTTAGTCTGCGTCGTGAGGACATGTACGATGACGACGGAAGGTGAGCTTCGTCGATACCAACGTCCTGGTGTACGCGGCGGCCGAGAGCGCGCCATTCCACGATAGGGCTCACGCCGCCCTCATTCGGCTCGCGGTCAATGAGAGGCTGGCGATCAGCCGGCAGATCCTGCGCGAGTACCTCGCGGTCATGACCCGTCAGCAGACCGGGGGGAAAACCTCTCAGCCTGGCGGAGGCCATCGCCGACGCGACGGCCTTCACCAATCGATTCGACGTGCTAGAGGATGGTCCGGCGGTATGGGACCAGCTCCGCAAACTGAGCCGCAAGCACGCTTTTGCTGGGCGTCAGGGACATGACGCCAACATCGCTGCGACGATGCTCGCGCATGGAGAGCGTCGACTGCCGACATGCAACACGGTGGACTTCCAGCGCTTTGGCGCTTTGATCGAACTGGTCGCGGTGTAACTGGCCGGCGGATCCGGGGGTAATGAGTCAGTATCGAATATAAGACTTGACTGTACGACGATTTTCCTATATGGTCCAGCGTGTCATGACAAAAGCGCGCTCTCTGTTCGGCACAGGGTGACAGACACGTCCAGCGATTGACCCTGCCGATGCAACGCGATCATCAGGCGATCGACTGTGAAGCGTCCCAACCGTACATACCGGATGCGTGAAAAGTCCGCCGCCGCGATGCCGGTCACCGCCTGCGCCTGACGGACGCTCAGCCCCCGCCTGTCCAGCACGCTGATGATATGCGCGGCGAGGCGGACGCGGAGATGCTCAAGCTCCGGTGCCGGCAGACCAAAATCGCGAAAGATGTTGCCGCTGCCGAGAACGACCTCAATTGGTTATGCGGTCATCGTGCCATGTCTTTCAGGCGCTTGAGGCGGTCATAGAGCGCATCGATCTCCACGGAGGGGTGGCCATGCCTGGTCATCATGACCAGCCCATGCATTCTCGAGCGCGACCTGACCGCCCCCACCGCCTATGCTACGCGCCGTCACCGGAGGCAGGAGCCAAACCCATGCAGGTGACTATCCCCGAAGCCAGGAACCGGCTGCCGCAACTTATCAAGTCGGTGCAGGCCAGAGCCGAGGTCGTCATCGCCGAGGGCGGCGAGCCGGTGGCCCGGCTTGTACCAGTGGTCTGCGCACCGGCGACCACGATCGACACCGGACGCGCCTCGGCCATTCTCGATTGGCTGGCACGCCATCCTTTACCCGAGAACCTGCAACGTTCCCCGGAGGAAATCGACGCCACCATCCAAGCCGAAAGAGACTTTTGGGATTGATCTACCTTGATACCTGTCTGCTGATCTAATACCAGGCGTCGTAAACAATGACTCTCGAATGCGTCGCACCGGCTGCGCCAACCGTCATGGCGGGCGGAGGCCCGCCATCCACGACTGCCCTGCCCCGAACCAAGAAAAGTCATGGATGCCGACCTTCGTCGGCATTACGAGGACGGCGCCGTCCGTGTGGCAATCTTTCGGGCGCCTGGTATAACTTGTCGAGCGGCATCCACGCTGGGGAGAACCCGTCGCGACCGCCATGGCACAGTCCGTCGAGGCACGCTTCGGCATCTCGCCGCTGGTGAAATGTGAATGTCTGGTGGGGCCACTCAAAGGCGGCGATCCGATTCTGCAGCGTGCGTACACGGATCTGTTTGGGCTGCTCGTTTCGCTGGATTTGCCAGAGCAGGTCTATTTGCAGGCAGCGCAATTGCGTGCCCGCTTTGGGCTCAAGACTCCGGATGACCTGCACCTTGCCTGCGCGCAACACCATCGCTGCGAGGCCCTACGGACGAACGACGACCGTCTGGCGCAGGCATCGCAAGGGCTGGCTGTACGGATCATGCCGAGCTGACCCCCCGGGCGACGCGATCATCTTCGTCCCCTACCGCTTTAGCACCGCCAGCGCCGCGAACGGCCCGTGCCCCCCGCGCTCCGGCCCCTCCACCGGCGCGGGGGGAACAACCCGCCGCCGGCGCAGCGGCACCAGCATGGCCGGCGCGGGAGGCCCATACTCCCCCGGCCCCATCCCCACGCCCGGCGCCACCCGGAACCCGAGCGCCCGCAGCGCGACCGGCAGCAAGTCCGGCTTGATCGACAGCCGCGACGCCAGGCCCGCCGGCACCGCCCGAGCCCCATCCCGCGTCGCCCAGCCCAGTTCCCCCGCCACTTGCTCCGCCACATCCAGCCGCAGCAGCATCGGCCCGGCCGCGACCCATCCCAGCGCCGACGCGAACCCGGGTGGCCAGTCCGCCGGGCTCGGCACGGCGACCAGCCCGGCCGCCGGGAGCGCCGGCACCGGCACCCCCCATTGCAGCGCCAGAAGCTGCGCCCGCATCGCCGCCGCGCGAGGCTTCAGCAGCGCGGGAATGAACAACGCCAGCCGCCCGGACCGCACCCCCAGCGAGCGCAACGCCGCCCGCAACCCCGGCGTCGGCAGCCCGTCGCCATGGCTCAGCGCCCCGCCATAACTCGGCACCCCGCCGTGGCTCATCGCCCCGCCGAGGCTCTGTCGCCCCGCGTGGCCCGGCACGGCGCCGCCACCCAGCGGCCCGCCGATTCCAGCCCCCCCACCAGGCCCCCCCAGCCAGCCGTCGCCCGGGATCACCCCCAGCGCCTCGGTCAGCCGGTGCAGCCGGCCCCGCGCCTCCGGGATCGCATCGCCTCGCGCCGCCGCGGCGAACAAGGGGGCAAGGTCCGCGCGCACCCGGTCGTCCAGGTAGCGTTGCAGCCGCACCCGCAGCCGCTCCCGCTGCGCGCCGTCGAGATACTCGCTGTCCAGCATCCGCACCGCCGGCCGCAGCGCGCTCGGGCCGCGCACCAGGCGGGCGACCGGCACCCCGTCCCAGGTCACCGCATGCTCCGGCGTCAGCGCCAGCGCCGCGTCGGGCGCGGCCTCGAGTGCCGCAACCCGGCGGGGCATCTCCTCACGCAGGGCGCGGCGGGCGGCGCGCAGCACCAGCTTCTTCTCGTCGCCCACCGCGTCGGGGTCGGGCAGGAACAAGAAGCCGCGGACGTAGCCAACGGGGTGGCCCTCCACCACCACCTCGCCGCGGCGGGTGACGGCGGACAGCAACTCACGACCCTCGGCTTCGTCGAGGCGGCGCATCAGGTGGGCGGCACGGCGATCGACGAATCGGCTGGTCAGGCGTTCGTGCAGGGCGTCGGACAGCAGGTCCTCCACCTCGCGGGCGCGGCCCTGCCAATGCACGGCGTCGGCCACCCAGTCGCCCCGGGCAGCGATGTAGGACCACACCCGGATGCCGGCGAGGCGCTGCATCAGCGTGTCGATGTCGCCGTCCGCCCGCGCCAGCGCTGCGATCTGCCCCGCCAGCCAGTCGGTCGGCAGCCGCTTTTCCCGCGCGATATGGCCGAACACCCGCGCACAGAGGTTGGTGTGGGTGTCGTCCGCCAGCTTGCGGAAGTCGGGGATCTGGCAGCACTCCCACAGCAGCCGGACCCGAGCCCGCCCCTGCGCCAGCTTCCGCGTTTCCGGTTCGCGGGCCAGCGCCGCCAGCGTCTCCATGTCGGACGCGTCGTTGCCCTTCACGAGGCCGGGACCGGGAGGCGGCGCGGCCAGGCTGTCCAGCAGCGCATCCACACCGGAAAAGTCCAGGTCGCTGTTGCGCCAGCAGAGCACCTCCAGCGGCTCGAACGTATGGCCTTCGACCGCGGCCACCGCATCGTCGGGCAGCGGCAGGCACTGGGCGGTGGTGCCGAACGTGCCGTCGCGCATGCCTCGCCCGGCGCGGCCGGCGATCTGGGCGATCTCCGCCGCGGTCAGCCGCCGAGGCCGATGGCCGTCGAACTTGCCCAGCCCGGCGAAGGCCACGTGGTCCACCGCCATATTCAGGCCCATGCCGATGGCGTCGGTTGCGACCAGGAAGTCCACCTCCTTGTCCTGGTACAGCGCCACCTGGGCGTTGCGCGTCCGCGGCGACAGCCGCCCCATCACCACCGCGCACCCCCCGCGCCGACGGCGGATTTGCTCGGCGATGGCGTAAACCTCGGCGGCGCTGAACGCGACCACCGCGCTACGTGGCGGCAACTTCGACAGCTTGGCCGGCCCGGCATAAACCAGTTGTGACATGCGCGGCCGGGTCTCGATGCTCGCCTGGGGCACCAGGCGGTTCAGCAGCGGGCGGATGGTCTCGGCGCCGAGGAACATGGTCTCAACCATGCCGCGGGCGTGCAGCAGGCGGTCGGTGAAGACGTGGCCGCGGTCGGGGTCGGCACAGAGCTGGATCTCGTCCACCGCCACGAACTCCGCGTCGCGGTCCAGCGGCATGGCCTCGACGGTGCAGGAGAACCAGCGCGCGTCGGGTGGGACGATCTTTTCCTCACCGGTGATCAGCGCCACGTGGCGGACGCCCTTGCGGGCCACCATCCGGTCGTAGTTCTCCCGCGCCAGCAGGCGGAGGGGGAAGCCGATGATGCCGGAGGAATGGCCGAGCAAACGCTCGATGGCGAGATGCGTCTTGCCGGTGTTGGTCGGCCCGAGGACGGCCTTGACGCGAGCGGCAAAAGCAGAATCGAAGCCGGCCATGGCCGGATGGTTGGGTTTCGCGGCGCGGATTGCAAGCGTTTCCGGCGTGACGCTGTGGCAATCGCATGAAAGAAGCAAGGCCAGGGGCCCCGCCCCTGGACCCAGCCAGGGGGCGTTGCCCCCTGGACCCCCAGCTAAGGCGCAGCCTTAGCAATCCATTCGTTGGAGAGGTTGGACGGGAGGGGGGACGTGGACCGTCGTGAGTGCTGCCCGACCGACGATCGTCGGTCGGGCAGGACTCACGACGGCCCACGTCCCCCCTCCCGTCCAACCTCTCCAGTAAAGGGTTCCAAGGGCTCCGCCCTTGGCGGGTCCAGGGCAGAGCCCTGGCCTTGCTTCTGTCACGCGATTGCCCAGCCAGGAGGGCTTGCTTGCCGGCGCCCCCGCGTCGAGGCCCGTCAACTGCAGGCTTGAGTGAACCGGCCACACCTGTCACCCTACCGCACAGTAGGCCCGCGCGAGCGACGTGGCACCGCCCGCTGGCCGTCACACGGAAAAGCACGCAGGAGGGCTCGCCATGAACGCGCCGGTCCATTTCGATCCCGTTGCCGACGCCTACACGACGCCGCTCGACGCCATCGACGTCAGCGATCCGAAGCTCTACCAGAACGACATCTGGCATCCGTACTTTGAGCGGCTGCGCCGGGAAGCCCCAGTGCACTACACGCAGGACGGCATGTACGGCTCATTCTGGTCGGTGACCAAATTCAAGGACATCATGCAGGTGGAGACCAGCCACCAAGTCTACTCGTCCGAGGCGAAGCTTGGCGGCATCACAATTACCGACCGGCCGATGGCGTATCGCCGCCCCAGCTTCATCTCCAGCGATCCGCCGCGGCATGACGACCAGCGCAAGGTGGTCAGCCCGATCGTCGCGCCGGCCAACCTGCAGAACATGGAGCCGATCATCCGCGAGCGGGTCTGCCGCGTGCTCGACGAGTTGCCACGCGGCGAAACCTTCGACTGGGTGCAGCGCGTCTCGATCGAACTCACCACGCTGATGCTGACGACGCTGTTCGATTTCCCGCTGGAGGAGCGGCGCAAGCTGACCTACTGGTCGGATGTGTCCACCGCCGACATCAACGCCGGCGGCGAGGTCGATTCCGAGGAAAAGCGCCTGGAAATCATGACCGAGGCGGTGCGCGTGTTCACCGGCCTGTGGCATGAGCGCAAGGCGCGCCCCGGCGGCTTCGACCTGATCTCCATGCTGGCGCATGGCGAGGCGACGAAGCACCTGGTGGACGACCCGGCCGAGTTCCTCGGCAACCTCGTGCTGCTGATCGTCGGCGGCAACGACACCACGCGCAATTCGATGAGCGGTGGGCTGTGGGCGCTGTGCAAGCACCCGGCCGAGTATCAGAAACTGCGCGACAATCCCGGACTGATCCCCAGCATGGTGCCGGAGATCATCCGCTGGCAGTCGCCGATCGTGCATATGCGGCGTACCGCGCTGGCCGACGCCGAACTCGGCGGCAAGCAGATCCGCAAGGGCGACAAGGTCGTCATGTGGTACATCTCGGGCAACCGCGACGAGGATTCCATTGACCGTCCAAACGAGTTCGTGATCGACCGCGCCCGGCCGCGGCATCACATGTCGTTCGGTTTCGGCATCCATCGCTGTGTCGGCAACCGGCTGGCCGAGCTGCAACTGACGATCCTGTGGGAGGAGATCATGCGCCGCTTCCCGGCGATCGAACTGATGGGCGAACCGCAGCGGATCTACTCGAACTTCATCCACGGGATCACCGCGATGCCGGTGCGCATTCCGGCGTGACCGTCCTGGAAGCATGACATGGGCACGTCGGCAGCAACCCCTGAGGCAATTGCTACCGACGTTTCGTCGTCCAAGTACCAACTGCACGTGTCGCTGACAGACGGCCGCGAGATTGTCGTGCCGCTGGCCTGGTTCCCGCAGATGCTGAAGGCTTCACCCACGCAGCGCGCCAACTGGCGGCTGATCGGCAGGGGGATCCATCGGACTGACGTGGATGAGGACATATCGGTCGCTGGCCTGCTGCAACCATCCTGATGACGGCCATGGCAGCCTGATCGAAGCCGTTGCCCTGCAAGCAGACTTTGGCACGAAGCCGGTAGGCTGCGATCGGCGCCGTGCCGGACCCGGATCCGAGAAAGCCGCCCAGCAGATCACGGGCGCCAGCGGACCACGGGCGCCAGCGGAGCACGGGCGTGTGTGATAAACGGGGACGTCCCCGCAAACCGCGGGACAACGGAGACTCAGGCGATGAGCGACTATGATGCCGACGTGTTGCTCTGGAGTGAGCGTCAGGCGGATCTCCTGCGCCGCCTCGCCGCTGGCGAGCGAGTCAACGATCAGGTCGATTGGGAGAACGTCATCGAGGAGGTCGAGAGCGTGGGCAGCGAACAACTGCACGCTGTGCAATCACTGCTGCGGCAGGCCTTGATTCACATGCTCAAAGCGGACGCCTGGCCGGTCTCCCGCGATGCACCAACTTGGCGGGCCGCCGCCATCAACTTCAGGGCCGACGCGGCGGATCGCTTCGTGCCGTCCATGCGGCAGAGGATCGATCTGGCCCGTATTTATCGCCAGGCGGTGCGCGCCCTGCCTGACATGATGGATTACCAGCGACCGCGGCCAGTGCCGGAGACCTGCCCCGTGACACTCGACGAATTGCTCGCCGAAGACTGACTACGGGCTGCTCACGCGCGCTGAAGCGCGTCCGGCGGTCAGGTTCCGATCATCCGGACCGTTGTGGCGGCGACCCGGATCAGCCCACTACAACCGACTCCTCGCTCGCCCAACGTATTGAAACCCGGCCCCGCAGCACGCATATCGCGGCCCGCAAAGGAGGTTTACGATGAACGACACCATTACAGAACAACACGCATTTGGCGCCGAGGTCGGCCGTTTGCTCGACCTGGTCGTCCACTCCCTCTACTCCGAGCGCGAAATTTTCTTGCGCGAACTCGTGGCCAACGCCGCCGATGCCATGGACCGGCGCCGCTTCGAGGCGCTGACCGACCCCAACCTCTCGCCCCCGCCCGAGGCCAGGATCCGCATCGTCCCCGACAAGCAGGCCCGCACCCTGCTGATCGCCGACGACGGCATCGGGATGACCCGGCAGGAGATGGTGGACAATCTCGGCACCATCGCCCGCTCCGGCACCCGTGCGTTCGGCGAGGCCCTGGCCAACGCCAAGCCGGAAGACCGCCCCAGCCTGATCGGTCAGTTCGGCGTCGGCTTCTACTCCGCCTTCATGGTCGCCGACCGCGTGGAGGTCACCTCCCGCAAGGCCGGCAGCGAGGAGGCCTTCACCTGGGCGTCCGACGGCGCCGGCGCCTTCACCATCGCCCCCGCCACCCGCGAAACCGCAGGCTCCGACGTGCTGCTGCACATCAAGGCGGACGCCGAGGAGTATCTCGATCCGTACCGCCTGGAAGCCGTGGTGCGGAAATGGGCCGACCACATCACCCTGCCGATCACCATCGCCCGCGACGGCAAGGACCAGCCGGCCAACGAGGGCAACGCGCTGTGGCGCAAGCCCCGCGCCGACATAACGGAACAGAACTACAAGGAGTTCTACCGCCACCTCGGCCACATGTTCGACGACCCCTGGGCCACGCTGCACTGGAAGGCCGAGGGCACGCTGGAATTCTTCGCCCTCCTGTTCATCCCCGGCATGAAGCCGTTCGAGCCGCTGGACAACGACCGTGACTCGCACGTCCGCCTGCATGTCCGCCGCATGTTCATCACCGACAAGGGCGAGTTGCTGCCCGCCTGGCTGCGCTTCGTGCAGGGCGTGGTGGATACCGAGGACCTGCCGCTGAACGTCTCGCGCGAGATGCTGCAGAGCACGCCGGTCATCGGCCGCATCCGCAAGGCGCTGGTCGGCCGCGTGCTGTCGGAACTGAAGACCCGCGCCAAGGAAACCGAGGACTACGCGAAGTTCTGGGAGAACTTCGGCGCCCTGCTGAAGGAAGGCGTGTGGGAGGATAGCGAGCACCGCACCGAACTGGCTCCGCTGCTGCGGTTCAAGTCCTCGAAGCAGGACGGCTGGACCTCGCTGCCCGAATACGCCGACCGGATGCAGACCGGGCAGGACACCATCTGGTACCTGGCCGGTGACAGCGCCGACGCGCTGAAATCCTCGCCACAGCTTGAAGGCTTCCGCGCCAAGGGGATCGAGGTGCTGCTGCTGGCCGACTCGATCGACGCGTTCTGGCCGGACCGGATGGACAGCTTCGAGGGCAAGAAGCTGAAAAGCGTCACCCAGGCGGGCGAAGAGCTCGGCAAGGATTCCGACGCGCCCGATATTTCCTCCCTGCTTGCGGCGTTGAAGGAGGCGCTGGGGGCGGACGTATCCGATGTCCGCGCCACTGCGAGGCTGACCGACAGCGCCGTGGTGCTGGCAGCCGGCGAGCGCGGTCCGGACTTGCAGATGCAGCGTCTGTTGCGCCGTGCGGGCCGCACCATGATGCCCGCCACGCCGGTGCTGGAGGTGAACCCGCGGCACAAGCTGATCGAGACCCTGGCCGGCAAGTCGGCCGACAAGGCGCTGATCACCGAAGCGGCCGCAACCCTGCTGGACCTGGCCCGCGTGCAGGAAGGCGACCTGCCGCGCGATCCCAGCGCCTTCGCCCGGCGCGTCACGTCGCTGCTGGCGGGGAGCGTAGGTTAACGACAGAGGAAACCTCTCCCGCTTCGCGGGAGAGGTCGAGGGCGCGAAGCGCACGAGGGTGAGGGTAATCGGGTCGGCACACTGCACCTTCGTGCGCGCCCCGTGATTGCGGGACGATCCGCGTGCAACGGTCCGGCGGGGTCCTCACCCGCGTTATCCGCAAACCGCGGTTTGCGGATAACGCGCTGAGCGGCGCCGGGATGTGGAGGCCCGACAGCACCGAGGGGCGGACGCACAGCGTGCCGACCCGATCACCCCCACCCTCGACGCTATCGCGTCTCGACCTCTCCCGCTCCCGCGGGAAAGGTTATTCTGTGCGCCGCACTGGAAGGTCTTCTCGCGTCACTTCACCTCGGCAGCCGCCTTCATCACGTCCGCCGCATGCCCGGTGACGCTGACCTTGCGCCAGGCCTTGGCAATCTTGCCATCCCGGTCAATCAGGAACGTGCTGCGTTCCATTCCCATGTACTTGCGGCCGTACATGGATTTCTCCACCCACGTTCCGTACTTTTCCGCGACCGCATGCGCCTCATCCGACGCCAGTGGGAAACTCAGCTTGTATTTCTCGGCAAACTTCTCGATCGGTTTGATCTTGTCGGGCGACACGCCAATCACCTCGATGCCGATCTTGCCCAGTTGCGGCAGAGCCTCCTGGAACGCGCAGGCTTCCTTCGTGCACCCCGGCGTGTCGGCCTTCGGGTAGAAATACAACACGAACGGCCGCCCCTTCATCCCCTCCAGGCTGACCGTCCGCCCACTGCTCGCCGGCATCGAAAAATCCGGTGCCGTATCGCCTTCCTGCACACTCATGCGCCGCTCTCCCCCGACCAGAACGCGGCCCCAGTGTGGCGTCCCGTGCGCATTATGCAAGAATCCCGGCTTCCCCGCCGGCATGTGGGCCCGCCGGGAAGGGCGTCCTGATTGACCGGCACCAAGCCCCGGCGGAAGCTTTCGGCACAACGGGAGGGATCCAGACGCATGCAAGCGAATCCAATGCGCGCCGCGCTCGAACGCGGGGAGCTGCAAATCGGCACCTGGGTGAACCTGGTTCGTAATCCGGCAATCCTGCCACTGCTCAAGGCCGCGGGCCTCGATTTCGCGCGGGTGGATATGGAGCATACCGGGGCCGACATGCAGGAGATCGCCCACCTGGCCCTGTTGTCGCGGGCACTGAACTTTCCCATCGCCGTGCGCCCGCCCAAGGCCAACCGCGAGTGGATCACCCGGCTGCTGGATGCCGGCGTGTGGAACCTGCACTGTCCGCAGGTGGAGAATGCCGCGCATGCCGCGGAGATCGTCGCGGCCTCGCGCTACGCGCCGCAAGGGTTGCGAGGCAACGCGGGCCACAGTCCTGGCACCGATTTCGACCTGACAGGCACCGCGACAGAGCGCCGAGCCTTCGCCAATCAGCAGGTATTCGTGACCGTCATGTTCGAAACCGGGGCGGCGTTCGCTGATCTCGATGCGATTGCGGCGATGGATGGGATTGACGCGTTGACCATTGGCCCGGCGGATCTGTCACAGGACCTGGGCGTGTTCGGCACACCGGATCAGGCGCGAGTCATGGACGAAAAGCGAGACCTCGTGCTTGCGGCGGCGAAAAAGCACGGCAAGGTTTGCGCGATGCTATGTTCAAGCTACGCGCAGGCGCAGCAGTGGAAGGCCGCCGGGGCCCTGCTGCTGGCGTATTCCAGCGATAGCGAGGTGCTGCACCTGGGGTACAGCGAGGCGATGAAGCGGATCAAGGGCTGATCGCAGTATTTGGTGCGCACATAGGAGGCGGGAAACAGCGTTCGCTTGCTGTCCGCGCAACTCGTTGCTGTGTCACAACTGACCTTCGCCCAATCAACGAGTGGAGGGAGACGAGCCATTTCTGCGTGAAGGTGTGGATTTTCTCCTCGCCAGGGTGTGCTCATCAGGATTGAGGGTCGCCCTAACGAGTTCGCGGCAGGCGGTAGTTGCCGTGATCGTATCGGGGAGCATCGTGCACAAGCCCGAGGATCGCTGACGCGCGGTCATCCCTGGAACGCTCGAGCCCTACTACAGTATTGCGCAGCGGCGAACACCTTACTCAGCAGTCGGCAAGCGAGGCGACACTGCCGAATATGTCATGACCGGGCTTGGTCCGGTCACCACGACCTTGCTTCGTGCAACACAGGCAAAGCCGCTTGTGGCCAGCCTTCGCCGGCCATGACACAACACTATCTGTCGCCTGTCTTACCGTCCGCTGAGTAATTCGATGGGAATGCCATGCGAAAGCGTTTCGCCTGGTGTTTTGCACGGGAAGGCTATTCAACCGTTGACGAAGCGGCCCCCGCTGACATCACAGGAGTTGCTGGCTCAGCCGCGCCATGGAGTGCCCGGCGCAAAGAACCAAAGCGTAGCCGATACTGGGCCGGTGTGAGCCCAACCCGGCGGCGGAACAGGCGGCCGAAAAAGCTGGTGTCCGCGTATCCGACTTGCTCCGCAATTGCTTCGACCGACAGATCCTCGGTCTCCAATATCTGTTTGGCCTCCTCAAGCCGAAGCGCGTGCACATAGTCTAACGGCGACAAGCCGGTGGCGTTGACGAAGCGCCGGATGAAGGTGCGTTCCGGCAGACCAGAAAGCCGCGTCATCGCCCCGACTGGCGACGGATCGACATAATGCTCGGCGACCCACGCCTGGCATTTGGCGATCAGTCCATCGCTCGACCGTTGGCTGACATGGAGTGACGCGAATGGCTGTTGCCCCGCGTCGTGCCAGTTTATGAGGTATGCTTTCGAGATCTCCAGCGCTTCCTTCAGACCGACAAAGCGGCCGATGAGGTAAAGCACCAGGTCCAGATGGCTGGTGCCTCCGCCCGCCATGACAATGCGTTGCCCGACACCGGTCACGACCAGTGCGCGGTTCGGATGCACGCGCACCGTAGGGTAGTGCGTCCTGAGCGTCGTGGCGTACGCCCAGTGAATGGTGGCGTCCAACCCGTCGAGCAGACCGGTCGCTGCCAGTAAGCTGGTGCTCGTGCAGACACTGGCCAATGTCGCGCCCGCGGCATGGCACCGGCGCAGCCAGGCGACCTCGACATCGAAGCTGCCGGCACAACTGGTGCCAGGCAGCAGCGAGAAGTCAGGGATGCATATGATAGCTGGTTCAGGGCAGTCATCGAGCACGTAGTCGGGCTTGATGATGATGCCATTCGCCGAGGCGACTGCTCCGGGCTGAGCAGCAACGATATACGGCCGCATGCGGGATGGTCCGGCCACCCCGGTGGTAATGAATGCCCAATCCCTGCCTGCCCCGGCGAACAGGTCGTACATCGCGTAGGTTGCGAACGCGGTGACCTCGGGCACGGCCAGGATGGCGACGTTGATCTGCTCGGGTGCATCCGACATGGCGGAAATGACTGTATTGTTGCGGGTCTGCCTTTAGCACGGGCGGTTTGACCAGCCTAGGCTCGACGAATGCACGCTATTCCACTGGAGGCACGCCATGCGCCCGAACAGCCAGGACATCAGCGATTTCAAGACGAAGCTCCGAGGCCCACTGATACAGCCTGACGACGGCGACTATGATGCGACCCGCGTCGTCTGGAATGGCATGATCGATCGCCGGCCGAGCCTGATCGCGCGATGCCATGGCGTTGCGGACGTCATCGCCGCGGTCAGCTTCGCACGCGCACACGGAATGCGCGTGGCGGTGCGCGGGGGCGGCCACAACGTTGCCGGCTACGCCGTGTGCGACGAGGGCCTGATGATCGACTTGTCGCTCATGCGCGCGGTTCGCGTCGATCCGCAGGCGCGCCGGGCCTGGGTCCAGGGCGGCGCAACCTGGGGCGACGTGGATCACGAAACGACAGCCTTTGGCCTCGCAACACCCGGCGGCGTCGTATCCACGACCGGGGTCGGCGGCCTGACTTTGTCAGGCGGGATTGGTTGGCTACGCCAGACCCACGGACTTTGTGTAGACAACGTTGTCTCGGTGGACATAGTGACAGCGGACGGCCAACTCCTACATGCCGACGGCACAAGCCATCCCGACCTGTTCTGGGCCGTGCGCGGCGGTGGCGGGAATTTCGGCATCGTCACGTCATTCGAATTCCGTCTGCATCCGATTGCACCGGAAATCATGTTCTGCGCGCCGCTCTATCCGGAGGCCGATGCGTGTTCCATCATCGCGGCGTGGCGGGACTTCATGGCAACCGCTCCAGAACGGCTTTGTAGCCTGGTCGAGTTCTCGACGATTCCCCATACTGATGACTTTCCACCGGAAACCCATGGCACGCGCATACTCGCGGTGGCGGCAGTTTACGACGGCCCGGCGGACGAGGGCGAGGCGGCAGTCCGGCCATTGCGTGAGCTGGGCAAGCCGATATTGGATTTCAGCGGCAAGATGCCGTATTGCGCAATCCAAAGCCTTTACGACGGAATGTTCCCGAAAGGGCGCGATCGCAGCTACTTCAAATCGCTCTACCTGTCTGGTCTAAGCGACGTGGTGATTGAAGACATAGCCGAGCGGTGGGCGTCTTGCCCATCCCCGATGTCGCTTACATCGGTGTGGCGCTTCGGTGGGGCGGTCCAGTGCGTGGCCGCTGACGCAACGGCGTTCGGTGATCGTAGTATGCCTTTCATGCTCAGCATCGATTCGATCTGGTCGAAGCCCGAGGACGACGCTGCCAACATCGCGTGGTCCCGCGACTTCTGGTCGGCGATGCAACGCCATTCGACCGGCCGGCTCTATCTCAATTTCGCCGGCCATGGCGAGGACGCGGACCTCGTACGCCAGGCACATGGTGCCGAGGTTTATGCAAGACTCGTCGCAATCAAGCGGACCTACGATCCAGGGAACTTCTTCTGCATGAACCAGAACATCGGCATCGCGTGACCGCTGACGAGCGTATCTGTCCTGGACTTATACCAGGCAGCGTAATGTCTGACTCATCGGCCGCGCCATCCCCGTCATGCCGACGAAGGTCGGCATCCACGACTTCTCTCGATGGGGGCAGGACAGTCGTGGATGCCGACCTCCGTCGGCATGACGGGATGGGCACGGGTCCGTGGGTCAACCATTTCACGGGTTGGTATTACCGAGTTGCGTCGGCATTGGGGTGCTATGAGTGTCTTCGCGGAAGCGATGTACTACCCGCGTCCCTCCGCCCCGCCGTGCTTCCCCACGATCTGTTCAAATACCGCGCTCACCTCCGCAGCCAGCGCGTCCAGCGCCGCACCCAAACCAGCCAAGTCACCTGCCGCCAGACCCAGCGTCGCCACCGCGCGCAACAATGGGCGCACCGATGCCTCGGACAGCTCACCTTGCGTCGCCCGGCCGACGGTGATGCGCAGCATGCCCTGCACGGTGCGCCACACGCGGTCGGCGCGCACCAGCAAGGCCGCATCGGCCGCATCCAGCTTGCCCGCTTCCGCCAACCGCTCCAGCGCCTCGCACGTGTTCGGGCTGCAGACCGCCGGCACGTCTCGCGCCCACACAAGCTGCAGCATCTGCGCGATGAACTCGATGTCCACCAGCCCGCCCGGCCGGTGCTTCACATCCCATACCCCGTCGAGCGGCTGGTCGCGCCGCATCCTCGCCCGCATCGCCGCCGCATCGGCACGGATCCGCGCCGGCTCGCCCGCCGCGGCAATCGCCTCGGCGATCGCCTCCTCGACCAGGGCGCGCAACGGGGGGGCCCCGGCAACCACCCGGGCGCGCGTCAGCGCCATGCGCTCCCAGGTCCAGGCGTCCTCCGCGTGATAGCGGCGGAAGCTCGCCAGCGACACCGCCACCGGTCCCTTGTTGCCCGACGGACGCAACCGCATGTCCACCGCGTAAAGCTGCCCGTCGGCCCCCGGCGCCGTCACCGCCGCGACGAAGCTGTGCGCAGCGCGGATGAACCACTGGCTCGCCGCCAACGACCGGGCGCCACGGCTTTCGGTCTCTGCCTCCGGATGCGCGTAGATCAGCATCAGGTCGAGGTCGGAGCCAGCCATCATCTCCCGCCCGCCGGCCTTGCCTAGCAGCACCACCACCATCGCCCCGCCACGCACCGTGCCGAACCGCGTGGCGAAATCGGCCAGCACCGGCGGCAACAGGGCCGCCAGCGCGGCATCGGCCGCCGAGCTGCGACGTTCCCCGGCGGCGTCGGCGTCCAGCCGCCCCTCCATCGTGGCCACCGAGAGCGAGAAATCCACTTCCTTCACCGTGCGCCGGATGATGCCGATCACATCCTCCAGCAGCCGGGCGTCGCGCAGTCGGCTGCGCATCAGCCGCGATGGCGGGTCATCCTCCTGCGGCGACAGCAGGCCCTCCAGCGCCGCCGGATGCTGCGCCAGGTAATCGGCGAGCGACGGTGCGGCGCCGAGCACCGCGGCCACCCGCTCCAACAGCGCCGGGTTGCGCTGGAACAGCGACAGAAGCTGCACGCCGGCGGGCTGATGCGCGATGAACGCGTCGAACCGCGCGAACGTCGCATCCGGATGCGGCTGCCCGCCGAGCGCCGCCAGCAGCGCGGGCAACATACGTCCCATCAGGTCGCGCGCCCGTTCCGAGCGGAAGGCGCGCACGTGGCCAGCGCGCCATCCGCGCACCGCATCGACAATGCGGGCAGGCTCGGCGAAGCCCAGCCCACGCAGCGCGGCCAGCGTCTCCTGCGGCACGACCTCGCCGGTGAAATCCAGCGTTGGCCCTGCCGCCGCCGGACCTTCCAGCAGTTGCGGGACTTGCTCGAACACCTCGGCGTAGCGCGATCGCACCCGGGCGAGGCGGTCGAGCAATGCCTCGGCGAAGGCTACGGCGGTCGGGAAGCCCATGAAGGTAGCGAAGGCTTCCAGCTCGGCCGGACGCTCCGGCAGAGCGTGCACCTGCCGGTCGGCGACCATTTGCAGCCGGTGCTCGACCATGCGGAGGAAGCGGTACGCCGATGCCAGTTCGGTGGCAGCGCGGCGTGGGATATGTCCGGACCGCGCCAGCAACTGCAGCGCGCCGAGCGTGGTTGGATCGCGCAATTCCGGGTCGCGCCCGCCCCACACAAGCTGCAGTGTCTGCACCAGGAACTCGATCTCGCGGATGCCGCCCTCACCCAGCTTCACGTTGTGACCGAGGATGGAGGAAACCTCTTCCGCTTTGCGGGGTTGGGCCGCGAAGCGGACCGACGCGATGGCGCGTAGCGCCGAGGGTGAGGGTGCCGCGGCACCCACCGAACGTCCTGCGTTCCGCACCAAAGTGGCGCCCTGGGGATCCCGATCACCCCCACCCGGCGCTGCGCGCCGCGTCGATCCGCTTCGCGCCTCAACCCCGCGTAGCGGGAGAGGTTTCCTGGCCTGCCGCGCGTTGATCCGCTGCTTCATCGCGTGGATGTCGGCCACCGCCGAGAAATCCAACCCGCGGCGCCACACGAAGGGCCGGATCGCCTCGAGGAATGCCGCGCCCAACGCCCGGTCCCCGGCCACCGGGCGCGCCTTGATCATCGCCGCGCGCTCCCAGTTCTCGCCCATGCTCTCGTAGTACGTGATGGCATTGTTTACCGCCACGGCCGGCGGCGTCGCCGCCGGATCCGGCCGCAGCCGCAGATCCGTACGGAACACGTAACCGTCGGCGTCCCGCGCTTCCATCATCGACACCAAGCCGCGAGCGAAGCGGGCAGCGAAGCCGCCCTTGGCATCCCCCTCCGTGCGATCGGTGTATATTGGCGCCGCCGGGTCGTACAGCAGCACGAGGTCCACATCGGAGGAATAGTTCAGTTCGCGCGCGCCGAGCTTGCCCATGCCGAGCACCGTGAACCCGCCTCCCCATCCCGGATTATCCGGGTCCGGCAGAATAAGCTCCCCGGCATCGTGCGCGACGCGCAACAGATGGGCGGCGGCGAGCGTGAGTGCTGCCTCGGCCAGGTCGCTCAACGCCGTGGTGACTTGTTCCAGCCGCCAGATGCCGCCCAGGTCGGCCACCGCGGTCGCCAGCGCGACAATCCGCTTGGCCCGGCGCATCGCAGCGGCCACATGCTCGCGGCGGCTCCGCGGCGAGACCGCATGCAGCGCCGCCAACGCATCATCCACCACGCGCTGCGGCCCATCAGTTACCAGGGCGCGCAACGCGCCGGCCTCCCGCACCGCCAGGTCCGACAGATAGGGACTGTTACCGCCCAGCGCCGCCAGCAGCGCCCTGACCGCCGCCCGTCCGGCGAGCCGCGCTTCGGCCCGCCCGAGTTCGGAGAAGCGTTCAATCAGCCGTTCGGCCGCCGCCGGATCGTGCGGAGCAGGCCAGGTGGAGGGAAGCAGGGGCATCGCCCCCCAAAACCTCTCCCGCAACGCGGACGAGGTCAAGGCGCGTCGGCGCCGCGGGTGAGGGTGCCGCGGCCCCCACCGAACCTGCTACCAACCGCGGCGACAAATAGTCCGGGGCTGCCGCGGCACCCTCACCAGCCGCTGCGCGGCTACCTCTCCCGCTACACCGGAGAGGATGCTTGACCAGGTTCCACCACCATGCCGCGCGGGGAGTCGGGCTGGTACTGCACCGCCTGGCGACCCTCGTCCTCGGCTCCGCGGTGGTCTTCTCCGTACTGCTCGCCGTGGCAGCCTGGCGCCTGTCGCGCGGACCGGTTGACATCGCCTGGTTCACCCATCGCCTGGAGGCCGCCGTCAACGACACCGGCGGACCCACCAAACTCTCGATCGGCAGCACCGCCGTCGCATGGGAAGGCTTCCGCCTTGGTGTCGATCGCCCCGTCGACCTGCGCCTGACCGACATCCGGCTGACCGACACCAGCGGCGAGCGACGCGTCGACATCCCGCGCGCCGAGGTTTCGCTCTCGCTCGGCGCCCTCTTGCGGGGGCGCCTGCAGCCACGCGCCGTGGAACTCGATGACCCAAGGATCACCCTGCGCCGCGCCGAGGACAGCACCGTCAGCATCGACCTTGGCAGCATGACGGAGCAAGCCGAGCCATTCGCGCCCAACGCCCGCCGCGCGCGGGGCGATCCTCTGCCCGAATTGCTCGTATTGCTCGCCAAGCCGCCGTCGACCGACCGCACCGCCGCCCCGGGCTGGCTCAGCCAGTTGCGGCGGGTGCGGATCCACGATGCGGTGGTGACCGTTGTCGATCGCATCCTCGGCGCGACGTGGCGGGCGCCGCGAGCGGATGTCGATCTGGCCCGCCGCGCGCAAGGTGGCATCGACGGAACCGTCGATGTGACGCTCGCGCTGGGCAACCAGCAGGCGCGGCTGACCGGCGCAGCAACGCTGTCACCCAACGCCGACGAGACGCACGTGGTGGTCCGGTTGTCTTCCGTCGCGCCTGCCGCCCTCGCCCGGGCCGCCCCGAAGCTCAATTTCCTCGCGGCCCTGGACGCGCCTGTCAGCGCCGAGGCGACGGCGGATTTCGGACCGGCGCTCGACTTCCGGCAAGCGCAGGTGACCCTGCAGGCCAGTGCCGGCACGCTGCGGATCGGCACCGGCAGCGTGCCGGTTGCCGGTGCCACCCTGGTCGCCTCCGGCACGCCGGACGCCATCCGCCTGGAGCTCGCGCAACTGCATCTGCGCGCCCATGACGGCGAGCCGATGTCCACGCTGAGCGCCAACGGCACCGTGCTGCGCGATCCGGCACAACCAGGCGCCGGCCGGATCGAGGCGGCGTTGTCCCTCGACGTTGACCAGGTATCGTTCGCCGACCTGCCGGCGCTCTGGCCGGATGGCCTCGCGAAGGACGTGCGGACGTGGATCCTGCAAAACATCACCGCAGGCGTCGCGCGCGACGGCCACGCCGATATCGGCCTCGCGGCGAACGCCGATTTTTCCGCAGTGACGGTCACCCGGGCAACCGGTTCGCTGGACGGTGCCGGCCTGACGGTGTCCTGGCTGCGCCCCGTGCCGCCGATCGAGCAAGGCCGCGCCGTATTGCGGATCGTCGATCCGGACACATTGCAGATCGACGTTACGGCTGGCCGGCAACGCCTGCGGAACGGCAACGCGCTGACGTTGACCAGTGGCTCGATGCGCATCACCGGGCTGATGCAGCGCGATCAGACCGGCACCATCCAGGCTGACGTCACCGGGTCACTGCCGGACGTTCTGACCCTGATGCGCGAGCCACGGCTGAATTTGCTGAGCAAGCATCCCCTCAGCCTGAAGAAACCCGCCGGCGACGTGGTGGCGACGATCGGCGTCACGCTGCCGCTCGATGACCGGATCACCATGGACGACGTCGCCATCAACGTCAGTGCCCATGTGGATAATGCGTTCCTCGGAGATGTGGTGGCCGGACACGACCTGAGTGGCGGCGCGCTCGATGTCGTGGCCAATGACGATGACCTGACCGTGAAGGGGCAGGCCATTCTGACCGGCATTCCCGTCGGCGTGGACGCGGCAATGGACTTCCGCGCCGGGCCGCCGACGCAGGTGCTGCAACGCGTGACCGTGACCGGTCGTCCGGATGCCAAGCAGCTCGCCACGGTGGGGCTGGACGCGACCGACCTGCTGGCCGGGCCGGTCGACGTGCAGGCGGTGCTGACGGAGCAACGCGACGGCAGCGGCAACGTGTCGGTCGATGCCGGCCTGACCGGCGCGACACTGACCGTAGCGCCGCTGGACTGGCGCAAGCCACCGGGGAGCGCGGCCCACGCGACGGCGCAACTGCTGCTGCAGCACGACCGGCTGACCGGCATTGACGGGATTGAGGTGCAAGGCGATGGCCTGCTGCTGCGCGGCGGCGCGTCCTGCGATGACGGCCGGATATCGGTGGTCCGGCTGGACCGGGTAACGCTCGGCCGCACCGAGATGCGGGGAACGGTGCAGCTTCCCGCCTCGCCGCGTGCGTCGCCGATCGTGGTTCGCGTGACCGGGCCGATGCTCGATCTGTCGGCACGGCTGGCGCGGCCCAATACCGGGCGGCAAGCCCCGCAGCCGGAGCCACCGCCTGGGCCGCCCTGGACGCTCGATGCGCGGTTCGATCGCGTCATGATGGCCGGCGACTATGTGTTTGCGCCGGTCACCGTGCGCGCCGAGAACAATGGCAGCGTGTTCCAGCGCCTGCGAGTCGAGGGCAAGACCCGCGATGAAGCCGCGTTTGCGCTGGAGATCGGCGGGACGGGCGGTGTCCGGCAACTCACGGTCACGGCAACCAATGGTGGCGATCTGCTGCGCGCGCTGGATGTGACCGACACGATGCAGGACGGCACACTGAAGGTGAGCGGCACGTATGACGATGCCAGCCCCGGGCACCCCTTGCACGGCACCGCCGAGCTGACCCAGTTCCGCATCGCCCGGGCAGCGGGTCTGGGCAAGTTGCTCCAGGCGATGACGCTGTATGGGATGGTCGATGTCCTGCGCGGCCCCGGGCTTGCGTTCACCAATATGGTCGCACCGTTCACCCTGTCGGACGATGTGCTGGAACTCGCGGATGCCCGGGCGTTCAGCTCGTCGCTCGGGCTGACGGTGCGGGGGCGGATCGACATCGACAGTGACTCGCTGGACCTGCAGGGGACGATCGTGCCGGCGTATTTCTTCAATTCGCTGCTGGGCAACGTGCCGCTGATCGGCCGGTTGTTCAGCCCGGAGCGCGGCGGCGGCGTTTTCGCGGCGAGCTACAGTTTGCACGGCAAGCTGGACGATCCGGACGTAACGGTGAACCCGCTCAGCGCGCTGACCCCCGGTTTCCTGCGCGGCGTGTTCGGAATTTTCTGACCGGACGAGAGGAGGAGGGGAAAAAGAAAACGGGAAGAGGGGGAGGGGAAAAAACGACCTCTCCCGCTACGCGGGAGAGGTCGAGGCGCCCTTGCGCCGAGGGTGAGGGTGATCGGGTCGCCCCGCACCCCCTTACTTGCTCCCTCTCTCCGGCAGAACCAGCAGGATCGCCTCCGCAACCCCGTTTGGATTCTCGCGAACCTCGCTGTTCCAGAACCGGATCACCTGCCAGCCCTGTTTGCACAATTGTTCGGAGCGGTGCGCATCGTACTCGGAATCCACGTGCTGGCCGCCGTCAGCCTCCACGATCACCCGGCGCTCGAGGCACGCGAAATCGGCAACGAACGCGCCAAGCGGGTGCTGGCGGCGGAATTTGAACCCGCCCAACCGACGGTCGCGCAACCTGGCCCAGAGCAGGCGCTCGGCTTCCGTCGGTTCGCGGCGCATTGCTTGCGCTTGGAGGTTGGACATGGACGCAAAGTGGACGCACGGACGTGAAGGAAGGGTTTACGTGCCGACCCGATCACCCTCACCCTCGGTGCTTCGCACCATCGACCTCTCCCGCAAGAGCGGGAGAGGTTTTGTCAGACCCGCATCGGCATCAGCACATACAGGGCGCTGGCGTCGGCGGCATCGCGCACCACCGTGGGAGCGGAACCGTCCGCGAAGCAGAACTCCACTTGCTCGGCTATCTGGTCGGTGATGTCGTTCAAGTACCTTGCCTGGAAACCGATCTCCAGCGGGCCCGCCTCGTACTTGACGTGATCCGCGTCCAGCTCCTCGCTCGCCGTGCCTTGTTCCGGACTGGCGGCCGACAGCACCAGCAGATCGCGCGCCAGCGACAGCTTCACCGGCCGCGAGCGCTCCGACGAGATCGCCGCCACGCGCCCCACCGCATCGGCGAAATCCTTCTTGCCCACGCGCAGGATCTTGTCGTTGCCGCGCGGAATGACCCGCTCGTATTCCGGGAACGTGCCGTCGATCAGCTTGCTGGTCAGCAGGATCTGGTCGACATGGAACTGGATGCGCGTGTCGGACAGGCCGATCTCGACGCTTCCGCTGACCTCGTCGAGCAATTTGCGCAGCTCGTTGACGGTCTTGCGCGGGATGATGACGCCAGGCATCGAGCTGGCACCGTCCGGCAGCGGCTCCTCCACACGCGCCAGGCGATGGCCGTCGGTGGCGACCGCGCGCAGCACCTTCACGCCGTCGCTTTCCGTCACGTGCAGGTAGATGCCGTTGAGGTAGTAGCGCGTCTCCTCCGTGCTGATGGCGAACCGGGTGCGATCGATCAGGGCGCGCAGCGTTTGCGCCGACAAGCCAAACTTGTGCGGCAGCGCGCCGGCGGTCATCGAGGGAAAGTCCTCGGTCGGGAGCACCACGAGGCTGGTGGCGTAGCGGCCGGACCGCAACGCGAGTTGTGCGTCGCCGCCGGGATGGTCCAGCTCGACCTCGGCACCCTCGGGCAGCTTGCGCACGATCTCATACAGCGTGGCGGCGGGGGCGGTGCAGGCGCCGTTGCGGGTAGTGGCGGCGGGCACATCCTCGACGACCGCGATTTCCATGTCGGTGGCGGTCAGCGTCAGGCGCCCGTCGCGCACGGCTATCATGACGTTGGCGAGGATCGGGATGGTGTTGCGCCGCTCGACCACGCTCTGGACGTGGGCCAGGGCCTTCAGCAGGGTGGCGCGGTCGGCCTTCAGCTTCATGGTGGCAAATCCTACATGGGTCCGGCCGCTGCTTCACGACCCGCCGGACGGGGAAGCAAGCGAATCGCCGCCACACTGTAGCAATTGATTTCGTGGCCCCACAACCTCTCACGCGCGTTGCGCGCGCGAGGCCGCCGCGGAGCGCCGGGTGAGGGCGATCGGGCCGCCAGGCAGCATTCTGCGACAGGGAGCAGCGTGCCGGCCCGATCGCCCTCACCCCCGACGCTTCGCGTCTGGACCCCCGGGTCAAGCGGTCGGGGGCATGCCTCTCCTGCTCCCGCGGGAGGGTTAGTTGGTGCCGCCTTCCAGCATGCGGCGGAGCAACTCCACGTCCTCGGCGAAGGCGGGATCGACCTCGATGAGCTGACCGACGCGGGAAACCGCGTGCATTACCGTGGTGTGGTCGCGATTGCCGAATTTGCGGCCGATCTCCGGCAGGCTGCGGCTGGTGAGTTGCTTCGCCAGGTACATTGCCACCTGGCGAGGCCGCGCCACGTTGCGGGCGCGTCGCGCAGAAAACATGTCCGTCAGGCGCATGTTGTAATGCTCGGCGACTTTCTTCTGGATCTCGTCGATTGTCACGCGCCGCTCGTACGCTTTCAGGATGTCGTGCAATACTTCCTGTGTCGCCTCCAGCGTGACCGGCCGGCCGAACAGGTTGGCCTGCGCCAGCAACCGGTTGAGCGCTCCCTCCAGCTCCCGGACGTTGGAGGTGATCTTGTGCGCCAGGAACTCCATCACCTTGTCTGGCACCGGCACGCCCGCAAGTTGCGCCTTGGCCTCCAGGATAGAGATCCGCAATTCGAACGTGGTCGCGTGTAGATCCGCCACCATCCCACAACTTAAACGTGTGCGGAGTCGATCCTCAAGCCCCGACAGGTCCGACGGGGACTTGTCGGCGGACACCACGATCTGCTTCCCGGCATCGACCAGAGCGTTGAAGGTGTGGAAGAACTCCTCCTGCGTGTTGTCCTTGCCGATGAGGAATTGCAGGTCGTCCACCATCAGCACGTCAACGCTGCGATGTTGCTCTTTGAACTCCATCGTGGACTGACTGCGCAATGCAGTGATGAATCGGTACATGAATTTTTCGGCCGACATATATGCCACGGTAACCGGGTAGGCACTATTCGACTCACGCGTGGTCAGTTCCCAGGCAATCGCGTGCATAAGATGCGTCTTGCCAAGGCCGACGCCGCCGTACAGGAAAAGCGGATTGAACCCGGCGCTGGACGGCCGTTCCGCCACGCGGCGCGCGCATGCATAGGCGAACTCGTTCGGCTTCCCGACGACGAAGCCATCGAACGTGAAGCGAGGGTCAAGTGCCGCGTTCAATTCGGAACGCGGCTCTCCGTTGCGGTCGCGCCCGCGTCCCATCGGCAGCGGCGGCGCAACGGCGGCCGGGGCAAGGCTCTCGGCCAAACCGTCCAGCGCGCCGGAGATCGGTCCCGTCGCCTGTCCGACACGGATGTCGACGCAGCGGACGGCGCAATTCTCCTCCCGCCACAGCGCATTGATGCGGTCGCCATAACGGCTGCGCACCCAGTCGCGCAGGAACCGTGTCGGCAGATGCACGGTGATCTCGTCGCCGTCGAGCCCGATCAGCGTCATCTGCCGCAACCATGTGCGGTATTCGACCTCGCCAAATTCCTGCTGCAAGCGGCCGCGGACGCGGGCCCATTGGGCCGCGAGCTGTGGTATTTCCACGATATCCTGCTCCATGGTCGTGGGCATCCCGTGCTCCCCTGAACCGGTTCTTATGCCGTCATTAACCCAAGACCTTCACGGCGATTAAGGCGCCGCGGCAATAGAACGACCCCCTTCGAAGCATTGCCTCGAAGCCGGAAACGGACCAACGACATCGCTAGGAAGAGGGATCGGCTGCGTTCACGAGTATGCAAAGGTTCAAGTGACGAGGCAATCTGAATCTTAACGCCATCAGTAACGGAAAAGAGCAACGCAAGAAGATGTCGGCCTGTGGATTAAAGCTGCTGCGCATCATTATACGATGCTTCGAACAGCATCGAACCATGCCACCTTTGTTTCTTGGGTGGTTGGCCTGCAGTCTTTGCTTGCAGCGATTATCGCTCTCATCACGGCCGCAGGTCAATCGCTATGATTGACCTCCGCAATGAGATGGCATCAGGCGGCGGTGAGCGCCTTGATGCGGGTGGACAGCCGCGAAAGCTTCCTCGCGATGGTGTTCTTGTGCACCACGCCTTTGCCGGCAGCGCGCTGCATTTCCGGCTGCGCCGCTTGCAGCGCCGCGACTGCGTCCTGCTTGTTGCCGCCGGCGATCGCCGCCTCCACCTTCTTCACGAAGGTCCGCATGCGCGATTTGCGCGCGTGGTTCGCCACCGTGCGCTTGATGTTCTGCCGGATGCGCTTGCGCGCGGATGCGGTATTGGCCATGGCCTCGCTTGCTGCCTGTCGGAACTGTCGGGTTGTCGGAACTGTCGGGCCCGCCACCGGAGCCGGTCAGGCGGAGTGCGGAGTTCTAGGCATCCCCAACATGCGAGTCAAGGAAGCCCCCAGACTGACACAACGGTTACGGTACCGTCCATTGCCGCGGGAAAAAATGCCGCGGCCTGTCACACCAGCACATCCTCGATGCGGATCGGCACCTTGCGCACACGCACACCCGTCGCATGGTACACCGCGTTGGCAATCGCCGCGGCGACGCCAACCATCGGCAACTCGCCAACACCCTTGACCCCCAGCGGGTTGGAGTTGCGCTCGTCGTTCGCCACGAAAACCGCCTGGATGTCCGGCACGTCGGCGTTCACCGGCATCAGATACTCGGCGACGTTGCTGTTGACGATGCGGCCGGTCTCCGCGTCCACATGGGTCTCCTCCAGCAGCGCCATGCCGATGCCGAATGTGATGCCCCCGATAAGCTGGCTGTGCGCCGTCTTGGCATTCAGGACCTGGCCGGCGTCGAACGCGGCAACCCAGCGGTTGACGCGGATGGCCGAGATCGGGGTCCGCCAGCACTTCCGCGAACTGCGCGCCGAACGCGCGGCGCGAATAGTGTTTCGCACTGTCCTCAAGCGCTGCTCCCGCCTCCGCTTCCACGGCATACTGGCCGGCACGCTGCAGCAGCGCGGCAACCGGGACACTGCCGCCAGGTGCGACCACAGCCCCGTTTTGCAACCGTAGCGTGTCGGTTGGCACGTCATGCCAACCCAGTTGCGCGTCGCTGCGTGCGAGATCGAAAATCTTCCCGCGCACCGCCTGGCATGCGGCCAGCACCGCGGGCGCCACGCTCGGCACGGTGGATGAACCGCCCGACACCGGCGCAGGCGGCAACGTGCTGTCGCCAAGCTCGAACCGTACTCGCTGCACCGGAACGCCGAGCGTGTCCGCCGCAACCTGCGACATCACGGTGTAGGTGCCGGTGCCAAGATCCTGCGTACCCGATTGCACCAGCACCATGCCATCGGCGGCGACGCGCACCCGAACCTGCGCCGGACGCTGATTGGTAGGATAGGTGCTGGTCGCCATGCCCCAACCCACCAGCATCCGTCCGTCGCGCACGGAACGCGGCTCCGGCGTTTGTCGCGCCCAGCCGAATGTGTCTGCGCCTTGTTTATAGCACTCTCGCAGCATCTTGCTGGCGAACGGCTTGTTCTCGTGCGGGTCTTGCTCCGCATAATTCCTCAGGCGGAATTCGAGCGGATCGAGCTTCAATGCCACCGCCAGTTCGTCGATCGCCGATTCCAGGGCGAAATTGCCGGAGGACTCGCCGGGCGCACGCATATAGGTCGGCAGCGCGGCATTCACCGCCACGAGGCGATGCGTCACCGCGACATTGGGGCAGGCATACAGCATCTCGGTGATCAACCCGACCGGCTCGACGAACTCGCCCAGGATCGGTTGCGACATCTGGCTGATGCCGTCGTGCTGCATCGAGGCCAGCTTGCCGTCGGCGGCGGCGGCGAATTTCAGCTTCTGGATGGTGCGCGGACGGTAGCCGTTGGAGGTGAACATCTGCGCACGGGTCAGCACCAGCTTGACCGGCTTTTGCACCAGCTTTGCCGCCATCGTCGCCAGTGTAGCGGGCGGTCAGGTGTTGCCCTTGCAGCCGAAACCGCCGCCGACGAATGGACAAACGACCCGCACCTGCTTCGGGTCGATTCCGAACAGCCTGGCAAGCGCCTTCTGCGTGCCGGAAATGCCCTGCGTCGCCGTCCATACCGTCAGCCTGTCGCCGTCCCAGCGGGCGATCGTGGTGTGCGGCTCCATTGCGTTGTGGTGCTCGATCGGCGTGACGTAGGTGGCATCGAGCTTCACCGCGGCACCGTTGAACGCGCCGGCCGGATCACCACGATTTGAATCCGGCGGACGTTCGCCGTTGCGGAAATGCTTCGGCACATAGGCTTGGCCGAGCACGGCATCCATCGACGCCACTTGCTCCGCCGCATGGTAGCGCACGCGCACCCGCGCCGCGGCGGCTAGCGCGCGATCCAGCGTGTCGGCGACCACGATCGCGACGTGCTGTCCATTATAGAGAATGGCGTTGTTCTGCAGCAGGGGAGCCTTGACGGTTTGGTCGCTGGCCTTTTGGTCGGGCAGCTTCGGCGCGTTGTCCGGAGTGATGATCGCCAGCACGCCGGGCATACCCTGCGCGTCGGCCAGGTCGAAACCGGCGATTCCGCCGGCGGCGATGGTGCTTTGCACGAGCACCGCGTGCACGAGGCCGGGCACCGCGAATTCGGCGGCATAGCGCGCGGCGCCGGTCACCTTCAGCCTGCCGTCCACCCGATCGAGCGGCTTGCCGATGCTTCCCATGATGCCGGCTCCTCAGGACGTGACCGTCTGCAGTGCGCGCAACACCGTGCGGCGCAGCAGCGTCAGCTTGAATCCGTTCTGGCTGGCGGGCTGTGCGCCCTGCCCCGCCTGCGCTGCGGCCTCGCGCAGCGTTTGCTCGTTCAGCGGCTTGTGACGCAGCGCTGCTTCGACCTCCGGCAGGTACCAAGGCCTGGTGCCGACACCACCCGCCGCGACGCGCACATCCGGATCGTGCCGTTGGTGACTGCATCGCCACGGCCGCCGACACCAGCGCGAATTCGAAACTCGCGCGATCGCGCACTTTCAAATAGTACGAGCGTTGCGCCACCGGCGTGTCCGGCACGATGATCGCCTCGATCATCTCGCCGGGTGCGAGATTGGTTTCGGTCTGTGGCGTGCCGCCCGGTTCGCGATGGAAGTCACGCAGCTTCATGGCGCGTTGCGCGCCGTTGGCGCCGCGCAGTTCCACGGTCGCATCAAGTGCCACCAGCGCGACGGCGAAATCGGAAGGATGCGAGGCGCATGCACTGCGCGCTGCCACCAAGGATTGCCAGCATCCGGTTCTCGCCGTGGACGGCAGGGCAGCCGGAGCCGGGTTCGCGCTTGTTGCAGGCAAAGCCGGTGCCGCGGAAATAGCCGCAGCGCGTGCGCTGCAGCAGGTTGCCGCCCATCGTTCCCACGTTACGGATCTGTGGTGAGGCGGATGCGAGCAGCGCCTGGCTGATGACGGGGAAGCGGTCGCGCACGATGGGGTGGGCGGCGACGTCGCTCATGCGCGCCATCGCTTCCACGCGCAGGCTGCCGTTTTCGAGAACAATGCGGGTGAGCGGGAGCGGCTCGAGATCGACCAGCCGGTCCGGCGCCTCCACGTTGTCCTTCATCAGTTGCATCAGGTCGGTGCCGCCAGCGAGGTATCCGCCGCCGTTCGTTGCGCTGGCGGCGACCGCGGCATCGATGGTCGCGGGGTGCACGAGTTGGAAGGACTGCATGGGTCAGGCGCTCCGCGCCACGTCACGGACGGCCGCGACGATGTTGGCATATGCCCCACATCGACAGATGCTGCCGCTCATCCACTCGCGGATTTCGGCGTCGGAGCCGGCATGGCCTTCGTGGGTCAGCGCCACGGCGACATGATCTGGCCGGGCATACAGTAGCCGCACTGGAAGCCGTCATGGTGCAGGAAGGCCGCTTGCACCGGGTGGAGATCGCCTCCGGACGCGAGGCCCTCGATGGTGGTGATTGCCTTGCCCTGGCAGCGCACGGCGAGAGTAAGGCAGGAGACGACTCGACGGCCGTCGATATGCACGGTGCAGGCGCCGCAGGCACCGCGGTCGCAGCCCTTCTTCGTGCCGGTGAGGGGAGACTGTTCCTGCAACGCATCGAGCAAGGAGGTGCGGGATTCGACGGTCAACGGCAGGGCAGGCGGGCGCCGTTTACCTGCAACTCGATGTCGATCTGGCCGGAAGGCGCCGAAGTGGGCGCGCTGGTGTCGTCGGCCCATGCAGGAGGCGATGCCAATACGGGCGGGAGTGCGACGCCGGTCGCGGTTCCGGCCAGCAGTCCACGCCGGGTGACGCCGGATTTTGCCATTTCCACCTCCATCCCGTTGGCCACTACGTTGTGACGTCGCCGCGGTTGCGAGGCTCACGATGGGGTGTGGTTGGGGATCGGTAACCTGTTCACAATGCCCCGCCCCGAGGGACGGCCTCTCATCATGGAGGACCCTTGTCATTGCGAGGCGCGCAGCGCGGAAGGAATCTCTCGTCTGACGAGCGTCCCTGGGCTCGTCAGGCGGGAGATTGCTTCGGCGCTGCGCGCCTCGCAATGACATCGACGCAGCGACGACAGGGACGCGGCGATGATATGGATGCGGCGACGATATGGATACGGCAATGACTTGGACGCTGCGATTGACATGGATGCGCAATGCGCTTGATCGGCGTGCCGTCCGCAGTCGCCGGGAGTTACGCATGCAGAACCGATCCGCGATTTGGCAGACGTTGGCGAGGTTTCTCGCGGTTGCCGCGTGGACAGCCTTGTCGCTATGGCCGGCGTCAGCGGCGTCGCAACCCGATGCGGCACAGAGCGGGCCACCGGCGATGCGAGCAGTGCTCGTGGCGGGGGACGGAGGGCTGCGCGTGTTCGACAATGGCGTGTCCGCGATGGCGACCTGGCTGCGCGACGCCGGTGGGATCGCACCCGAGCAAATGACTCTGCTCAGCGCATCGCGTTCCGTCATTGCACGGCTGCACGTCGAGCCGGCCTCAGGGCACCACATCATTCGCGCGATCGAACGCATGAGGCCGGGGCCCGGTCAGGGCTGTTTCGTGTTCATCACGTCGCATGGCATCGAGGGCGAGGGTATCGCGCTGTCTTACGATGAGAGTGTGTTGGAACCGGCCGCGCTGGACCGGGCCCTGACGATCGGCTGCGGCAACGCGCCGACCGTTGCGATTGTATCCGCTTGTTATTCGGGCAGTTTTGCCCGGTCACCGATGGCTCGCCCCAATCGCATCATCTTGACGGCGGCGCGCGCGGACCGGCCCTCGTTCGGCTGCGCCGCCGATGAGACCTACACATTCTTTGACCAGTGCCTGCTGGGCAGCCTTGACCGCGGAGCAAGCTGGCGCGAGGTGTTCTCCGCCACGCGGTCCTGCGTCGAACGGCGCGAGGCGCTTGACGACGAGGATCCGTCGATGCCGCAGGGCTGGTTTGGCGCATCGGTGGCGGATCTGGCGCTGCCGCGGGCGGCGCGGTGAACCGGAATGCCGGATGCCTGATTGGCCCGTGCGCGGCGTTGCTCTTTGCCCCGCTGGCCAGCCCGCGCTATTTGTGCGGCGGAAGCGAGAGGCCTGAATGGAAGACGATCAGGAGCAGCGACCGGAAAGCTTGCTGCCCTATGAGCAATGGACGGAGACGGCGCTGCGGCAGGTGGTCGCGCAGGCGATCGCGCATGTCGCCGTGCATGGCCTGCCGGGCGAGCACCATTTCTATCTGACGTTTCGCACCGACCATCCTGGCACGGTGATCCCGCCGCGGCTGCGGGCACAATATCCGCAGGAGATGACCATCGTCCTGCAGCATCAGTTCTGGGACCTGAAGATGGACCACGAGGCCGGGCTGATCGGCGTCGGTCTGTCGTTCGGTGGCGTGCCGACGACGCTGGCCGTGCCGCTCGATGCCGTGGTTGGCTTCGCCGACCCGCATGTGCGGTATGGGCTGCGGTTCCAGGTCGTGATGCCGGACGCTCCGGCGGAGAAGCCGCTGGCCTTGGTGCCGGCCCCGGATGCCGCTGCGCCAGCGGAGGGAGCGAAGGCCGAGGCGCCGGCCGAGGCGCCGCAGGTTGTCAGCCTGGATGCGTTCCGCCGCCGCACGCCCCCGAAGGATGGGTAAGCGAGTGCCGGGGCCTAGGGGTCCAGGGGGCCAAAGCCCCCTGGCGAGGTCCAGAGACTGCCCAGCGAAGGCCGGGGGGGCAGAGCCCCTGGCGCTTGCCGCCATGACATATCGCCAAAGGACCCCCGCACGATGAACGCTCCGCTGCCGCGGCCGTCAGGTTTCCTCTATTCGCCGATGTTCCCGCTGGGGCCTGACCGCACCACATGGAAGGCGCTGCCGGTGGATGGCGTGCGCACCGCCACATGCGACGGGCAGACGGTGCTGCGCGTCGCGCCGGAAGCCCTCTCCGAACTCGCGTTCCAGGCATTCCGAGACGTCTCGCACCTGCTGCGCCCCGGACACCTGGCGCAACTCCGAGCGATCCTCGACGACCCCGAGGCCAGCGCGAACGACCGGTTTGTGGCGCTGGACCTGCTGAAGAACGCGAACATCGCCGCCGGTGGCGTGCTGCCGATGTGCCAGGACACCGGCACGGCGATCGTGTTCGGCAAGAAGGGCCAGCGCGTCTGGGTGGACGGCGACGAGGAGGAGGCGCTGAGCTGGGGCGTGCACCGCACCTACACCGAGACCAACCTGCGCTATTCCCAGATGGCGCCGCTATCGATGTTCGATGAGGTGAACACCGGCAACAACCTACCGGTGCAGTTCGACATCGCCGCCTCGCCGGCCGGACACCATGATGACGAGTTGCATCTGATGTTCGTCGCCAAGGGTGGCGGCAGCGCGAACAAGAGCTTCCTGTTCCAGGAAACCCGCGCAATCCTGTCGCCGGAGCGGTTGCTGAAATACCTCGAGACGAAAATGAAGACGCTGGGGACGTCGGCATGCCCGCCGTACCACCTGGCCATTGTCATCGGTGGCACGTCCGCGGAGATGACGCTGAAGACCGTGAAGCTGGCGTCGACGCGCTGGCTGGACACGCTGCCGACCAGCGGCAGCAAGGCCGGGCACGCGTTCCGCGACATTGAGATGGAACAGAAGGTGCTGGAGCTGTCGCGCAACATCGGCATCGGCGCGCAGTTCGGGGGCAAGTACTTCTGTCACGACGTGCGGGTAATCCGGCTGCCCCGGCATGGTGCGTCGCTGCCGGTGGGGATCGGAGTTTCGTGCAGCGCCGATCGGCAGATTCTTGCGAAGGTCACGCCCGACGGGGTGTTCCTGGAGCAATTGGAAACCGACCCGGCGAAATACCTGCCGGAGACGACGGACGAACACCTGGGCGACAAAGCCGTCGCGGTGGACCTGAACCGGCCGATGGCGGAGATCCGCCGGCAGTTGTCGTCCTACCCCGTGAAGACCCGCGTCATGCTGACCGGCACGATGGTGGTGGCGCGCGACATCGCGCATGCGAAGCTGAAGGAGCGGCTGGATCGCGGCGAGGGCCTGCCTTCGTACATCAAGGACCATCCGGTCTACTATGCGGGCCCGGCGAAGACTCCCGCCGGTTATGCGACCGGATCGTTTGGGCCGACGACGGCCGGCCGAATGGACAGCTACGTGGCGGAGTTCCAGGCGGCGGGCGGCTCACTGGTCATGCTGGCGAAGGGCAACCGCTCGCGCGCGGTGCGCGACGCGTGCAAGGCGAATGGCGGGTTCTATCTGGGCAGCGTGGGCGGGCCGGCGGCGCGGCTGGCACTGGACTGCATCCGCAAGGTGGAGGTGCTGGAGTATCCCGAGCTTGGGATGGAAGCGGTGTGGCGGATCGAGGTCGAGGATTTCCCGGCGTTCATCGTGATCGACGACAAGGGGAATGATTTCTACGAGGGGATGGAGTGACATTGCTCCGGAACCAGCCCGAAATTGGTTTTCGCGACCCATAGGAGTTTGCCGTGGCCCTCATAACGCACATTGAGTATGGCGCCCCACTTAGCGAGAGACTGCACGATAAAATAGATAACGCCAGAAGCTTTTACTTTGACATACATGGCGACCGGATTTTCCAGATCGGTACGTTTGGTCGGGACACCAGAATGATTCCCGGCAAGAAAAGCCAAACCATCCAACTGAACCGAGACGCTGCGCGTCAACTTATCAACCAATTGAACGAAGCTTTCCCCGGAATTTTGGAGCAATGAATGGCGGTGCGGCATTTTAGCCCCAGTACGTTTGGTGCAAAGGTCATCTTAACCGCAGCAGCCTGATCCGCGGTCGGTCGATCGGGACCACCGCAAAACGATTTGAGGTTCTTGCTCGGGGGTGCCGACGCCGAGGCACGAAACAGCCACCGATTTCCCTTTGGCGAAAAATCCGCTACCACCGCAGCATCAAACCGGGGCACGACCTGCATGCGCTTCACCATCGACCGCATCGACCACATCGTGCTGAACGTGAAGGACGTCGAACTCACCGCCGCCTGGTACCAGCGCGTGCTGGGCATGGAGCGCGAGGAGTTCGGCCCCAAACACCGCACCGCCCTGAAATTCGGCGGCCAGAAGATCAACGTCCGGCCGGCGGACTCCGATCCGGGAAGCTGGGTCACCGGCGTCAACGACGAGCCCGGTTCCGGCGACCTCTGCTTCATCACCGCCGCCCCTCCAGACGTCGTCATCGGCCATCTGCACGAATGCGGCGTGGCGGTCCTGGAGGGGCCGGTGAAGCGCGAGGGTGCGCTCGGCCCGATGCAGTCGGTGTATTGCCGCGACCCGGACGGGAATCTGGTCGAGATCTCCGCCTACCTGCCGTAGCGACTGGCGGCCGTCCCGACCTGATGGCGCACGACATCGCCGACTTCGACTTCGCCCTGCCGCCGGATCGCATCGCCCAGCATCCCGCCCGCCCGCGCGACGCCGCGCGCCTGCTGCACGTCACGCGCGACGGCCTGGCCGATCAGGTGGTGCGCGACCTGCCCGAATTGCTGCGGCCCGGCGACGTGCTGGTGGCGAACGACACGCGCGTGATCCCGGCGCAGCTCACCGCGCATCGGCTGCGTACGAGAGACGCCCAGCCAGCCCGGATCGGCATCACGCTGGACCGCCCCCGCGCCGACGGCGCCTGGCACGCGCTAGCCCGCAACGCGCGGCGCCTCCGCGAGGGGGACGCGCTGCGGTTCGACGGCGCCGGCGACCTCACCGCTACCGTGGTGCAGCGCGACCCGGACGGCGGCGTGGCGCTGGCGTTCAACCGCGACGGCGCCGACTTCGCCGCCGCGCTGCAAGTGGCGGGAGCGCTGGCCCTGCCGCCCTATATCGCCCGCCCGCAAGGTCCGCTGCCCGAGGACGCGGCCGACTACCAGACCATCTTCGCCACAAATGAAGGCGCAGTCGCCGCCCCTACCGCCGGCCTGCACTTCACTCCGGCGCTGCTGGCGGCGCTGGAAGCGCGCGGCATCCGGCGCGTCACGCTGACTTTGCATGTCGGCGCCGGCACCTTCCTGCCCGTGCGCGGCGACGACATCGCCACCCACCGCATCCACGCCGAGCGCGGCGAGATCACGCCCGAAGCCGCCGCCGCGATCAATGCGGCGCGCGCGGGCGGGGGCCGCGTCGTAGCGGTCGGCACGACCAGCGTGCGCCTGCTGGAGACCGCTTCAGATACCGCCGGCCGAATCCACCCGTTCGCCGGCGACACCGAGCTGTTCATCCTGCCCGGTCACCGTTTCCGCGCGGTGGACATCATGCTGACGAATTTCCACCTGCCGCGCTCGACGCTATTCATGCTGGTATGCGCTTTCGCGGGCACCGATCGGATGCGAGCCGCGTACGCCCACGCCATCGCCACCGGCTACCGGTTCTACTCCTACGGCGACGCCTGCGTGCTCTATCCCGCCGCCTGAAACCAATCGCCTATCTGCGCTCCCGTCCAGACCACGACATCCGGTTTGCGGGTGATATAGTCTATGACTTTGCGAAAATACCTGGTTCGGTGCGGTGCCCCCATGATGTACGGATGCACCACCAGCGCCATCACGCGCGCCGAACCCTCCGCATCCGCGTAGATCTGTTCGAACTGATCGATCGCGCGGTCGCTGTACTCCGACGCCTTGTGATGCTGAATCAGCATCATCGCGACGTCGTTGCATTCCTGCGTATAGGGAATGTTGAGGATCGGCCGAGACCGCGTGCGCAGCCACACCGGCTGATCGTCCAGCACCCAGTCGCACACATAGTCGTAGCCGGCTTCCACCAGCAGGTCCGGCGTCTCCCAGGTCTCGGTCAGCCCCGGCCCGAGCCAGCCACGCGGCGGCTTGCCGGTCGCCGCGGCAATGACCTCGCGCGTGCGGGCGATGTCGGCGCGCTCGTCCGGCACCTTCTGCATGCTGCGCTGGGTGAAGCCGTGGCCGATGAACTCCCAGCGCCGCGCAATGGCGGCTTGCACGATCGCCGGATAGGCCGCGATCGCCGAGCCGTTGATCGCCAGCACGGCGGGCAGGTTGTAGTCGTCGAACACCCGTAGCAGTCGCCAGAAGCCGACTCGATTGCCGTACTCGTGCCACGCCCAGTTGGGAATGTCCGGGCTGGGCGATCCTCCGGCCGGCGGCGTCAGCACGGTACGCGGCATCGGCTGCGTCGCGTCCCATTCCTCCACGTTGACGATCACCCAGACGGCGACGCGGGCGTGGCCGGGGAGGCGGAGCGGCGAGCGCTCGGTGATCGCGGTGTAATCGATGCGGTCGGTGGGCAGCATGCGTGCCGCGCCGCTATGGGTCGGAAGGTCGCCGTTGGTCGTGTGGTCTGCGTCGATGGTCATGCCAAGCCTCAACTGCCGGGTCCGTAGGATGGGATCATGGTCCGGACGGGTGGCGGGGACAAACGCGGCACCCAAGCAGTGCCGCGGGACCTCCACCCTGATTGGCATTCACGAAACAAACCAGGCGAGCCCAAAGACTCGCCCGGCCGCGCGACTGGCGTGGTTCCACCCTGACTGGAAATGCCACGAATTCCACTGTCATGGCGAGGCGCGCAGCACCGAAGCAATCCCCTGCCTGACGAACACTCCTCGGCTCGTCAGGCGGGGAATTGCTTCGACGCTGCGCGCCTCGCAATGACAGGAGTCCGACGATTCCGCTCAGGGTGAAAACGCTCTATCGTGCCGTCTCACCTCGCCCTTATGGCATCAACCCGGCGGCTTCCTCTCTTCCGAATGTGGCGCGGGCGCGGGACGCGGCGCCGGAGCCGGACGAGCAGCCGGCGCCGGAGCCGGACGTGGGGGAGGCGCCGCCTGCGGATGCGGTGCGGGAGGCGCCTCCGGACGTGCTGCTGCCGCAGGCGCGGGACGAGACGCCGGTGCAGCCTCCGGACGAACGGCGGGCGCCACCTGCGGACGAGGCGCCGGTGCAAACTCAGGACGCGGTGCCGGGGCAGGTTGCGGACGCGGAGCGGGAGCCGCTGCGGGATGGCCCCCGGCAGCCGGTGGCCGCGTTTCCGGTGTCGGCATGGCTTCGTGTGGAGCAGCGGCCGGATGGGCGGCCTCGGCAGGCGGCCGGAGTGGCGGTGCAGCGCCGGGAGTCATGGCCCCGGGAGCAGTACCGCCGGGATGGATCTCGGGTGCTCGGCCGGCTTCAGCCGGCGTCCGCAGGGCCGGGATCGCGCCCGGCGTCCCTGGGGCGCCGCCGGCCGGCCGGGTTATCGCGGGTCCCGGCGCCCCGTGCGCGGTCCCGATGGGTCCCGGCGCCGGATGGTACGGCGCGCCTGCGCTGCGCGCCGGAACGACACCCGCGCCGGTGAACGCCGCCGGCCGGCTGGTCGCGGCGATCGGCGGACGGCCGTTGTTCACCGAGGCCAACAATGCGTGGTTGCCGCTGGCGGCCTGCTGGTGCTGGGTCTGCAAGCCGGTGAGCGGCGTGTGCTGCGCATGCTCATACGCGAGCTGTTGCGGGGTGGGACGCGCGGTGATGCCGCCCTGGCCGCCATTGAAGCTCACATGCGTCGTGGTGTTGTTGATGATCGTGCGATTGTACACGTTGGTGACGCGCACACCGCCGAAGTTGTTGGCCGCGCGGTTGTAGAGGAACCTGCCGTGGTTCCAGTAGCCGCCCTGGTAACCCACGCCGCCGTAGCCGTAACCGTAATTGATGCCGCCGTAGAAGCCGACCGTCGGCCCCCAGTAGCCCTCGTTGAAAAGGTAGACTCCGTTGTTCCAACCCCACCAGCCCGGCGTCCACAGCAAACCGGCCTCGGGAGGCAGTACCCAGGTGCCGGGCACCCAGTAATAGCCGTCGGGCCCGTATGCCCAGTAGCCAGGCACCCAGATATAGCCGTCCGCCGGAAGCGGCGGCTGCACGTAAACCGGCAGCGCGGGCGGCGCGATCGTGATGTCGACGCCGATCGCTATCTGTCCGAATGCGGCAGACGGTCCCGCCACGGCTCCCAATGACAGCAGGAAAGGCACGACGAAGCGGTACCGGGACATATGAGCCTCGTGATTGAGGGGCGGAGGGGGCCAGCGACGGGCGACCGGATCAGGCCGATGGAGCGATCAGGCTCAATGCCGCAATGCGCCGCATGCAGGTGATTGACCAGGCGACACTGTGACGTCCTGAATGGCTTTTTTGCGGCGTTATTCGTCCGTCTTAATGCCGTTACCGAGCCGGAGGTGGCCCCACTCGGTGTAATCGGCGGCTTCCGGGGCCGGCCCGCCCCCACCTTGGGGCTCAGACGGATCGAGGCGTCATGCACGGGCCAGCCCAGGCCGGCACCGCCGTCCCGATTCCGCGCCGTGTTGCTTCCACCCCGCCCCTTGACCTTCCAGTGCTGGTAACCCCCATTTGCGTGGCGTTCTCATCACAGGATCCGCCGTCATGTCCGCGACTTCCAGCCTTCCGTTCACGACCCAACGTCTCTCGGTCACCGGCATGACCTGCGCCGGATGCGTCGGCGCGGTCACCCGCGTGCTGTCCCGTGTCCCCGGCGCCGTCAAAATCGAGGTGACGCTCGGGACCGGCCGGGCAGACGTCGCCGGCACCGCCAACCCGGAGGCCTTGCTCACCGCCGTGCGCCAAGCCGGCTACGGAGCGGAACTCCTGGCCTCGTCCGAGCCGCACCAATGAACGCCCCAGTTTCCGTCGCCCCAGCCCCCGACGCTCCAGCCTCCGACGCTCCCTCCTCTGTCGGCCCGGTCTCTGCAGGCCCGGTCTCTGCCGGCTCTGCGCCCGCGAACCCGCCGGAGGACCGGCGCGACCGCGTCCGCCTGCCGATCATTGGCATGACCTGTGCCACCTGTGCCGGCCGCGTCGAAGCAGGGCTGAACGGCCTCCCCGGCGTCGCCGCCACAGTGAACCTGGCCGACGAACAGGCGGACGTGCGGTTCGACCCGCGGCAGGTCACCCCATCCCGGCTGGCGGAGGCTGTCGAAGCTGCCGGCTACGACATCCGCCCCGACCGCCGCGAGCTGGCGATAACCGGCATGACCTGCGCCACCTGTGCCGGCCGGGTGGAACGCGCGCTTACGGGGGTCCCGGGCGTGGTGCGGGCCGAGGTCAACCTCGCCACGCAGCGCGCGATGGTCGAGGGCCTTGGCGGCCTGCTACGCCCCGCCGCACTGATCGAAGCCGTCCAGAACGCCGGCTACGGTGCCACAGTGCTGACCGGCGACGCCGCCCAGCAACGCGAGGCAGAGCATGCTGACGCCGCCCGCCTCCGCCTGGTGCTGCTGCACGCGCTGGCGGCCGCGGTGCTGAGCCTGCCACTTCTGCTGCCGATGGCCGGCCTCCCCCTGCCCGGCTGGCTGGCCTTGCTGTTTGCCACGCCCGTGCAATTCGTCCTCGGTGCGCGCTTTTACATCGCCGGCTGGAAGGCTCTGCGTGCCCGCACCGGCAATATGGACCTGCTGGTCGCCCTGGGCACCTCTGCCGCTTACTTCTACAGCCTGATATTGGTGGTGTCCGGAACCGCCCGCCCCACCTATTTCGAGGCCGCCGCCGTCGTCATCACCCTGGTGCTGCTCGGCCGCTGGCTGGAGGCGCGAACACGCCGTGCTACCGGCGACGCCATCCGCGCCCTGCTGGCACTGCGGCCGGAAACCGCCCGCGTCGAGCGCGACGGTGGCGAGATCGAGCTCCCGATCGCCGCCGTTGCCGCGGGCGACGTCGTGGTGGTTCGTCCCGGCGAGCGTTTCCCCACCGATGGCCGCGTCCTCACCGGCGTCTCCCAGGCCGACGAGAGCTTGCTCACCGGCGAAAGCCTTCCGATGGACAAGCAGCCTGGCGACAGCGTCACCGGCGGGGCGATCAACGGTGCCGGTCTGCTGCGCGTGCGGACTGTTTCGGTCGGGGCCGACAGCACGCTGTCCCGCATCATCGCCCTGGTCGAGGGCGCCCAGTCGCACAAGGCGCCGGTGCAGCGTCTGGTCGATCAGGTGGCCGCGGTCTTCGTGCCGATCGTGCTCCTTTGTGCCCTGGTTGCCTTCGCCGGGTGGTGGCTGATCGGCGGCAGCTTCGCGGCGGGGCTGATCGCCGCGGTGTCGGTGCTGGTGATCGCCTGCCCCTGCGCCCTGGGGCTGGCGACGCCGGCCGCGCTGATGGCCGGCACCGGCGCCGCGGCCCGAGCCGGCATCCTGATCCGCGACGCCGAGGCCCTCGAGCGCGCCCACCGCATCGACACAGTGGTGCTGGACAAGACCGGTACGCTGACCGAGGGCCGTCCCGCGGTCACCGAAATCCTCGTCGCACCAGCGTCATCCGCGTCCCACGCTGCCGTCCCCGCCCTTCCCGTCATGGTGGGCGAAGGCCCGCCATCCACGACTTGCCTGCACGGAACCGACGAAAGTCGTGGATGGCAGGCCTTCGCCCGCCATGACTCAACGAGCGGGGACGGGCAGCACGGGGACGGGCCGGACGGAAACGCGCAGGATCGGACGGACGAGACACACCTCCTGGCCCTTGCCGCCGCAGCGCAGACCGGCAGCGAGCACCCGTTGGCCCGAGCCATCCTGGCCCGCGCCGCGGGTCTGCCCCTGCCACCACTCAGCGATTTCCAAAGCCAGCCCGGCCTGGGATTGACCGCAACGGTCGGCAGCCGGCGCATCGCCATCGGCAACCGTGCCCTGATGCGGCACAGCGACATCATCCTGACTCTGGAGGAAGCCGCCGGCGCCCTGGAAGCACAGGGCCGCACTGTGATGTTCGTGGCCGCCCTGGAACCACGCCCCATCTTGCTCGGCGCGATCGCGGTGGCCGACACGGTGCGGCCGACCGCCGCCACTGCCATTCAGCGGTTGCATGCGCTGGGTATCGCCACCGTGCTGCTGACCGGCGACAACCACCGCACTGCCGCGACAGTCGCGGCAACGCTCGGCATCGCCGATCTGCGCGCCGAAGTGATGCCGGACGGAAAGGCCGCCGAGATCGCACGGCTGCAACGCGACGGGCGTTGCGTCGCGATGGTCGGCGACGGGGTGAACGATGCGCCGGCACTTGCCCAGGCCGATCTGGGCATTGCCATGGGTAGCGGCGCCGATGTCGCGGTCCAGGCCGCCGGCATCACCCTGATGCGCTCCGACCCGATGCTGATCGCCGACGCAATCGCCATCAGCCGGGCGACACGCAGGAAGATCCGGCAGAACCTGGCCTGGGCGTTCGCCTACAACGTCGTCGGCATTCCCCTGGCCGGCTTCGGGCTGCTGTCGCCAATGATCTCCGGGGCGGCGATGGCGTTCTCCTCGGTCAGCGTGGTGTCCAACGCACTGCTGCTGCGCCGCTGGCGGCCGGGAGGCCAACCATGAGTGTGACCATCGGCGAGGCGGCTGAGCGCTCCGGCGTGCCGGCCAAGACCATTCGCTACTACGAGCAAATCGGCCTGATCGAGGCGGCGTCGCGCGGCACCAACCTGTACCGGGCGTATTCGGACGCGGACGTGGAAATGCTGCGGTTCATCGGCCGCGCCCGCCGGCTGGGGTTTTCCGTGCACGACCTGAAGCAGCTTGTCGCACTGTACCGCGACCGCGGGCGAGCGAGCAGCGACGTGAAGGCCCTCGCGATGCAGCATATCGGGCGCATCGACCGTAAGTTGGCAGAGTTGCGGTCGGTGCGCGCGGCGCTGGCCGACCTCGCGTCACGCTGCCACGGCGACGGCCGGCCCGAGTGCCCGATCCTGGAGGAACTGGCCGCCAGCGAAGCCCAGGAGTCCGCCGGACGCTAAATGGAGCGCTGGCGGGCGGCGAGCCACGCCACTCGCCCGGCCGCTGCGAGAGTCTTGGCCACCCTCCGCTTTGCCCCGGGGGTCGCACGCCCCTGGCAGTGAGGGCGGGAGTGGGGGTGCGGTACTGCCCGCCCGAACCCCATTGGGTGCGGGCGAAGCGCCGTCTCCGGTTGCATCGGCTCTCGCGAACGCTAATGGTGGGAGACCATGCAAACGCGAAACCAGATCGACACTATCTCGCAACACTAGGCTGTTCCCAGAATTAATACACGCGTAGCGGGTGAAGGTGTACCGTGACGGGTGGATATTCCGTCCAATTGTCGTTACATCAACCGAATGCTACGGCAGCATGATGGCACAGGGGGCTCGACAAAGTGGATCGGCTGACCAGCATGACGGTGTTCGCCCGCGTGGCGGCGGCACGCAGCTTCTCTACCGCCGCGCGGGAACTCGGCATCTCGCAGGCTACCGCCAGTAAGCACGTCCAGACGTTGGAAGGCTGGCTCGGTGCGCGGTTGCTCAACCGGACGACGCGCCGGGTGGCGCTCACCGACGCGGGCGCGAGCTTTTACACTCAATGCACGCATATTCTGGAGGATATGGAGGCAGCGCGGCACACCAGCCAAACCACTCCGGCGCTACGCGGCACGCTGCGCATCACCGCGCCGGTGGGCTTCGGCACGACCCATCTCGCACCGCTGCTGGTCGAGTTCATGACCAGGAACCCAGAGCTGCTGCTAAGCGTCGATCTGTGCGACCGGACGGTCGACGTGATCGAGGAAGGTTACGATATCGCCATCCGCTTCGGCGCTGCTCCCCCCAACGACACCGGGCTGGTCATGCATCGCTTCCAGCCGTTGCGGTTCGTCATCTGTGCCGCGCCCGCCTATCTCGCGGCCTATGGGAGACCCGAGGTGCCGGCCGACCTCGCCCGGCATGTTTGCCTCACCGACACCCGCCATCCCGGCGACGTCTGGCGGTTCATCGGCCCGGAGGGGGAAGCCGAGGTGCAGGTGAGCGGCCGGCTGAAGACCGACAACGGCATGCTGCGCCGCGAGGCCGCGCGCACGGGCGCCGGCGTGCTTCTGGCGCCGGAATTTCTGGTACAGGACGACTTCGCCGCCGGCCGCCTTGTGCGGCTGCTGCCGAACCATGAACTCCCCATCTGGAGCCTGGATGCGGTGTGCAGCGCCAGTCGGGGAGCCTCACCCAAGGTCCGCTGTTTCATCGCGTTCCTGACGGCCCGCCTGGGCGAGTATTGACGTCGGGGCGTCCTGTTGGGGGGCGTCCCGTGGCGAGAGCTTGATCCCTCGCCGGGCGCCACGTCAGGCTTGGTCGAACAAGCGCTGACCGATGAATTCACCCTCACGAGCGCCGCCGGGACAGGCGAACAGGCCGCCGCCGGTGTGGGTCACGAACTGGTTCAGCATGTCGAACTTCGCCATCTTCTCGAAGATCTTGATGAACCCGGTCCGGGCGTCGCGCTGGTAGCACACGAACAGCAGGCCGGCGTCATACTCCATGCCCTGTCGCCACGGCGGCCATCGCTCGGCGGTGAAGTTCACCCCGTCATTGTAAGAATAGCCCCGGCGCAGGACCTCCGCGCCGCCGTTGGTTGCTGCGTTGGCGAGGCGCACGTGGGCGTTTTCCGCGATGATCGGGTTTTCGTCCTTGTCGGTCCGATCCAGCCCGAGCGATGCGAATTCGTCCTTCAACCCCAACGGCGCCCCAGACAGTTTCTCCCGCCCGAAGGTCTGTTCCTGGAAACCGACATTGGTGCGGTCCCAATGCTCCAGCGCCATGCGAATGCGGCGCACGACCATGTAGCTGCCCGCCCGCATCCAGGCCGGACCGTCGTCGGCGACCCACACGACCTTCTCGATCTCCTGCGGCGTCTGGGTGCCGTCCTTGAACCCCATTAGGTTACGCGGTGTCCCGCCAGCGGACGGCCGCGACATGAAGCCGGTCTGCGCCCAGCGAACCTGCGCCACGCCATAGGCGATACGCGCGAGCTGCCGCACCGCGTGGAACGCCACCAGCGGGTCGTCCGCACAGGCCTGCACCGACAGGTCGCCGCCGCTGCGCTCCGGCACCAACTGGTCGCCGTTGAAGCGCGGCAAGTCCGCCAAGGCCTCCGGACGGTGCGCCGCCAGGCCGTAGCGGTCCTTGCCGTCTTTCTCGAACAGACCGGCACCGAACCCGAAGGTTATGGTGAGGCGTGCCGCGCCCATCCCCAGCGTCTCCGACGAGTCAACGGTGGGGACCGGCGCGTCCGATGCCGTATCGTAGCTGTCCGATGCGGGCGACTTCGATGCCGGCGCATTCGACGACGTGGCATTCGACGGCGGGGCATTCGACGACGTGGCATTCGAGGGCGAGGCATTAGACGCCGCAGCGCTCGTGGCCGGAGCGCCGGAAGCTGGCGTGTCAAAGGCGGGCTCGGGCGGGGCCAGCGCATAAGGGCTCGCCTCGGCGGGTGCGGTGAGCTGGCCCGCCGTCATCGCGGCGGCGGCGGCGGTCCAGGTTTTCAGCAGTGCCACCACGGCGTCCCGCTTCTCGGTCGTCAGGTCGAACGCCGCGAAATAGGTGTGGTCCTGGGCCGGCGTCACGATGCCGGCCTGGTGGTCGCCCCAGAATGCCTCGATTGCGCTGCCGGGTTTCGGAGCGGCGGCCTGTGGAACAGCGGAGCGGGCGGTGAAGCCGGCGCCGGCCGCGGCCGCCAAACCGCCGGCCGCGGCAAGCAATCCACGCCGCGAGGAGCGCGGTCCGGTTCGCGGCGGCTGACGCTGTTGTGGCCCAGCCTGCTGCGGCCCAACCTGCTGCGGCCCAACCTGCTGCGGCCAGGTCTGCGGCAGCCCGGTCTGCAGCGGCCCGGTCCGCTGCGGCGCGGTCTGCTGCGCCCCAGCGTTCGGCGGCTGGCGCGTCGGCGGCGCATCGTCGTGCGGCATGATCAGCGCGCCTCCATCACGGAGTTCATATCGTCCTCGACATAATAAAACCCCTTGCCGTCGGGCCGCAACGCAATGCCGAACAGGTCGCCGTTGCCCGGCGGCGACTGCGCCTGGTTGGTGTCGATCCACTGCGAATAGATCTGCTTGCCGGTCGCCGGATCCAGTTCCACCACCTGGCCGTTGCGCGCGTTGCAAGCGAGCAAATGGCCGTTGGGCAGCATGATCAGGGCCAGCGGGCGTTGCAGCAGGCCGCCCTTGGTCACTTCGCGGCCGGTGCCGGCGCTGGTGGTGCGCGCCATCGCGTCCGGAATGGCGACGATGCGGTTGCCCAGCGCGTCCGAGACGTACAGCGTGTTGTCCGGTGCGAGCGCCAGCCCGGTCGGCCCGATCAGGAACACGTCGCGGTCGGCCCGCTGGCCGAATCCGTCCGCCACCACCGTCTTGCTCTTGATCGCCGGCGGCTTGCCCGGAGGGATGGCCAGGTCGATACGCAGCACGGTGGCTTTGGCGATAGTGACCGGATAGCCGGTGTTGGGATCGCGCACTTGCGGGCCCGGCACGTCGAACCCGGCCATGCTGATGAACAGCGTGGCCGTGGCGCCGTTATCCGCCACCGCCATGTTGCCCCAGGGGCCGTTGATATCCGGGCCGGCCCAGGTCTCGACGAGCTGACCGTTGGCATCGAGCACCAGCAGGCAGCCGTTGCCTTTGGTGCGAGTGGTGCCGTCATTGCTGGGCGTGCTGCCGACGATCACCCAGCCGGTCTTGAGCATGGTCATCGCCGTCGACAGACCAACGCCGCCCGGACATTGCGGAACTTGCCGCGGCAGCTTGGCAAACAGCGTGGTCTGCCGTGTGGACGGATTGAAGTCGACGATGGTGGTGCCGAGCCCCTGAAGGTTCGACAGGTCGTTGAAATTGTCCACCAGCACGTCGCCCGCCTGGATTTTGCCGGCGGAAACCGGGGCCACAACGAGCGCGTACGGGTTCTGGTCGCCGTTGTCCGGCACGGTCGTGGTCAACGTGCTGTGCTTATGCACCGTCTCCAGGAACCCACGCGGATCGTCAGCTCGGGCGTCGTGGGCCGCGAGCGCGGCGGCAAGCGACACGGCCGCCATGACCGCCGTGCGGGTTGGTCTGTTCCTGGTGCGGGACGCCATCCTGGATATCCTCACTTCGCTATCGCGACGGCTGACATTTGTTGTTTGGACGCACCGCCGAAGATGCGAATGCTTCGCATTAACGTAATGCTCGGCGATGGTCAAGGTTGCGCGTGCTGTGCGTTCCACCGTCCCACCCTCAGAACAGGATGTTGGTGCGCAGGCCGAGCACCAACTCGTTGCCGACCCGCTGGGTGGGCGCGTTTGGATTGGCGATGCCGCCGCCGGGCGTGAACACGTACTGGAGGTCGGGTTGGAGCTGCCACCAGGGGGTGACCTGGTACTGGTAGGTCACCTCCACGAAGGTCTCGCTGCCGCGGGTCGGGACGTAGGCGCCGGTGTAGAAAGCGGTGGCCTTGTCCAGCGCCGCGGCGCTGCCGCTGACTTTGGCGAACCCCATGCCGATCCCGAAGGTGTCGTCGTCGCGATGCAGGAACGGTTCGTGGAACGTCAGGCCGGCGTTCATGCTGAAGGTGACCAGGTTGCGGTCGGGCTGCGGCGCGCCCATCACGCGGGTGAACAGGCTGATCGTCCGGTCGCTTTCGTGCGGGTCCACCCAGACCAGCTGGTCCGCCACGGCGTAGATGCCGAAATTGCCCCGGTGGCTCATCGGCATGCCGTTGCTTGCCGGATTGGCAAGCGACAGGCCGGTGGTGTCGAACTGCTGGTCAGCGAAGCTCTCGGAATCGTAATAGAATCCCAGTTTGTAGGTGCGCGCGAGAGGTTCCGCCTGGTCCGCGTACAGCATGGTGCCGAGCGACGGGTAGATGTACTGCATCTCGGCGATCAGCAGCGTGCCGCCGTTCAGCGGAAAGCTGGTACCCGACGGATTCTGCATCTGCGGATCGCCGGCGTTGAAGCTGTTGTTGCGCACCGGGCTGCCGTTGAACACGCCGACCAGGAAGGTCAGCGGATCGATCGGCCGCACCTTCACCCGCACGCCGAGCGCGGACAGCGGATAGGCCGGGCCGCCGCCGGGCAGGTCAGCCGATGGCAGCATCGGCCAGCCGAACATGGTGTTGACGAAATAGAGCGCGTTCTGGCTGACGATGAACTCCTGGTCGAGGCTTTGCTGGCCGATCCTGATGTCCAGCCGATCCTCCTCAAGGAATTTCTGGTCGTACCACAGTTCCCACAGGCGGGTGGCGTGATCCGCCTCGATGCCGCTGGCGGTCTGTAAGGTCAGCAGGTTGCTTTGACTGAGGTTGTCGCCGTGGATCTGCAGGGCGCTGACGTTGAACGTGCCGCCGTACCAGCCGAAGGCTCGTCTGGTATCCAGTTGCAGCAGCATCTGGGTCAGGCCGTCATAGGCCGCACCCTGTTTTGCTCCGCCGGTCACGTTGCCCAGCACCTCGCTGGTTTCTTGCAGCGCGAAGGAGATGCCGTATTTGCTCAGCTCCGAGCGCAGCCCCCACATGTCGCCGAGCATGTAGTTGCTGCGTGAAATGCCGTTCAGGAAGCCGAAGGGTCCCGTCGGTGGCGGAGTTCCCTCGCCCGGCTGGAGTTGCTCCTCGGTCGGCACCTGGATGGTGGGCGGCGCAGCGGACGCCGGGCTGATCCAGTGGCCGGCCAGCGCCCAGGCGGCAGCGGCCGCGCCGATCAGCGTGCGGCCCCGTCGGTGCCCTGCGCGGTGGGCCGATGGGGCGGGTCTGTTGCGATCGGCCAGCATAGTATCCCCAGCAGCGCCACTCATTGCGCGCGTCATCCTCCATCCCCCCAATCCATTCTCAGGTCACCCTAGACGCAATTGCAAATCAGTCGCAAGTAGAAATGCGACTGCGAGCGATTTGCAAAAAATGAGGGTTGGCGGCTACCGTGCCGAACGTAAGTCGGCGTGGCGCCGGTCGCGGGCCGCCGTCAGGGGGAGAGCAGGATCGATGCGTCTCGTGCGATGGGGGAAAGCGGCGATTTTTGTTCTGATCGCCGGGATTTGGCTCGGTGGAACGGCGATCGCCGATGACCCCGTGCACATCGACGTGACCATCAAGGACCACGTCTTTTCCCCGTCCGAGATCCATGTTCCGGTCGGCAAGCCCAGCATGCTCGTGGTCAAAAACGAGGATCCCGGACCTGAGGAATTCGATTCCTCGGCACTTAAGGTAGAGAAGGTGATCGTCGGCGGCACCTATGCGACGATCCGGCTGCGGCCGCTCGGGCCGGGCCGCTACAAGTTCATGGGTGAGTTCCACCCCGAGACGGCGCAGGGCGTCGTCGTCTCCGAGTAGATCCGCCGCTTGATATGCGTGAATGACGTCGTGCTCGCGACCCGGGTAACCTCTCCCGCGAAGCGGGAGAGGTTGCATGGGTTGGTTTCTTCGCTTGTCATGCTTGGTGATTGTGGTCTTCGGACTCTGGTTCCTTTGGGAATGGGTGTCGGTCTACGCTTCGTGGCCAGGACCCGCGCCAAAGCCTCAGCACCATCAGCCCGAGAGCGTCCCCGCGGCGTACCACCCGGCCCCGTCAGTACCCGCGTTCCCAATCGATAACGTTGCGCAACGGCGCGTCATCTAGCCAGGCGCGCAGGTTGTCGCAGAACACGTCGATCGCGCCGTGACGGCTGTCGTCGCTGTTGCCCGACACGTGTGGCGTGATCAGCACGCGCGGATCCTGCCAGAGCACCAGCGGCGGCGTGTGCTGGAATTCCCCCACGTACACGTCCAGCACCACGCCGCGCAGCTTTCCCGCCGCCAGGGCATCGGCCAGCGCCTGCTCGTCGACGATCTCGCCACGCGCGACGTTGACCAGCACGCTACCCTGCTTCATCGCGGCAAAGCGGGCGGGGTTGAACAGCTTCGTCGTCTCCGGGGTCCATTGGCAGCAGATCACCACGAAATCGCTGTCCGGCAGCAATCGGTCGAGGTCCGCGGCGCCGGCAAGCTCCGAGAAGCCCTCCGGCAGCAGCGCATCCGGCTGGGGATGACGCCGCGTGCCGACGACGCGCATGCCGAGCGCGGCGCACAGGCGGCCGACCTCCAGCCCGATGCCGCCGGCGCCCACCACGCACGCGGTCTTGCCGTGCAGCAGCAGCGGCCGGTAGGCGCGATGATCGAACGCGCCGGCCTCGCGGTCGTGGATGGCGCGGTGCAGGCCTTTCGCGAAGTGCAGGATGCCGGCAACGGCGTATTCGGCCATCGCCAGCGTGTTGCCGGCCCCGCGTGAGGTCGTGACGACGACGTCGCTGCCCCACAGGTCGCCGAGCAGCAGGTTGCTCGCCCCGGCCGGGCGCTGATGGAACCATTTCAGCCGCGGCGAGCGCGCGCGCAGGTCGAGCGGGAACGGCCAGCCGCCGAGGATGATGTCGGCCTCGGCGAGCAGGCGGTCGCGCTCGTCGCGGGTGCCGTGACCGGTGGCGGTGGGAGACAGGTAGCGCGTGGCGGTCGCGGCGGGCCAGGTGTCGCGGATTTCGCCGTCGAACCAGCCGCCCGCGTCAATCAGGCGGATCGCCGGATCGACGGCCGCGATCCGCGCGCGTTCCGCCTCGGTGCTGCGCTGGATCGCCAGGACGTTGACCGTTCGCATCTTCCACCTATGGGCACGGGGCGCGGGTAACGGAAGCGTAGAGCGCTTTCATCCCGACTGGAAATGCCTTGACCCGCGCTCGGGGGGCAGCGACCGGCGCAACCATGTCCTCGGCGGGCCGGCGATTTCACCGTTGGACGCACAAGTCCTGCGCGCGGAAGCCCCGTTATCTTGTCCGGCCCGCGAGAATAGGTGAGAGGGCAAACAGTTGTCACCGCCCACCTCGCCACGGTGAGGACGGTGCGGCGCAGGAGCGCAGCCGTGCGTGACCGGATTTTCGTCCTGAGCAATTACGTCGTGTCCGGCTACATGAGCGATCAGTCGGCCGCGCGGGGCCAGGCCCTCATGGCGCTGGGTCAGACCATTGAGCAGCAACCGCTCATCGCGGCCAATAGCGACGTGCTCGTGGCACTCGGCGTTATGCTCGTCGCTGTGTCCTGGCTGGTTCTGCTTGCCAGGAAAGGCCTGCGGTGGCGCGTCCGGGCAGGCCGGCGTATCGGCTGGCGGTTATCCGGCAACGAACGTGGTGCGGCGCTTGCATTTTCCTACCCCACCGCTGCGGTCACTCATTCGCCCGCGGTATTCCGATACGACGACGGTGTCACTGCAGGCTATCGGGCGCGAGAGGTGTCGTGCCGCGGCTTGCACAAGGGAGGATAGGTGACGTGTTCGGCCGAGCCATGGCACAGACGGTGCTTCGTTATGCGGCGGTGCTCGCAATCGCGCTGGTCGCGTCCCCCGTATCGGCGATGCCGGCGGCCAGTCCTCTCGGGACCTGGCTGACGGCCAATGGTCACGGCGTGGTGTCGATCGAGCCATGCGGCGGTGCGCTCTGTGGCCGGATCGTCGGCATCGATCGCGCACCGGGCGAGCCAATGCCGACAGATGTGCATGGGCAGCCGCAATGTGGCCTGACCATCATCACGAACGAAAAGCCGGAGACGGCGGACTCCTGGCTTGGCGAGGTAACCGATCCGCGCGACGGAAACACCTATCGGGCGAAGCTATGGGTGGATGAACGGGGCAATTTGCGCCTGCGCGGCTACATCGGCATCCCCGAACTGGGCGCCACTCAGGTATGGCACCGGTTCAACGGGCACCTGACCACTGACTGCGGCATTTAGCGCGGGTTGGGGGCGGAGCGCCGCACTGAATGTCCAGGTGACCGGGGCTGGCAATGTCCAGGTGACCGGGTCTGGCTATGACGGCAGCAACCATGCGTCCTCTGGCCGGAACCACGCGGCGACCGTGTCGCCTTCACGCCAGCGGATACTGCCCTCGTTGACCACGTAGGACACTGCGGTGCTGCCATCCTGCAGCCGCAGATGAATCTCGGTACGGCCGCCGAGGTAGATAAGCCGGATCACCTGTGCGGGCCACGCGGTCGCACAAGCAGGCACCTCTGGGGGCTTCGCCAGCTTCATCCGTTCTGGCCGGATAACAATACGCGCCGCGGCGCCGGCGGGATAGTGCCCGGGACCGGCTATCCGCGCGGGGCCGGCGGTGGTCGTCAGCAGCAGCGTCCCGCCCGTGGCCGATGCCACGGTGCCGCGCACCAGGTTGGTGGTGCCGATGAATGTCGCGACGAAGGCTGAAGCCGGAGCCTCGTAGATCTCGCGCGCGGCGCCGATTTGCTCGATCGAGCCGCCCTGCATGACCGCGATGCGGTCCGACATCGTCAGCGCTTCGTCCTGGTCGTGGGTGACGAACACTGTCGCGATGCCCAGCCGGCGTTGCAGCGTGGAAATCTCGATGCGCATCTCCTCGCGCAGCTTCAGGTCGAGGTTCGATAGCGGCTCGTCCAGCAGCAGCAGGCTGGGGCGGATGACCAGCGCGCGGGCCAGAGCCACGCGCTGACGCTGGCCGCCCGATAGTTGCCCCGGGCGCCGATCGCCGAGCCCATCCAGCCGGACCATTTGCATCGCTTCGTCCACGCGCCGGGCGACCTCTTGCCGGGCGATGCGGCGCATGCGCAGGCCGAAGCCGATGTTCTCCGCCACCGTCCGGTGCGGGAACAGTGCGTAGTCCTGAAACACGACGCCGAGGTCTCGGCGAAACGGCGGCAGGGTCTCCACGTGGCGGCCGGCCAGATGGACGCTGCCGGCATCCGGCGCGACGAATCCGGCGATCATGTTGAGCGTGGTGGTCTTGCCGCAGCCGCTGGGGCCAAGCAGCGTCACGAACTCGCCCGGCTGCACTGTCAGGTCGATCGGTCCGACGACGACGCCGGCGCCGTAGCGTTTGGTGAGGCCTCGCAGTTCCAGGGCAGGATCAGGCATGGCCGTGGTCCTGGTAGATGAAGCTGCCGATGCCCACGAGGCGCCCGAACACCGCGACCAGCGCCAGCGGCACCAGCAGCGACAAGATCGAAAGCGCTGCCAGGGTCGGCGAGAAACCATATTCGAGGAACTGCATGATCTGCACCGTCAGCGGTTGCTGGCCGGGCCGCGCGACGAACAGGGCCAGGTTGATGTCGTCGAAACTGCTGATGAACGCGAAGATCATGCCGGCGCCGGCGCCGGAACGGGCGAGTGGCAACGTCACCTCCCGCAGCACCACAAGGCGCGAGGCGCCGAGGCTTGCCGCGGCGATCTCCGCATTGCGCGGGATCGATTCCAGGCTGACCGACAGCGTGCGCACCATGAACGGCAGGCAGATGATGACGTGGCCTATGATGAGCGCCGGCAGGCCGAGCCAGTCGCCCACTCCGGCGATCGTCAGGAATTGCAGCAGCGCGATTCCGGTGACCAGGCTTGGCAACACGAGCGGTCCCATGATCAGCGCCAGCAGCACGCCACGCCCGGCGAAAGCCGGCCGACGTAGCGCGAGACCGAGCGGCAGGCCAAGGATGGCGGTCGCGATCGCGCTGAGTGCTGCGAGTTTGAGGCTGAACAGGAACGGTCCCGTCCATTGCGGCGACATCGCCATCGCCCACCAGTGCAACGAAAAGCCACGCGGCGGGAAATAGGAACGGTCCACCGCATTGAACGACACCGTGGCGGTGATCGCGATCGGCACCAACATGAATGCGTAGATCAGCGCGACGACAGTCCACAGCACGATGCGGTGCGGCGCGATTCGGCGACTCACGACGCGCTGCGCCGCCCGGCGAGCATGGTCAGCGCAAGCACCGCGAACGAGCTCGCCAGCAGGATCACGCCCATGGCGGAGCCGAGCGACCAATCGAGCAAGGTCATCATGAAACTATAGATCAGCGTCGCCATGGTTTGCGTGCCGGGGCCGCCGAGGATGGCGGGCGTGGCATAGGCTCCGATCGCCACGCCGAACGCGAGCAGGAAACCGCCGATGACACCGGATGATGTGAGCGGCAGGGTGACGGAGGCGAAGGTGCGCAAACGCCCGGCCCCCAGGCTCATGGCGGCACGTTCCAGGTTCGGATTGACGCCGTTGAGTGCCGCCATCAGCGTCAGGATGCCGTATGGCAATAGCGCATGCGCGAGCCCGACGATGATGACCGCGGTCGATGGCAGCATGAGCAGCGGCGCTTTGATAACACCGATGGTCTGAAGAAATCCGTTGATGGCACCGTCTCGGTTGAACAAAACCCACCAGCCGTAGGTGCGAACGATCACGCTGGCGAGCAGCGGCGACAACGCGAGCGCAACCAG
>DATHNI010000237.1:0-15365 GCA_035486135.1 Acetobacteraceae bacterium
GCCATGCCCGTCGGCCACGAAGATGTCGCCGTTGCGTGCGATCGCGACGCCGGATGGGCGGTTGAAGTAGCCGGGAGCGTCGCCTGGCATGCCCGCCTTGCCCAGGGTCAGCAACACCTTGCCGGTGGGGCTGAACTCGACGACCTGCTCACCCTTGCCGTTCCTGCCGTCGGCATCGGCAACCCACACGTCACCGTCATTGTCGATGGCGATCCCGTGCGGAAACACGAACATGCCGGCGCCGAAACTGGCGAGCAGTTTGCCGGAGGGGTCGAAGTGCAGGATCGGCGGGAGTTTTGAATCGGCGCAGCTCTCGCCGCCGCAGCGTTCGAATACCCAGACGCTCTTGCCGTCGCGATCGATTGCCACCGCGGTGGTGCCGCCCCAGGAGCGCCCGGCGGGTAGCTGGCCGAACGACGTGGCGGGCGCGTAGGGATTGGGCAGGTCGATGCTGGGTGGCGCGCTGGTTTGCGCCCGGGCCGGCATTGCCGCGGCGAGGACCATGGCGGCCGCGAAGATGAACCCGGTCAGGCAGGTCTGTCGCATTGTCGTTTCCCCATGCTGGCCGTTCGCGAGATCATGTAAGCTGCGCGCGATACGGATTTGCAGCGGTTAGCAGGTTTTGCGTTGGGGTGCGACTGCGGCTGCGGCTGCCTTCCTGGCTCAGATTGCCGATGCGCAAGATCGATTGAACGACTATCGGCGCCGGAAGCGCCGCGGCGATTAGGAGCCTGCCAGTGCCACTTACCAGGGATTTCCGGAAGACTGTGAAGGCACGTGCCGATCGCGATCCGGAATTCCGCGCCGGACTGTATCAGGAGGCCGTGCAAGCCATCGTGGACTGCGACCTCGGCACGGCGAAGATCCTGCTGCGCGATTTCATCAATGCCACCGTGGGCATTGCCCAGCTCGGTAACCGCATCGGAGTGCCAGAAAAGTCGCTGATGCGGATGTTCGGACCGTACGGCAACCCTCGCGGCGCCGACCTCATCGCGGTGGTGGCCGCGCTGAAAGAGGTATGCGGGTTGGCGGTGAACGTGCAGACCGCACCCGTGCGGACCAAGGCGGTTCCTACCAAATGAGCGTTTGCTTTTGCTCAGGTTGCGTGGAGTATCGTTCCTGCTCCGAAACCGCCTGGAATGCGAAGTTCTCCATAGCCGAGCGTGAGGTAGACGCTTCCGCCGTCCTCAATCAGGTTGGTGGTCGATCCGGGTAACGCCAAACTCGCTGCGATCTCGCTCGATACACGCAGCAGATCGACGGGAAATCCGTTCGATCCGTTGATAAAAACCAGGTCATTCTTCAACGTGTAGCTGGCGGCATTGGCGAGGCCGACCAGATCGACATACTCGCCAAATGGCGCAACAGAACCATCCGGATTTACATACCCTATCGAGCCGAAAAATTCGTGCGGATGCTCTATACTTATAGTGGCTTGCGGCGTCAGATCGGCGGTCACCAAAGGGCTAACGAAATTTGTGAAAGTCAGGTTTCCGGAAGTGATTACGTTTCCCGACACCGTGCCGGTCGTGAACGTGCCAGCGAGTGTAATGGCATTGATAGTGGCGTTGCCGCCATCGGCAAATGAGCCTGGCGCAAAAAAGCCAGGACCATTCACCGTCTCATTGCTGTCCAGATCGTAGCTTTGCTCAAGTATTGTTCCGAAAGGAATGTTGATGGTTCCCATTGTCGCCTCCCTTATGAGCTAAGTTTGGCTGTGTTATACACACTCTGGCATTTCACGCTGCCATCACAAATCCGTTCAGGGATCACTCGAAACGCGGCAGCAATTAAGCAGAGACCAAAGTGGATGCAAGGGATTGCAGTGACTACGACATCGGTTCGTATCCGTTCCGGTGGCCAGCATGCTACTCACCAACCCTCGCATCCAAGCCGACATCTGATCTCCGAGAGCCTCTGTCATTGCGAGGCGCGCAGCGCCGAAGCAATCCCCCGCCTGACGAGTGGCCCTCAGCTCGTCAGACGGGGGATTGCTTCGGCGCTGCGCGCCTCGCAATGACAGGCGGCGCCGGCGTGTGTCAGTCAGGATGGAAATGCCCTAACGGCCGGAACCAGTCGCGACGGGCCTGCGGGCGTGGCGGCGGAAAGCCGGGCCCCGCGAAGACGGGAATCAACGGAGGTAGCCTCAGCCACTCACCCCGAACAGCTCCTCCACATCCCCCTCGGTCAGCCGCAACGCGCCGCCATGCTCCGCCTCCAGCACGGACGCCACGATCGCGCGCTTCTTCTCCTTCAGGACTTCCATCTTCTCCTCGATCGTCCCCAGCGTGACCAGCCGGTGCACGAACACCTTCTTCTCCTGCCCGATCCGGTGCGCGCGGTCCGTCGCCTGGTCCTCCACCGCCGGGTTCCACCACGGATCGTAATGGATCACCGTGTCCGCCGCGGTCAGGTTCAGCCCCACCCCGCCGGCCTTTAGGCTGATCAAGAACAACGGCACCTCGCCGGCCTGGAACCGCCGCACCACGCTGCCGCGATCCACCGTATCCCCGGTCAGCATCACGTAGGGCAGCGACGCCTCCGCCAGCCGCTCCTCGATCAGCGCCAGCATCGAGGTGAACTGCGAGAACAGCAGCACCCGCCGCCCTTCCGTCAGCAGCACCGTCAGCAGCTCCATCAGCCGCTCCAACTTGGCTGAGCCCGCCTTGGTCTTTTCCACCGCCTTCAGCTTCAGCAGCCGCGGATCGCAGCACGCCTGGCGCAGCTTCAGCAGTGCGTCCAAAATGATGATGCCCGACCGCGCAATGCCCTTCTCCTCGATCGCCTGCCGCACGCGAGCGTGCATCGACAGCCGCACGCCCTCGTAGATCGCACGCTGTGGCGTCTCCATCTCCACCGGCTCGGTGATTTCCGTCTTCGGTGGCAGGTCCAGCGCCACCTCTTCCTTGGTCCGGCGCAGCAGGAACGGGCGCACCCGCTTGGTCAGCATCTCCCCCCGCGCCGCATCGCCATGCTTCTCGATCGGCGTGCGGAACCGGGTGCGGAACGACCGCGCGCTGCCCAGGAACCCCGGCGCCAGGAAGTCGAACAGCGACCACAGCTCGCCCAGATGGTTCTGCAACGGAGTCCCCGACAGGGCCAGCCGCTGCCGGGCTTGCAACCGCAACGCCGCCCGTGTGGTCTCGGCGTTCGGGTTCTTGATCATCTGCGCTTCGTCGAGCACCACAACGTGCCACTCGTGCTCTGTCAGCACGGCATGGTCGCGGGTCAGCAGCGGATAGGTGGAGATCACCAGGTCATGCCGCCCGATCTCCCCGAACCGCTCCTTCCGCGCCGGCCCATGCAGCGTCAGCACTCGCAGCGACGGAGCGAACCGGGCCGCCTCCATCGTCCAGTTCGGCACCACGCTGGTCGGGCAGACAATCAAGGACGGCCGGTCCAGCCGGCCCTCGGCTTGTTCGATCGCCAGGTGGGCCAGCGTCTGCACCGTCTTGCCCAGGCCCATGTCGTCGGCCAGCACGCCGCCCAACTCGGCGCCGCGCAGGAACTGCAGCCAGTTCACCCCTTGTGCCTGGTAGGGCCGCAGGGTCCCGAGGAAACACGCCGGCACCGAGGCGTTCGGTATCGCGCCGCCTGCCTCGCGCAATTGCCGGCCGAGCGCGCGGAGTGACTCGCCGCCCTGCCAGACGACGCCAGTGGCCTCCTCCAGCGCCGCGATCTCCGCCGCGTCGAGCCGGGTGAAGCGGATCGACCCGGCCTCGGGATCGATGCCCCCGCGCGCGAACAGTTCCGTCAGCGCCATCAGGATCGGACGGATGCGCGGCAGCGGCAGCGGCAGGAAACGGCCGTCCTGCAACGGCACCAGGAACGGCTCGTCGTCGGCCGCCTCGTTCAGCCGGTCCTGCAGACCAAATCCGAATGCCTCCGACGCGGCGATCATCGCCACCAACGAGGGCACCAGGTCCACGCGCTGCCCGTCCACCATCACGCCGAGATGCAGTTCCAGCCAATCGATGCCGGAGCCTTCGTCCAGCGCGGCCGACAGGTCACCATCCGGCTCGGCGAGGCGGATCGGGAAGTCGTCGTCGATCTCGATCGTCCAGCCCTCGGCGCGCAGCAGCGGCAGGTCGCGCAGCAGCACGCGCAGCCAGGCGGAGCCGTCCTGGTCGCCCGGCAGCATCAGGTCGTCGGCCCAGGGGTTGGCATACCAGCTCGGTGCGATGCGGCCGACCCGGTCGAACCCAAATACGGCGAGCCGTTGCGCCAGCGCCTCCTCGGCGTCGCGCTGACGCACCAGGCGATACAATCGGCCACCGCGCGCCATCGTGGTCCGGCGTTCGGCCGCGCCAACGACGAACGGGCCGTAGGCGAAGCTCAGCCGTGCCAGCGGGATGGCGGTGCCGCTGCCATACCGCGCCATGCCGTGCGGCAGCGGTGGCGAGCCGGTGTGCAGCAGCAGATGGCCGCGCGGCTTTTCGTTCAGCACCTCGGGCGGGGGCAGTTCGTCCGGCGCCGGCACTGCCAGGCTGGGCATGCGACGCGCCAGTTCGCGACGGACGCGCGCGGCCTGGTCGGGCGGGATTGCCGGGGCCGTGAGCAAGCGGCGCGCCACCGGGGCGGGCAGGTCCAGCGCGACCGGGCCGAGCGTGCCGGTGGTTGCCTCGGCGTACCACGGCTCCGGCACGCGCAAGAGCGTGCTCCCCGGTGCATCCAGCGCGACCTCCGGCTGCTGCGAGCCATCCTCGTGGACGACCCAGGCGATGCGGCCGGGGCGCGGCGGACCCTCGTTCGCTACCGGGCCGGTCACGCTGCCCCAGCGGGCGCGGCCGGTGGCGATGATGCGGCGAACGGTGTTCTGCGGGTCCTCGTCTTCGTCGTTGCCGTGGCGGCGGCGGGCCAGCCGGCGCAGGATGATGCGGTCGGAGGGACGCAGGAACCGCGCCGGCTGCTGGCCATGCACGCTGTCGGGGGGGAAATTCCGCTGAGCGGCCGAGATCTCGCCGTTCTTGCGCAATTGGACCGAGACCGGCTGCACCGTCAGCGCGGGTATGCCGCGGGGCTGCGGTGCCTTGTCCAGCACGTAGAACAGGCGCTGGCGGATGCTGGGGGGGTAGTCCTCCTCGTCGGTATGCTGGGCGGCTTCCAGCTCCACCAGCCAGTTCGCCAGAGGGTAGGGCAACGGCTCCTCGCGCGGCGGCACCGGCGCCGGCCGCGCTTGCGGTTGTGGCGAGCCGGCCGGGCCAGGCGCCGGCCGGGGCGATATCGCCGATACCTGGCCAGCCGGCGCGGGAGCCAGCTTGTGCCGGCCGCGGGCGACGATCAGCACGGCGGCGACGTGCTTGCAGTTGGTGTGCACGGCGCAGGAGCACAGGCCGATGATGCGCAGGTGCCCCTGCGGGTCGCGCCGCAGGACGATGGTCTCGGCATAGGGCGTGCGGCGGCTACCCTGGGTCTCGGCTTCGATCCGGTTGCCGTCGTCCGACACGGACATGCGCAGGACGCGGCCCGCCTGGGCGTACGCGCGGCCGGCGGCGATGGCGTTGCCGGGGATGAAACGGGCCAACTCGGCGTCGGATGGCACCTCGTCGGCCTTGTGCTGCGGCGCGGGGAACAGCATGAGGTTCATGGTGAGGGAGTATAGGGCGGTTTCCGAGTCGGCACGATGCCGCGGGCGAAGGAAGCAAGGCCAGGGCTCTGCCCTGGACCCGTCAGGGGGCTTTGCCCCCTGAACCCCCAGCAAAGGCAGCGCCTTTGCAATCCATTCGTTGGCGAGGTTGGACGGGAGGGGGCAGAGCCCCTTGGTGGGGTCCAGGGGCAAAGCCCCTGGCCTTGCTTCCTTCGCCCGATTGCCCTGATGCCGGCGCTAAGTTCGAACCTCGACGACGTCCTGCACGAAGATCATCTCCTCCTGCCCAACCAGGGCCGGATCATCGGCCGATGCGAGATACCGCCCGAACACCCACACCCCATCCCCCGGATTTGCAACGATCTCCACCTCCGCGCCGGACCCCAGCACCAGCCGCGTCCCAACCGCAAGGCTCCGGACGTTGACCGGATCGCTCATTCCGCCGCCCGAGCCTCCGAGGCCACGAGTTCGGCGTCGCGGCGCCAGGTCATCAGCTCGTCCCAGCTCTTGGCCTCCATGAACTGCGCCCACCGCCGATACAGGTTGCGCATCGGCTCCTCGCTCGCCTGCGCCTTGGTCAGGTCGATGACCCGGCCGGGCATACGCAGCCCGTCCCATTCATAATTCTCCACCGCGTGTCCCATCCCCATCTCGTAGGTGTAGGGATACCGCCGGGCGATCACCCCGCGGCTCGCCGCGTGCGCATAATTCCAGTTCTCCATGTCGTCTTGCTCGGTCATCCCCGCAGGGCCGGAATACCGGATGTAGTAATCGCGCAGGAAGTTCTTGACGGCGCGCGGCGCATCCCGATCGACAAAGAAGAACCGCCACACCTCGGTCTGATGCGCATTGACCGGGTGCCACACCGCCAGCGTGCGCGGCTGCCGGGGCAGCAGAGCCACATTGGGAAAGATCTCGCCGGGCGCTCCGATCAGCCGGCTGTTAGCTCCCGGACGCCGCCGCCGCTCCTCCTCGCAATGGCGAAAATACTCCGCAACCTCAGGCGAATTCTGATACGCGGCCTGCGGTTGGTGGTCGCGCGGCAGCGCGTAGGTGATCGTCTGGTGCCCGCGATCGGGAATGGCGACGTGGAGCTTGCGGGCCACGTTGAGCTCGCCGTAATCGCGCCGGCTGCGCCCGCTCGGACCCGCGCCCACCAGATCGACCGAGCGGTGCGAGATATTATGGTAGGTGTCGCCGCTGAAATTCTCAGCTGGCCATTTCCAGTTGCACGGAATGATCCATTTCTGCACGCCGCCCAGCAGTTCCGCCTGGCCCTCCCGCCCGTCCCAACCGTCGAGCATCAGATCCAGGAAACGCCGGAACTCGCCCAGATGCTCAAGGAACGGCGGCGCCGATGCATCCCAGTTGGCCCATACGGTGCCCTTGTAGCAGCACAGTTGCGCGACCTCGACGAGACTGTATTTCGCCTTGTCGAGCTCCGAATGATAGGCCTCGCGGAAAAACGGCACGCCGGCCAGCGCACCATCGGTGCCGTAGCTCCAGCCGTGGTAAGGGCACGTAAAGACCGTGGTGTTGCCGTCGTCATAGCGGCATACCTTCATGCCACGATGGCGGCATGAATTGAGGAAGACATGCACCGCGCCAGCGCGGTCGCGGCAGAGGATCACCGACTCCTCGCCCATGCGCGAGGCGAAGAAGTCCCCCGGATTGGGAATTTGACTCTCATGCCCCACAAACAGCCACGACCGCGCAAACACCCTCTCCTGCTCTTGGGCATAGATCTCGTCATTCACGAAGATCTCGCGGCTGATCATCCCCGACGCGAGATCGACGAGACTGGGCTGATATCCGCGCGTTCCGTTCAACGCCATGGCCGTGCCTCCGCTTGCAGCGTGATCGCCTGAGGCAGAAAGCCGCACGGCGGGACTCACGCGATCGAACTAGAAAAAGAACGTCAGGTTCTTCGTCAGCAGCACATTCTGGTCGAGGATGATCTTCCGCCGGGCGATCAGCCAGCCGTCACCTTCCCGGCGCAGCGTATCCTCGCGCTTGCCGACAAGAAAGTCGGTCTCCGTCTCGACGCGGTTGCGATAGATCAGGAAACGCGATTTGACGGCGGCCTCGCGCGGCGCAGTGGCATCCGGCGTCGCCTGCAGCACTTGCACATTCGACACCATGTGGGTGATGCGCGATTGCGGCTCCTCCGCCCAATGGATGCCGGTCTGGATCTGGCGGACCCGGCGGGTCAGCGTGTCCTTGCCCTCGTCGAACCAACTGATGTCCTCGGTCTCGCGCGTGAATTCGCGGGTCGTATCGCCGTATTTGACGTTGCGCCGCATCGGCATCCAGTAGCGGACGTCCTGGGCCAGCAGCGCCAGCCATTCGTCGTGCCGACGCTCGTCGAGCAATTCAGCTTCGGCATAGAGGAACTGCGCGATCTCCTGGGTCAGCAGCAGCCGGGCGATGCGGTCATCGCTCATCCTTCGCCTCCCTTTCCCGCGCGCAGTTCGGTGCCGGCCATCGCTTCCAGCACGCGGGCCACGACCGGGAAGCCCTCCTGGCCCCAGCCTGCCGCCTGAGCGCGTTTGTACAGGTCCGAAGCAAGTACGCCCAGTGCAGCCGGCGCGCCCACGTCACGCGCAAGCTGACAGGCGAGTTCGACGTCCTTGGCGACGATGTCGAGTGTGCCGCCGGCGGCGAAGGTTCCGGTAAATACGCCGCGCGCGATGTTGTCGAACGTGCGGCTTTGCCCGGCGCTGACCGGCACGATCCGCGCCAGGGTTTCGAGGTCGATCCCGGCCTTGGCCGCGACCAGCATCCCTTCGATCGAGGCGATGAAGTTGGTGTAGCCCAGGTATTGCGTGACCAGCTTTGCGGTCGCCCCGGCGCGGCTTGGCCCGACATGGAAGACGTTGGCGGCAACCGCCTCGAACAACGGCCGGTATTTGGCAAAGGCCGCGTCGCTGGCGCCGACCATGATGGTCATCGTTGGCGGACGGCCGCTGACCGGCGCATCGATCAGTTCGACCCCACGCGACCGGCAGGCTTCGGCGACACGGGAGATGGTCTTCGGCGCGTTGGTGGTCAGGTCGATATGGGCAGCGCCGGGTTGCAAGCCCGCGAGAATGCCGGTCTGCGGTTCCAGCATCGCCGCCTCGAATTCGGTCGGGCCGGGGAGCGAGGTAAATACCACCTCGCTGTCGCGCGCCGCGGCGAATGCGCTGTCGGCGCGGATGGCGCCCTGTGCGCACAGCGCAGCCATGGCCTCCGGGCGACGGTCATAAATCGAAAGCGCATGGCCAGCGCGGATCAGGCAGCCCGCGATCGGGGTGCCCATAGTTCCGGTGCCGACAAAACCGATCCGCATCGTATGAGTGCCCTCCCTTGGGCAGGCATCATCGAACGTCCGGTCAGGAACGACAACCCGCCCGGCCGGCAAGCACCAGCCGGCATGCGTCGGAGCCGGGCGGCAGGCGGTTAGCTTGCGGCGCAGGTGCTAACTGTTTCCGGTAAATTTATCGGACAGTTCGCCAAGACGCAGAGAGCGCGAAGAAGAAATTTCTGATCCGTGCCGGCGGGTCGTTCTGGGGAGGTCATGCAATGGATCTGCGTTGCCTTCCCCGGATAGAACCAGGGTCCGGTCGTCAATAAACCCTGCTTCGCGATCTCTGCGTCTTGCGATCTTTGCGATAAATTTACCAGAAACAATTAGCACCTCCCGGCCCGATTGTATTGATCATCTATCCGCCGTGCGACGTAGCCTTGGGACTCCGACCGGCCATGCCCGCCTCATGCCCGGCCACACCGCACCAGGCAGCCGGATCGGACCGCAACAACTTCACCCCTATAACGGCCGCGCGAAACTGAGTTCGTGCCCGTCCGGATCGGTGATGTGGAAATACCGCTCGCCCCATGGCGCATCGCGCGGGACGGCCGCCGGCGACAGGCCGGCCGCCACGGCGCGCGCATGCAGCGCGTCCACGTCATCGACATGGAAGATCGCGCGACCCCACCAGCACCACTGACGCTCCGCCGCAGCAGTCGTCAGGTTCAGATAGCCCGCGCCGGCGTGAAAGCTTGTGAAGCCGGCGTCCGCCCCACCGTATTTCAGCGCGAAGCCAAGCGCCGTGTAGAACGCCACCGCCCGGGCCATGTCATGCGTGGCCAGCGTGATCGCGCTGATGCTCTCGATCATTCCCGCCTCCAAAGTGCCGCCAACCGCCCCCCCCGTTCGCCGCGCCGGTCTTCCTCCACCCGATTGCCACCGCCTGACAGCCGGGCGCGTTACGGAGTATGATGTCGGCCAACAGCGAAAGGAGACCATGGACATGAGCGAAGAGATCGCAACCCTGGCCGGCGGCTGCTTCTGGTGCCTGGAAGCGGTGTTCAAGGACCTCCGCGGCGTCAACTGGGTGATGTCCGGCTACTCCGGCGGCCAGAACGCCAACCCGAGCTACAAGGAGGTTTGCTCCGGCCGGACGGGCCACGCCGAGGTCGTGCAGGTAAAATTCGACCCCGATCAGCTATCGTACGCCGACCTGCTGCGCGTGTTCTTCGCGATCCACGACCCGACAACGCTGAACCGGCAAGGCAACGATATCGGCACGCAGTATCGCTCGGCGATTTTCACCCACTCCGAGGCGCAGAAGCAGACGGCGCAGGCGGTGATGAAGGAAATCGCCGACGCGAAGATCTGGCACGCGCCGCTGGTGACCGAGATCGTGCCGTTCCAGGCGTTCTATGAAGCCGAGCAGGAACACCACGACTATTTCGCGCGCAATCCATGGAGTGGCTATTGCCAGGTGGTGGTCGCGCCGAAGGTGGCGAAGTTCCGCAAGCAGTTCACCGATCGGTTGAAGCGCGCCGCGGCAGAGTAGAGGCAAAAAACAGTACCTCGAGCATATCATCATTGCAAATAACGACGATAGACCGCGATCGGCGATGTGGTATCATCGCGCACTGCCATGGCTGGCCGTTTGCAAGAAAACCGAACCCAAACAAACGGAGGAAACGTTATGAACATCAGTCGTCGTCACTTGGCCGGGCCGTTGTCTGTTCTCGGCCTGGTCACGCTTGGTATGCTGGAAGCCAAGGCAGCGCAGGAACCATCGGCGGACGAAGCGGCCGTGGCGAAGCGGGTCGAGGCGTTTCGTGCCGCCCTGGTTGCCGCTGACCCAAAGGCTCTCGACGGGCTATGCGCTGCGGAATTGAGCTACAGCCACTCCGACGGTCACGTGGAAGACAAGGCCACATTCATCAAGAATGCTACGGCAGGTAAATCGAAACTCGACTCCCTGCAATGGCAGGATCTCTCGATCCGCGTGGTCGGCGATGCCGCGATCGTGCGCTTTCATTGGTTGGGTGAGAGCGAAACCATCCCTGATGGCAAGAAGAGCTCCACCAACCTCCTCGTCCTGATGAACTGGCAGAACCAGAACGGTGAATGGAAAGCGTTGTCCCGTGCGTCCACCAAAGTCTAACGGTCGATCGAGTCCGGCGGCGTCCGAATGGCCGCCGTTCTTCGTTAGGCTCAAGCTGCACAGGCCGTGGCGCGGAAGGAGATCGTCGGGCGCGGAGACGATGATGTCATGTCTCATCCACGGACTGCCTCGAGATCGGAGGCCAGGTCGCGATCGCCGCCCGCGGATGTGGATGGTTGCCGGGTCTGAACTTCTGACCGAAGCCGAGGCTGCCATTGTAGATGGCGCGGCGAACCTGTCTCTGACCTGGAGGCCATGTCGCCGTGCCGATTGACGCCGCGCGCCGCCCCCACTACTCACCGGTAGATCAGCTTCCCGCCCAGGGAGAGAAACCACCATGGACCTCAGCTTCACCCCCGAGGAACACGCCTTCCGCGAGGACGCCCGCCGTTTCTTCCGCACCGAGATCCCGCAATCGATCCGCGACAAGGTCGCCGAAGGCGAGGGCCTGACGCGCGACGACATGATCACCTCGCAGCGCATCCTGAACGCGCGCGGCTGGGCGACGGTGAACTGGCCGGTGCAGTGGGGCGGGCAGGACTGGTCGCCGGTCCAGGTGTATCTGTACCAGGACGAGATGCAGCAGGCCAACGTGCCGACGCCGATCGGCTTCAACGTCACCATGGTCGGCCCGGTGATCGCCCAGTTCGGCAATGACGCGCAGAAGCAGCACTTCCTGCCGAAGACCGCTAACGCCGACATCTTCTGGTGCCAGGGGTTTTCCGAACCCGGCTCCGGCTCCGACCTCGCATCGCTGCGCACCAAGGCCGAGCGCAAGGGCGATAAATACATCATCAATGGCCAGAAGATCTGGACCACGCTGGCGCAATACGCCGACTGGATTTTCTGTCTCGTGCGCACCGATCCGGCGGCGAAGAAGCAGGAGGGCATCTCGTTCATCCTGGTCGATATGAAGACGCCCGGCATCACCGTCCGCCCGATCATCACCATCGACGGCGGCCGCGAGGTGAACGAGGTGTTCTTCGACAACGTTGAAGTCCCCGCCGAGAACCTTGTCGGCCAGGAAAACAAGGGCTGGGACTACGCCAAGTTCCTGCTGGGCAACGAGCGCACCGGCATCGCCCGGGTCGGCGCATCCAAGGCGAAGGTGGCGCGCATCAAGGAACTGGCCTCGATGGAACGCGTCGGGGATACGCCGCTGATCGACACCCCGCGTTTCCGCGAGAAACTGGCGGCGGTCGAGGTGGAGCTGAAGGCGCTGGAAATGACCCAGTTGCGCGTCGTCGCCGATGAGCGCAAGCGCGAGAAAGGCCGGCCGAACCCGGCGTCCTCGATCCTCAAGCTGAAGGGCTCGCAGATCCAGCAGCAACTGACCGAATTGGTGATGGAAGTGGTCGGGCCTTACGCGATGCCCTACCAACGCGACTTCGACGGCCGCAACGAGGAGACGATCGGCCCCGACTACGCCACCGAGGCGGCGCCGATGTATTTCAACTACCGCAAGGTGTCGATCTACGGCGGCTCGAACGAGATCCAGCGCAACATCGTCGCCAAGGCGATATTGGGTCTATAAAAACCTCTCCCGCTGCGCGGGAGAGGTCGCGACGCAAGCGTCGCGGGTGAGGGTGCCGCGATCCGCACACACTATTTCCGGGAACAACCCATGGACTTCGACCTGACCGACGAACAACGCCTGCTGAAGGACAGCGTCGAGCGGCTGATCGCCGACCACTACGCCTTCGAGCAACGCAAGAAGTACATGGCCGAACCCGCCGGCTGGAGCACCGCCGTCTGGAACCAATACGCTGAGCTCGGTTTGCTCGGCCTGCCATTCGAGGAAACGCTCGGCGGTTTCGGCGGCGGCGCGGTCGAGACCATGATCGTCATGGAAGCATTCGGCCGCGGCCTGGTGCTGGAACCGTATTTCGCCACGGTGATCCTCGGCGGCGGACTGCTCCGCCGCGCCGGCAGCGAGGCGTTGCGCGCCGCGCTGGTGCCGCAGATCGTCGCGGGCAATCTGAAGCTTGCTTTCGCGCATGTCGAGCGGCAGTCGCGCTACGACCTCGCCGACGTCGCGACCACCGCGCGCAAGGACGGCGATGGCTACGTGCTCGATGGCGCGAAGAGCGTCGTGCTGCACGGCGATTGCGCCGACAAGCTGCTGGTGACCGCGCGCGTCTCCGGCGCCCGGCGCGACCATGATGGCATCGGATTGTTCCTGGTTGACGCGGATGCCGCCGGCGTGACCCGGCGCGGCTATCCGACCCAGGACGGACTGCGCGCCGCGGAGCTGACACTGTCCGGCGTGCGTGTCGCCGCCGATGCCGCGCTGAGCGACGATGCGCTGCCGGCCATAGAGCACGTGGTGGACGAAGCGATCGCCGCGCTATGTGCCGAGGCGGTCGGCACGATGCAGGCGATGCACGAGACGACATTGGAATACCTGAAGACGCGGCAGCAGTTCGGCCGGCCGATCGGCTCGTTCCAGGTGTTGCAGCACCGGTCTGTGGATATGCTGGTGGCCTTGGAGCAAGCGCGCAGCATGGCGATGTTCGCCGCCGTGATGGCGGGCGAGGAAGACGCGACGGAACGCCGGCGCGCCATCGCGGCGGCGAAGGTGCAGATCGGCCGCTCGGGCAAGCATATCGGCCAGGAGGCGATCCAGTTGCACGGCGGCATCGGCATGACGATGGAGTACAGCGTCGGCCACTACTTCAAGCGCATGACGATGATCGACATGCTGTTCGGCGACGCCGACGTGCATCTGGCAACGCTGGCTCGGGTTGGCGGATTGTTCGGAAACACCAAGGCGGCGTGAGCGTTTTCGGCGGTTGGCGAGCCCCACCGCGACCGACCCGCCGGGCGTGATCGTCACGACCTGCACCCGGTTCAGCGCTGCATTGGCGGCATCGTTGCCGAGGATGATCGCTGGGCATGTCTTGTGAATTTCGCCGCCAACGGACGGATCGAATGCGACCCACCAGGCCTCGCCCCGGCGGGGGTGCGGCAGATCAGCCACCGCGTGGCTCACCTGCTACGTCGCTGATCAGCGCTTCGTTCCAGGCCTCCGCCTCCTGCTCGCGCGCCTGATCGTTCGCCATGGCGGCATAACCGGCGGTGAGGTCCGGCGCCGTGACGTGCGGCCGTGCCAAGTCATTCAGGAACCGGCTGATGTGCCGGCGCCCGATGATCGTGTGGAGGCCCTCATAGACTTCAGCGTCGACGGTGATGGTCAGCTTCTTGTGCATGCCAATACGTATGAGACACGTATTGCCCGAAATGCAAACCCAGTGGGCGATTACCCCCTGTGCCCGGCAATCTCCTCCCACAACGCCCGGGCCTCCGCCCCAGGATCGTGTGCCACGTGGCAATCCACGTCCAGTACCATCGTCGCACGCTGCGCCTCCGAGTAAGCCGGCCACGCCGGCAGCGACGCATGTTCCGGCACGCCGGTACGCGCGAACGCCGCCCACGCGCCCGACATCGTCGCCGCCAACGCATGTGCCCCGGCACTGCGATCCGTGGCATTGGTGAACTCCAGCGTATCGAAGGTGAACGGCACGTCGATCGCGTGCGGCGTGCCCAGTCGCCCGTCGAACAGCGGCGTCTGCCAGGCGAACGAATACATCCACACCGGCGCCCCTCCTTGCCGTGCCCGGCGCTCCGCCATCAGCAGCGAGCGCACCCGGAAATTCGAATCGGTCAGCGTGGCGATCAGCCGGTCGGCGGGCGCCGTATCGGGCATCAGCCGCCGATACAACGCCACCACGCGGTCGGCCGCGCCGCCGGCGACCGCTGCCACCCGCGTCTGCAACTCCGCCTCGGTCAGCGTGCGGTGCCACACCTTGTCGTCATGCGCGAAGAACAATGACGCCTCGTGTGTGCAGTCGCCGATGATCAGCGGAATGTCGGCGGAGACCGGCGTCGCATCGGGATCGAATGGATGCTGCGGCAGCAGTGTGCCATCGACCACCGGCCCGAACGGATAGCGATCCAGCAGCGGCCAGGGTGACGGCCCGATCGCCTGCTGCGCCGGTCCGATCGCCGCCAGCAGCCGCTGCATCGGTACCGCGTGCAGTTCCGCCAGCGACGCCCGTGACAGGCCGAGGTCGTGCAGCACCGCCTCGGTCAGCTTCGTGGCACGATCGCGCGTGCGCAGCCGCACCGCGGCGCCGCTCTGCACGATGGCGCGGTGGAACAGCCCGCGCGCCGACGGCATGGCCAGCAGCGTGCTGACTTTTCCGCCACCGCCCGACTCGCCGAAGATCGTGACGCAGCCTGGATCGCCGCCGAACGCCCCGATATTGTCGCGCACCCAGTGCAGCGCGGCGATCATGTCCAGCGTGCCGGCGTTGCCCGACGCCGCGTACTCC
>DATHNI010000238.1:0-10708 GCA_035486135.1 Acetobacteraceae bacterium
GTTCCCGATCAGCTGCTGCGATCTTGAGCTCATGCTGCTGGACCGCGGCGTCTCAGTCGACCACACCACTGTCTTCCGGTGGATCCAGGCTTATGCGGTCGAATTGGAGAAGCGGATCCGGCCGTATCTGCGGATGAGCAAAGGCTCCTGGCGAATGGATGAGACGTACGTGCAGGTCAAGGGCCGCTGGACCTACCTGTATCGAGCAGTCGACAGCCGCGGCCATACCATCGACTTTCTGCTCTCCACTAAACGCGATGCCGCGGCTGCCAAGCGTTTCTTCCGCAAGGCGCTGGGCCAGCCTTACACAGTGAACCCACCTACGATCACCGTGGACAACAACCCCGCATATCCGAAAGCAGCCGCAGATACGAGGGTAGATGGCGATCTGTGGCGGCGATCACGGCTGCGCCAGGAGAAGTACTTGAACAACATTGTCGAGCAGGACCATCGGCGGATCAAACGCCTGGTCCGCCCTGGACTTGGCTTCGGGAGAGTCTGGACGGCGCGACGAACATTGGCGGGTTACGAAGCGATGGCGATGATCAGGAAGAGGCAAATCGGGCGTATCAGTGGAGGCGACATCGAGGCTCAAGCCGTTTTCATCGCCGAGTTGTTCAAGACCACTGCGTGATTGGAAGTGGCCAACCCGATCTTGCAGGTATTCCGCAATCGCCCCAGACGTTGTAACAGAACCCCGCTTTCCACCGGACGCTCCCTGCAATTTGCCCGCGCGCATTGGAGGGTCGACGGCGGCCTGAACTGGTTGTTGGGTTGTTGACTCGACGTGCCATGTTTGATTCTTTGTCGCAAGAACGTGATCAACTGGTGACGCGCCGCCACGGAATAATCGGCGACTTGCAGCATCTACATTGGTGTCAGCCAGCGACGCGCTGGTTTCCTGTGGGGATGGCTTCGTACTCCACGCCGGCCGTCGATGCGTGAACCGGGGGAGAGCCCACAATGCACAAGGCATTGGCCGTGACATTCGTCATGGTGATCCTACTCGCCAACCCTGTGGCGTGATCGCCATCGCGCCGGAGACCCAGGCCGTGCTGGCCGCCGAGGATGATTTCGCACGCAACCTGTTTGTCGAGTTGCGGATGGCTGTCGAGCCGTGCCTCGTCGCGCAAATCGATGCCGCAGAGTACCGAACATGCCTGCGCGGTCTGGTGCGCGATGCCATCGGACGCGCCAGCAGTGGCGTCCTGGTCACCGCGATGCATCAGGCAGACGGCGTGGAGATTGCCATACTCGATGACGGGACAGATCCCGCGCATCAGCAATTCGCTGGCGCGGCGGAGCCTGGCCGGGAGCTGCCGCTTCCGCGTGGGGCGACCCTGATCGGCCGCTATGAGCAGGGGCACGGGACGACGATGCTGCTGTCCCTGCCACAGCCGGAGCGGATGCCGTTCCACCCGGCTGCGGGTGCCGCCGATGAAATCGCGGATTCGACCGACGTCTGACTCCCCCCGGGACCGGGACCGGCCGCCCGAACCTGTGACCGTCATGGCCGACGGCGCGCGTGGGCGCGACCCTGGCTGACGGGCCCTCCCGACCCCGCCGCCCCGCGTTCGGCCGCGGTCAATTGGGCCTCGTTTCCGGCATCGCCGCCCTACACCAGCGCGGCACCTGACAGCCCGGCCAGTGCCAAACTAGGGCACACCATGTGCGCGCCGGTCGCGTCCGCCACCCAGCCGGCCATCACGGAGCTGATCGCGGCCGCGACGCACACCGCCAGCCCGGCACGCCAAGGGACACCCCCGGCCCGAACTGTATCCCCGGCCAAACGGGAGCTTCCAGGCTAAGCTGGATTTTATCGAAAAATGAGCAAGCTCATCGCCCGGGGTGGACGTGAAAGATTGTTTCCTCCCGAAAGATCTCACGGGCTCGTTCGAGCGTAAGCCTGAGGCGTCCGAAGTCTCCAAACGTGCGCCAGCGTTGGCTGTTAGTAGATGGCACGGCTAACAGCGTGAGCGGATGAGAAGTGCTGCGCCGGACACCTTGAAGTGTTGCCTCTGCCACTCGTCGCTTTTGGTGGTTGCCGGACACCTTCGGACCCCGCGGTCTGCCCGCTACCGCCGTTCCTCACTCAGACCGGACCGGCTTCCGATCAGCAACTCGGTCGGGGCATCCTCGTGGGCGTGCAACGACAGAGGCACTCGCACGCGATCGACCGGGACGAGTGTGAAACAAAGTCCGACCGCGGCGGCACAGCCGGCCAGCACCAGGAACGCCGGCAGTATCGCCTCCGACGTCGCCTTCGGCGTCACGAGGTTGCCTGCTCCGGCGATCACCGCCAGGACCAGCGGCCCAAGGATCTTGCCGATGCCGTTGCATGCCTGGACCAGCCCGGTCCCACGCCCCAACAACTCAACGGGGAACACTTCGGCAGAATAGGGGGTAGCATTCGACAGGCCGCCGTCGAAGAAGAACATCATCGCCATCAGCAGAACCAGGAACACCGGCACCGTATCGATGAAGCCGCTGTTGAACGCGGCCATTGCAACCAGGAACGCTGCGCCGACATAGCCCGCCAGTTCGCCGGAGCGCCGCCGGCCGATCCACAACGGCAGGAACATGTAGAGGATGCGCCCGCAGATTGCCGACAGGCTGACATAGACAAAGTATTTCGCGGCCACGCTGACCGGGATTCCCAGTCGCAGCGAGAGGATCGTGGGCCCCCACAGAATCACGCAGTAGCCGACGGTGTTCATCATCACCCACAGTACGGCGATCTGCCAGAACCTGACCTTATCGCGATAGAGATCGCGGAACGGCGCCTGCGGCGGCGGACCGGGCAGGCGAGGCGGCAGCGCGATCGACTCAACCGGGCGGCGCAGCAGCGCCGCGAGGGTGCGCCGCGCCTGGTCTGTGTGGCCGCGGACAAGCAGCCACCGCACCGATTCCGGCACGATGAAACTCATCGCGATCGCCAGCACCAACGGCAGCGCGCCGAGTGCAGCAATGCCGCGCCAGCCGATCGTTGCCAGCAGCGTTGCCGCTGACAAGGCCGCCAGCAACACGCCCAGCGACACCGGCACGACCATAGCTCCGGTAATGGCGGGGCGATGGCGTGTTGGGGTTATCTCGACCAGCAACGGTATCTGCGCGGTGATGGCACCCGCCATGCCGACACCGATCAGGAAGCGCAGCAGGGAGAAGGTGATCCATGCGCCGTCGGGAACCACCGCCAGAAGGCCGGCCGCAACCGGATACAGGAATGTACCGGCGAGCAGCAGTTTGCGTCGGCCGAATATGTCGGAGAGGCGACCCCACACGGTCGATCCGACGATCGCGCCGACACCGGCCGACAGCAGCATGATGGAGGACTGGCCGTAGGTCAGATGCCAGGGCGGTGCCAGCACCGCGACCAGATAGCCGACGAGGAAATAGTCGAAGAACTCGAACGCGGCCTGTGCGTAGACGAGTGCGACAGTCGCCCAGAACCGCGATGTCAGCGGCGCACTGTCGAACAATGCGACAAGATCATTGTTGGATTTGTTCATTTCCCCCCACCCACATTCGACCAGAAGTTCTTGCAAGCCGCGTCGTTCCGAGCGCTGCACGGCACCGGCGGCCGAGCGTCGATATCCTATGCCGCCGGCTAGGCCGGCAGCGCCACCTCTGCAGTGGAAACACGGTCGAGCAACTGATCGAACACACGTCGCAGCACGGCCTCGGCATCGTCGGGGGCCGATCGGACACGCCAGGCCACGTATCCGTCGGGGCGGACCAAAACGGCGCCGTCCTCCTCGATGCCATACGCCGCGGCCCACGCGCCGTGCCCGTCCTGCAGCGCGCCGCGCCCACCGACGGTTTCGGCACTCAGCGGCAGGTGCAGCGAAGGCGCGATCTGCGACACGGCTTGCTGCCACGCCTGACCCGACGCGCCGGTCAGCAACACAAAGCCGCTGCCGAACAAGTCGATCGTCGAGACGCGGGTGCCGCCACGGCTTAGCCAGACATGCGGCGCGCGGCATCCAGGGCGTGCGCTAGGCACGTATTGCGTAATCGGATCGGCAATGTCGGGCGGGGCCGTACCATCCGGCAGCACGGCGTCAGACTCGTAGCAGGCGCCGAAGATCAATCCCTGCTCGTTGAGAAATTCAGGCCGCGGCAGCTTGGCGGTATTCTGACGGGCGGTCCGTCCCATCGACAACGAATTGTCGAGACTGACCTTCGTTGTAATCGCGCCAAGTGGTTGACGCTCCGACTGATACGTATCGAGCAATGCCGGGCTGGCGTCGCCGTGCAGCACGGCTGCGAGCTTCCAGGCCAGATTGTGAACATCCTGCACGCCGGTGTTCATCCCGAACCCGCCAGTCGGCGGCATCTCGTGCGCGGCGTCACCGGCCAGGAAGACCCGTCCGTGGCAATAGGTGTCGGCAACGTGTGCCGAGGCTTCCCAGAAGACCGCGCCAAGGATTGCGACCGGCAGGTCGGGCACGCCGACCCCTTGGCGGATCAGCGCAGTGCAGCGCTCCGGCGTAAAATCCTGTGGCCCATAGCCATACTGTTTCACCGAATGGATCAGGAAACTCCAACGGTCCCTGGCGTTGATGGTCAGGAAGGTGGCGCGGAGATCGGCTTGCTCCACGAAATACAGCGCGGCCGGACGATGTGCCGTCCAAGGGCGCAGATCGGCGTTGAACAGGATATTGACGCTGTCGTAGACTCGTTCCCTGCCGATCATGCGCACATTCAACGTGCGGCGGATCGTGCTCTTCGCGCCATCGGCGGCGATTAGATAGGCAGCTCGGACCCACGTCGTATCGCCGGATATCCGGTCGACGATCTGCGCATCGACACTGTCGGCGTTCTGGGAAACGGCGGTGACTTCGGCATTGAATCGCAACTCGCCCTGCGGCTGGGCTTCGGCGAAGCGCCGCAGCACCGGCTCGAGATCATCCTGCGCGCAGAGACAGTTCAGCACCGGGGTGACCGCCAGGCTCTTCGGCGTGGCCCGGCCGGGCACACGGCGTTCGATTTCCACGCCGGCCAAGCTTTCCGTCCATACCGTGAGGCCGGTCGCCTCCGCAGCCAGGCCGGCGTCGCGAATCGCTTGCTCCACGCCGCATTGCCGATACATTTCCATCGTGCGTGCATTGATGCCGCGTGCCTTGGGCACGATCGCCGTGCCGGGATGACGCTCGACCAGCAGCGAACGGATGCCGTGCTGCGACAGCAGGATCGAGGCGGTCAGGCCAACCGGGCCGGCGCCCACGATCAGGACGGGAGTTTCAATCATGTCGATATTCACCGTGCGTGACTGAGCGGTCGGGCGCCGATTGTCATCCGACCTCGACAGGGGCGATCTCGCGGAGACGCGGCAGCACCTCGCGAGTGAACAGGCGCCAGAAGCTCAATGAATCGGGCCGTCGGGTCGATCGGTTGAAAGCCGTGCAGCAGCAGGACCGGATGGACGCGGCCGCGTCGATGGGTCTCCACATCGATGCCATGGACGGTCAGCATCTCGCCAGGTTCTGTCATCGTCGGCATGCCGTTTCGTCCGTTGTTAGAGGGTTCTAGGCCGCAGCAGCGTGGTCATGGCGCCGGCGATCTCTTTCGCCGGACGCCTCGGCAGATAGGGCATGCGTCAAGCGACATGCCCATCGGGACGCACCAGCGCCGCGCCGCGCAATCCAATGCGGAAGTCACACGACTCATCATGGTCGAGACCGGTATGGCTGGATCGCGCGAGAATACGCGGTAACCTGCCGCCTCCCTGGTGACCGGAAAGCGCGAAAGATCGGCGCGCCAATATTCGTTGGACATTACCGCCAGCGTCGTCGGGCCTCGCATGGCGATGCCGGTGGCGCGGCGGGTGCCGCTGCCGGCGCCGTCCGCGGCGATGACATAGCGTGCGTGCCACCACTGCGGTTCGCCGCCATCGACCGGGCGGGTCTGCACCGTCACCCCGTCCGCATCCTCCTCCAACGAAACGAATTCGGTGTCGAACAACACCCGGGCATATTTCGACCGGCGCAGGTCGGCGTAGATCTCCTCCTCCACCGCATCCTGCGCGACCAGCGACTTCCAGGCCGGCGTATGACCCTCATCGGGCTCCGGCCGCGTACGACCGATCTCGCGGCCGGCGATGCTTTCGACGAACACGAACATGCCGGAGCCAGCCTGCAATCTGCGAGCGCGGATGCGGCGCTCGATGCCCCATTGCCAGAACAACTCCATCGTGCGGATCCAGCCGCCGCGCGATTTCGGATGGTCAGTCGTCGCGTGGCTGCGTTCGATCACGACGCACTGGATGGCAAATCGATCCAGTAACAGTGCCATCGCAAGCCCGACCGGGCCACCGCCGACGATCAGCACGGGTGTCTGCAACACCATCGAATACCGCTCCTCCCGTTGTGGTCGCCAGTTGTCGCAAACCTGCATCTGCGGTAGCTATCGCGCAAATATATTAATTCGATGGAACCGATCTGTTTTCGGCATGGCCATTGACCTGCGCCAGCTGCGCTACTTCGTCGCCGTCGCCGAGACCGGCAGCTTCAGCGCAGCCGCGGGGACGCTGCGGATCGCGCAATCCGCGTTGTCACGGCAAGTGCAGGCATTGGAACAAGCCTGTGGCGGGCCGCTGATGGAGCGCAGCGTGCGCGGGATCGTGCTCACCGAGTCCGGCGAATTGTTGCTGGCGCGCGCGCGTTTCCTGCTCGGCGAGGCGGCCAATGCGGTCACCGAGGTCAGCGAACTGAACAGCGAGCCCGGGGGCCTCGTACGGCTCGCAGCACCGCCGAGCTTCGGCTACGTCCTGTACCCGCTGCTCGCCACGACGGTGACGGCGCGATGGCCGCGTGTGCAGCTCGAATTGCGTGAGCAACTCAATGATGGGGCGCTCGAAGAACTGCGTCACGGCGCGCTCGACCTGGCAGTCGTCAGCGCGCCGGCAACCGATCCGCTGGTATCCTACGAACTGCTTTGCGCCGAGCCGATGATCCTGGCGGGGCCGCCGGGTGATCCACGTCTGGCGGTGGCGTCGTTCTCGCTGCAGGACCTTGCGGAACTGCCATTGATACTGCCGATCGGCGGCGGCTGGCTCAGCATCGCCCAGCGACGGCTCGGCGGCCAGATGGATCTGGCCTATGCGAAGGCGCGCGTGCTGGTACAGAGCCCCGGGCCGATCAAGGCGATGCTGAAGGCCGGCCTTGGCTATAGCGTGCTGCCGGCCTCGGTCATTCAGCAGGACCTCGCGGATGGCAACCTCGCTGGCGCGCCGATCGCCGATTTCAACGTGCCGCGCGTGCTCGCGATCTCGCAGGCGCGACCGTCACGCCGGGCGGTGGACATCGTGGCACAGGCGATTCGCGACGAGGTGGCGCTGCTCGTCCAGGCGGGTGCTCTTGGCTGGTTCGTGCCCCCACCCGAAACGCGGCACCGGAGCGCGCCGGGACGGGCGAAAAGGCGGCCCGGCGGCGCCGATGCGGGCAGCAAGCCTGGCAAGCAGCGTGCTCTGCGCATGGCCGTGGCTGATAGCCGCACTCGCATGGGCGAGCGGCGATAGCCGCGGGACTCCCCCGCGGGCGGAGGCGTCGGCGAGAAACCGGGGATAGCGTGCGGCAGATCGATGCAAGGGCTACGCTTGCGCCGTCGCGATGCCATACACCATGGCGTTTGGGGTAGCACATCCCTATCATCCGAAGATGACCCACCCCATCCACGCGAGACCGTCCAAAACGCGGGGGTAGCTGGCCACCCGTCCGTCCGGAGGGCAGCGAGAGCTGGGTGATCAGGGGTCGCGACGACTTATCGGCTTTGTTCTCCCCCAGGTTTTGGACGGTCTCGCGGCCGAACAGCCGCTCGATCTCGGCCTTGCTGAGCTTCAGGAAGGTCGGCGGGCCGTCGCTGCAGGTGGCGGCGCGCGGCGTCGCCTCCGTCTCGCGCAGCAGCGCGTCCATCCCGGCCGCGGTCAGCCGCCGCCCGGCGCGCACTGAGCCGTGGCACGCCAGCCGCGCGATCACGGGACTATCCAGAAATTGGGGGGATCACACCGCTTCGCCAATGACAGGCTCAGCCTGGAAACCGGCTCACACAGCACAGGTCCCCTGCAAAGACCGCCCCGAACCAACGAACCTCAGCCGGCGACCACAGGGTCGGTCATATCGCTTCCGCCCCTACCCCCCCAATCTCCGGACAGTCCCCACGCGCCCCCACCTTCCCGGCCGCCCAATCCAACGCAGCCGCCCCCCGCCAAGCCTGCGGCAACCCAGCCGCCTCGCGCGCGCATTGCGCCAGTTCCGGCAGCACCGGCAGATCGTCGCGCGGCAGATACGCCGCCGAATACACCACCGGCGCCAGCGGCGGTTGCACCTGCAGCACTACCAGCCCTCCCGCCGCTATCACGCCCCCGAGCAATTCCTCCGGCAGCAGGCTCACCCCCACGCCTTTGCGCACCAGCGACACCACCACGCTGAAACTGTTGCAGCGATTGAGCCGACGGGGCGTGACGCCGCCGCGGCGGAACCAATCCTGCATCACGGTGTAGACATCCGCATCCGGTGTCAGCGCCAGGATCGGCAGTTCCGCGAGCTCCGCCGGCGTCACCGCCATGCCGGCACGCGCCAGGCCGGGCTGCGCCATCCAGCGCAGCGTGCAACTGCCGAGTTCCACAATCGCCGCGCCGCGTAACGCGACCGGACCCGGCACCAGCGCCAGGTCGATCTCGCGCGCCGCGAGTTTGTGCAGCAGGTGGCCGGACAGGCCGACGTCCAGCTCCGGCGCCAGGCGCGGATAGGCAGATGCGATGCGCGCCAGCAGGCGGTCGATCCAGGTCAGCGCGACCACCTCGGCCACGCCGATACGCAGCGGCCCGGCAATCGCTGCCACCCCGCCGGCGGCCACCCGCAGAGCCGCAAGGTCGGCGACCATCCGCTCCGCCACGCGACGCAATTCCGCCCGGCCTGGGTCAGCGCGACGTTGCGGCCTTCACGGCGGAACAATTGCGCCCCGAGTTCGCCCTCCAGCGCCCGCACGCGCCGAGTGACCGCCGGCTGCGTCAGGTTGAGGTGCCGCGCTGCCGCCCCCACCCCGCCCAGCCGCACGATCCACAACAGCGTTTCCAGGCCGCGCGCATCCATGCCGCGATTCATAATTTATCCGCATGGTACGCTGCAACAAAGATGCATTTGTAATTCACCCCACGCTCGGTGGACGATCCTGGCCTCAACCCAATGGCGAGGCTGGCCATGCACGCGATGCTCCGGTTCCTGGCCTGCTGCGGTCGTGTAACCGTGAGGTGTCCGTATGCCCCGTCGCGCCTGCTGCCACTGCTTCTGCTTCCCCTGCTGGCTTGCGGACCCGCGGCGCGCGCGCAGGCACCACAATGCGAACCGGCCAGGATCGCGACGAAATATCCCAGCCTGGCCGGCAAGACCCTGCGCATCGGCCAGGACGGCGAAAGCCCGCCGTTCAGCACCCGCGACCCGAAGAATTTCGACCACTTGATCGGCCTCGACGCCGACCTCGCCCGCGCCGTGTTCGCGTGCGTCGGTGCGAATATCGAGTTCGACACCGGCGCCTGGTCCGGCTTGCTCCCCGCCCTCATGGCCGGTCAGATCGATGCCATGTGGGATACCTTGCTCTACAGCCCGGCGCGCGCGGAGAAAGTCGATTTCGTCGGCTACATGGCCTCCGCGACCGGCGTGCTGGTGCCCAAGGGCAACCCGAAGAACCTGCACGCACTGAGCGACCTGTGCGGGCTGAAAGCCACCGCCAGCCTCGGCACCACGCAGGAAGCGCAGTTGCGCGAGACCAGCGCCGCCTGCATCAAGGATGGCAAGCCGCCGATCGAGATCATCATCGCGACCGACATCCCCAGCAGCCTGCGGCTGGTGGAAAACGGCCGCGCCGACCTGATGAGCTCGAACAAGTTCCTGGTCGGCACCGTGGTGGCGAAGAACCCCGAGACCTACGCCGAGGCGTTCGATGTCCGCACCAACGCGCTCCTGGCCGTCGGCGTGCCGAAAGGCGACACCGATCTGGCGAACGCGGTGCGAGACGGGCTCGCGGTGCTGCGCGCCAACGGCACGGAGAAGCAGATCTATGAACGGTACAATGTCGATTACAGCCTGGCGCTGGATCCGGTCATCCGGACGAAATAGCCACTACCAGTGCTCCGCCACGTGACCCGCCGGCCCGCCGCAATCCTCGCCCTGACGTTCATTCTGCTGCTGCTGCTGTGGGGGACCGGGTTCAACCGTAACGGCGCGATGCTCGGCTCGGTAAGCGACATGCTCGGCTTCGCGCTGTCGGATTTTCTGCTGCGCGGCGCGCTGGACTGTCAGACAAACCCGCTCGTCTTTTCGGAACGCTCGTTCATGCCGCGGTGAACGGCACGAAACAGTAGACGCCATTGGATTCGCCGTTGAAGACGGACCAACATAAGACCGCGTGACCTGTTGGATTTTGAACCGCATTGATTTTGCGGTCGGGTATCTCGATCCACACATCGGGATCGTCACCAAATTTGGCGATCCACCGCTGTGTCCAGGCATCTTTTGCCGCCTGGAATGCCTCGTTGTCCTCCGGAGACACAATCGGATTCTGAAGCCCGCTGCCGAATCTTTCGCGCGTTACCCTTGCCTCAAAGTGCCGGGTCTGATCGTTCCATCTCGCTTCGACCATGCGGCAGTCAGCGACCGTGCAGCACAGGGTATCAGGTGAACCGGGCATGCGAAGGCTCCGAAACCAATCC
>DATHNI010000239.1:0-36031 GCA_035486135.1 Acetobacteraceae bacterium
CGCGTCGGCAAGTAATTAGAACCACCGACGCACACCGATGCACACTGATAGCATCGTACGGCCGCAATGACCATTGCTCATCGCGATGGGTTGGCGCGGCCCAGCTTATCGAGTGCTTGATTTGCCCGCGATCGGTCAACCGAGAGATTTTAGGTGAATCGATCGTTCATGCGATGTCTGTTAATAGTTCTTTGAAAATAGCTGCCATCGGACCCATCGTACTCGCATGCCAGCGAAATGACCGCCAGTGCACCGCAGGTTGGCGTTAAAGCAAGTCTTTGAAACACAGATTTCACAGATCGCATCAATATATTCTGTGCCTTGATCTGTAAAATCTGTGAAATCTGTGTTTCAAAACCTTGCTTTTGCTGGTCGCGGCGAGACCGAATAGAGCGGGAGTTCCTTGGTTCAGTAGGCGTGCCCAATTCGACGCCATATTCTATGAGATCTGTGCCTCAGAAATCTCTTTCATACAGAAGCGGGCACTCAGAGCGCAATTCCAGTCTCACTTTGAAGACGACTATCATGCGGGAGGTTAATAACGCGTGCCTAATGCCATGACAAGCTTGAATCCCCGGTGGACACTGTCCGTTATGTCCATAATTCCGGATGGAGGGCGACATGGGGCAATGGCAAACAGCAGATGCCAAATACTCAGACAGTCGGCACAAGCACTAGCCTTAGCAGCCCTACCCTCCCCGTATTGAAGGCGAAAGCAGACAGCCGCAGGTATTTTTCGTATTGCAAGACCTTTTCTTCACCGACTACCGCTACTGCCTCGGCGCGCCGCTTGCGGAGGTTTTGGTACCACAGATTGCAGGTTCGGCTGTATTGGACACGATCATTGCGCAGCAGCGTCAATTCAAACAGACCGCTCATCGCCTCCACGACCTCATGCGGCTGAGGCAACTCAGAATCCGGGAAGATTTGCGTGCTGATGAACTCGTTGGCCTCGTGCGGCCGCATCGTTCCGTAGGCGATCGTTTGCAGTGACATGGCGCCTTCGGGTTGCAGCCACGATCGGCATTTACGAAAGAACTCCCGATAAAGCTCGATCTTTTCCGCCGTACTATCGCCGGGACTGGCAAAATGCTCGAATGCCCCGATAGACACGATCGAATCGTACTTGGTCATCGGCTGATGGCCGGTCCAGCTCTCCTTGCGAATCCGCAACCCGGCGCGATCGCGAGCGGCAATATGCTGGAATTGCGCGTCGCTCAATGTGAGGCCGGTAGCAGTCTCCACCTGCTTGTAGGTCAGCGCCCGCTCCAGTACACTTCCCCAGCCGCATCCGATATCAAGCACGTGACGCGCACGTGATATTCCGGCGGCGTGGAGGTGATAATCGATCTTGCGCCGCTGGGCTGCCGACAAATCGTCGGGGTCGTCGCCCTCTTGCCACAAGCCGCAGGAATAGGTCAGGGTCTCGTCAAGCCATAGAGCATAGAACGCGTTGCTCACATCATAATGATGTTGAATGGCCGCTTCTGTTCCGCCGCGCGTGGGAACCGCCGGAGGAGCATTTCCATGGGGCGGCGGTTCGATTGTCGACATCGCTTGCTCCTGGGCTTCGATGGTTATTTTCAGGCTGCGCGTTTCTCGCGGTCGCCCATTGATATTGGCTCGCTCTACGAGTGACAATTGGCCCTGTTCGCGGAGCGGCCCTGACGCCGGTACCGCTTGCCCCGATGTGCTGGCGATGCGGCCGAGCCAGAGCAGGGATTGCCGCGATTGACGACGCACCCTGCTGGCGACTACATCTTCTGCCAAATGATATCCAACGCCTGACGCATCGGCCATATCCGGCCGAACCGGCAGGACTCCGGCAAAGCCGGCTATGCTCTTTTGGCCTGATTTTTTTCATGCCCGCGTCGGGGACAGTACATGATCGTCACAACTCTCCAACAAGATGCCTCCTGTCCGCGCATGACGACGGTGCACCGCCGTATGAGACCACTGACATCAGGTTCCCGAGGCTCGAAGTGAGGCACATCGGCGAGGACCACGTTCGCAGCCACCCCTCGGCGGAGCCAGGGCGGCGCGTCAGCGCGCGCCGGACAATCGCATGGCCCTATGCATCCGGAATCGTCCTGTATCACCTGCTGGCACTTCTCGCGGTGATGCCCTGGTTCTTCACCTGGGGTGGGGTGACTCTGGCCCTCGCCGGCCTGTTTGTCTTCGGCACCCTTGGCATCAATCTCGGCTATCACCGGCTGCTCACCCACCGTGGCCTGGTTTGCCCCAAATGGCTGGAGCGGACCTTCGTGGTCCTGGGCGTGTGCTGCGTGCAGGACACGCCGGCCCGTTGGGTGTCGGTTCATCGCCTTCATCACCAACATTCGGACCAGCCAAACGACCCACACAGCCCGCTCGCCAGCTTCGTATGGGGTCACATCAGTTGGCTGATGGTAGAGGCCTCCGAACTCGCGAAGCTGCGGATCTACGAACGCTACGCCAAGGACATCCTCGCCGACCGTTTCTACCGCTCATTGGAGAGGCGTTGGCGATGGGTGTACCTCGTACTTGCTTCGTGGGTCGTGTTTTTCACCGCCGGCTTCGTTGCCGCCAGCGTGGCAGGCGATGCCGCGCCGGAGGCGTTGCGTGTGGGAGGCAGCTTTCTCGTCTGGGGTGTTTTTCTGCGTACCGTTCTGGTGTGGCACATCACCTGGTCGGTGAATTCCCTGGCTCATGTCTGGGGCTCTCAACGTTACGCCACCGGCGACTCCAGCCGGAACAATCTGTTTGTCGGCTACATCAGCAATGGTGAAGGATGGCACAACAACCACCACGCTGATCCACGCTCCGCACGCCACGGCCACGCCTGGTGGGAACTGGACGTGACCTGGCTCACCATCCGTTTGCTCGGCATGGCTGGCCTTGCCAGGCGCATTGCGACGCCCAAACCCGAATTGATGGCGGCGGCAAGGTCCGCTTCCGCTGGAATGACTACCGGGATGGCACCCGCCAGAAGACGGCGGCCATCGAGGCCGACGAGTTCAACCACCGCTTCCTGATCCACGTCTTGCCGGCCGCCGCTGTTATACTGGTGTTCTGACTCTGGCGGATCGACCCCACGTCCAATTCCGTCATTGGCTCTGACGGATCAACCCCACGTCCAATTCCGTCATTGCGAGCGAAGCGAAGCAATCTCCTCCGAGAGAACCCGCAACCTCACGTGGGAGATTGCTTCACTTCGCTCGCAATGACACCGCGATGCCGGGCACGCAGCGTCGGTGTGCATCGAACTCAGGGTTTGCATCGAAATCAGGGCTTGCATCGCACAAACACATAAAGATATGCTTATGTGTCGCCGGTCCCGCGCGAGCGGGTTAAAAGGGAACGCCGTGAGCCTCGGCTGGACCACAAGTCCGGAGGCAAGTCGGCGGCTACCCCCGTAACTGTCAGCGGTAAGCCGCTGGCCCGTCCGCCCCCCGTCGGGGGTGGGTCACTGGAACCCATCCGGGTTTCGGGAAGGCAGGGCCAGAGGCGTTGACCCGTGAGCCAGGAGACCTGCCGGCGTCGCGCGAACCAATGCCGCCGGGCGGGGTGCACCGAAGGCCGGAGACTCACCATGATGGCCAATCACGGCGGCCTGCGCCGCCACGTGGGCGCGATGCGGCGCCCGGCTCGCTCCATTGCCGCAGCGCCGGTCCGCATTGCTGCAGCGCCGGTCCGCGGGAGGCTTGCATGACGATCGCGAGCAACCTCGGCTTCCCCCGCATCGGGCGGCGCCGCGAACTGAAGACCGCCCTGGAGCAATACTGGTCCGGTGAGCTTGACGAGGCTGGGCTGAGGTCCGCGGCCGCTGCGCTCCGCGCCAGGCATTGGAAGCAGCAGGCCGGCCTCGGCATCAGCCATGTACCGTCCGGCGAGTTCTCGCTGTACGACCATGTGCTGGACACCGCCTGCATGCTGGGCGCGATCCCGCCGGGCTATGGCTGGTCCGTGGGGCCGGTGTCGCTCGCCACCTATTTCGCGCTCGCCCGCGGCTCGCGCGCGACGGCGGCGGAGCAAGCGTCCGGCATCTCTCCCGGCCTGCCCGCGATGGAAATGACCAAGTGGTTCGACACCAACTATCACTACCTGGTGCCGCGGCTTTCCCGGGGGCAGCGCTTCTCGCTCACATCGAACCGCCTGCTCGCGCAGTTTCGCGAGGCCATGACGCTGCCGCTGCGCACACGGCCCGTGTTGCTCGGCCCGGTCAGCTTTCTTCTGCTGTCGAAGACCGCGGACGGTTCCGACGCGCTCGATCTGCTGGATGGCGTGCTGCCGGTCTACGCGCGGATCCTGCGGGAGTTGGCCGAGGCCGGCGCCGCCTGGGTGCAGATGGATGAGCCCGTGCTGGCGCTCGACCTGACAGAGCAGGCCAAATCCGCGTTCGGCCACGCTTACGAAACGCTGGCGGCAACGCCGAAACCCGAGGTACTGCTCTCAAGCTATTTCGGTGCGCTCGGCGACAACCTTGCCACCGCCGCGCGCTTGCCTGTCGCCGGCCTGCACATCGATTTAACGCGCGGCGCGGAGGCGTTGGACGCCGTGCTGGAGGCGGTGCCCGCCGAGCGATGGCTGTCGCTCGGTGTGGTGGACGGGCGCAACGTCTGGCGCACGGACCTGCGCGCCGCGCTCGGTACGCTGCAACACGTCGCCGCGGTCCGCAGCACGCGCCGGCTGATGGTGGCGCCCTCGTGCAGCCTGCTGCATGTGCCGGTCGATCTTGCGCAGGAGTCGAGGCTCGATCGCGACGTGAAGGGCTGGCTCGCTTTCGCCACCCAGAAGCTGGAGGAAGTCGCGGTGCTTGCCCGGGGACTCGATGAGGGCGAGAGCGCGATCGCCGCACCGCTGGCTGCGAGCGACGCGGTTGTTCAGTCACGCCAGGCCAGTCCACGCGTGCATCGGCCGGAGGTGTCGAACCGCCTGGCAGCGGTGACCGCGGCGATGCAGCAGCGTGCCAGCGCCTACAAGCAACGCCGGGCAGCGCAGCGGGCGAAACTGCGTCTGCCGTTGTTCCCGACCACGACGATCGGCTCGTTTCCGCAGACGGCGGAGGTGCGTCAGGCCCGCGCCGCGCTCGCCCGAAATGCCGTGACCCAACCCGAATACGAGACGCTCATCGAAGGCTGGATCGACGATGCGGTGCGTTGGCAGGAAGAGGTCGGCCTCGATGTCCTGGTGCACGGCGAGTTCGAGCGCAACGACATGGTGAAGTATTTCGCGGAACAATTGGATGGCTATGCGTTCACCCAGCATGGCTGGGTGCAGTCCTACGGCAGCCGCTGCGTGGCCCCGCCGATCATCTGGGGCGACGTGTCGCGCCCGGCGCCGATGACGGTGCGCTGGTCGGCCTATGCACAATCGCGCACCGATCGTCCGATGAAAGGCATGCTGACCGGGCCGGTGACGATGCTGCAATGGTCGTTCGTGCGGGACGACATCCCGCGCGCCCTGGTCTGCCGCCAGATCGCCCTGGCGATCCGCGACGAGGTTGCGGATCTGGAGGCGGCCGGCATCACGGTGATCCAGGTCGATGAGCCGGCCTTCCGCGAGGGGCTGCCACTCCGCCATGCCGATTGGGCGGACTATCTGGCGTGGGCGGTCGCGTGCTTCCGCCTGTCCACAAGTTCCGTCAGGGATGACACGAGCATCCACACCCACATGTGCTACTCGGAGTTCAACGACATCATGCCGGCCATCGCGGAGATGGACGCGGACGCGATTTCGATCGAGACGACGCGTAGCCGCATGGAACTGCTGAACGCCTTCGTGCCCCGAAAGGACGGCAGCGCGGCCGGCTATCCGGCGGAGATCGGGCCGGGTGTGTGGGACATCCACAGTCCGCGCGTACCCAATGCGCGGGAGATGGCAGAGTTGCTAAGTCTGGCCCGGCAGCGGCTGGAGGACTGGCAGATCTGGGTGAACCCGGATTGCGGATTGAAAACCCGCAAATGGGAAGAAGTCAGGCCCGCCCTGGAAGGTCTGGTCGCCGCTGCGCGGCAACTCCGCTCGGATCACTCCGGGTAGATCATCTTCCTCGTCACGCCGCCATCGATGACGAACTCGGCGCCGGTGATAAAGCCGCTCTCCGGCCCGAGCAGGAATGCCGCCAGTGCCGCGACGTCTTCTGGGGTGCCGACACGGCCCACCGGATGGAACGCGTGGTCCTCCGGCCGGGGCGGCTCGCCCTTGGTGAAGATCCAGCCGGGACTGATGCAGTTCACTCGCACATCGGGTCCCAGGCTGATCGCCAGCGCATGGGTCAACGCCACAAGGCCGCCTTTGGATGCTGCGTAAGCTTCGGTGTCCGCCTCCGACATGCGAGCCCGCGACGAGGCGATCGTCACCACGGCACCCTTCGCCGCGCGCAACAAGGCCTCGGCCGCGCGGGTCAGCAGGAACGTGCTGGTGAGGTTGGTGCCGATCACCCGCGACCATTCGGCCAGCGATAGCGCCGCGATCGGCTTGCGGATGTTGATCCCGGCGTTGCACACCAACGCGTCGAGCCGTCCTTCCGAACCGCGCACGCTATCGACCAGGTCCCGCACGCGGGCTTCGTCGGATACGTCGCACTGTACATAGTGCCCGCCCACCGGCGCGGTGCCGGCCGCGTCGATGTCCGCCACGACGACGCGATAGCCGTCACGCGCCAATCGAGCAGCGATCGCAGCGCCGATACCGTGCGCGCCGCCGGTAATCAGGGCAATGCGAGGACGATCGTGCGGCATGATCTACCGAATTCAAATGCTCACCACGCAGACACGAAGCCACAAAGTTTGAATTCTTCGTGCCTTTGTGGTGAAACTATCTTAGCGGTGCAACTGTCATCCTACTCCGCCGCCTGCTTCACCGACGCGCCGCCAGCCGCATCCAGCGCCTGCGTCAGGTCGGCCAGGATATCGTCGATGTGCTCTATTCCCACCGACAGCCGCACATACCCCGCCGTCACCCCCGTCGCCTCCTGCTCTTCCGCCGAAAGCTGCGAGTGCGTGGTGCTCGCCGGATGGATCGCCAGGCTGCGCGCGTCACCGATATTCGCCACGTGGTAGAACATCTGCAACGCATCGATGAAGCGCCGCCCTGCATCCGCCCCGCCGGCGAGTTCGAACCCGACCAGCCCGCCCTGCCCCTGCGGCATGTATTTCGCCGTGCGTTCCGCGCCGACGCCCTTATGAAATGCCGGGTGGATCACTCGCGTCACGTCCGGCCGTCCCGACAGGAACTGCGCCACTGCCAAGGCGTTCTTGCTATGCTCGCGCATCCGCAGAGGCAGCGTCTCCAGCCCTTGCAGGAACAAGAACGAATTCAGCGGCGCCACCGCCGCACCGAGGTCGCGCAGCAACACCACCCGCATGCGCAATATATACGCGATCGGACCGAGCGGCTTGGCCGCCTGCGCCCACACCGCGCCATGGTAGCTGGGATCGGGCGTATTCAGCAGCGGCTGGCGCACCGGATGCGCTTCCCAATCGAAATTGCCGCCGTCGATCACCGCGCCGCCGATCGAGGTGCCGTGCCCGCCGATGTATTTCGTCGTCGAATACATCACCACCGCGGCGCCATGCTCGAACGGCTTCACCAGGATCGGCGAGGCGGTGTTGTCCATGATCAGCGGAATGCCGAACCTGCGGCCGATCGCTGCGACTTCCGCGATCGGGAACGGGATCAGCTTCGGATTGGGCAGCGTCTCCGCGTAGTAGGCGCGCGTGCGGTCGTCGGTGGCGCGCGCGAAGGCTTCCGGATCGGCGGGATCGACGAAACGTGTCTCGATGCCCAGATCCTTCAGCGTGTTGTTGAACAGGTTCCAGGTGCCGCCATACAGGTCGGTGGAACTGACGATGTTGTCGCCCGCCCGCGCCAGGTTCAACACCGTGTAGGCCGACGCGGCCTGGCCCGATCCCAACGCCAGCGCCGCCGCCCCGCCCTCCATCGCGGCGAGCCGCTTCTCGAACGCGTCCTGCGTCGGGTTCATGATGCGCGTGTAGATGTTGCCCAGTTCGCGCAGGCCGAACAGGTTGGCGGCATGTTCCGTGCTGTCGAACTGGTACGACGTGGTCTGGTAGATCGGCACCGCCACCGCATTGGTCGCGGAATCGCGCCGCCAGCCAGCGTGCAGCGCGAGCGTTTCCGGATGCTTCGACATGCTCCATCCTCCCGATGATTGGCGGGACTATACAGGAGGCGAGGCTGGCGTGAAACGCCGTATCAAGCCGGCAATAACATCGTGCCGGCGTGGCCCCACGTGACAGGAATCTGCCGCGCCGGCCCACGCAGCAAAAGGATTTCCCCGTCGCGCTGCCGCGCGCCGTTGCGCTGCCGTGCCCCGGCGGTGCTGCTACACCCCGGCGCAGCGGTGCTGCTACGCGGCCGCGCGCTGCCGCAGGATCGCCTGGCCCTTGCGCAGCGCGTCGGCGATCGTTTCGGCCGGCATCGCCCCGGAGAACAACCCGTAGCCGTCGAGGAAAAACGACGGCACGCCATTCACCCCGGCCTCACGCGCCGACTGGTCGGCCGCGCGCATCTCCTGCGCCGCGACATCGCCGGCGAGGAACTCCGCCGTGGCCTGGCGATCCAGTCCGGCCTGCGCCGCGCAATCGGCCAGCACGGCGGCGTCGCCGATGTCGCGGCCCTCGATGAAATAGGCCTTGAATACCGCCTCCATCGTCGCGTCCTGCACGTTATGCTGCCCGGCGAACCAGATCAGCCGGTGCGCGTCGATGGTGTTGGGCGTGCGCAGCATCAGGTCCTGGCGGAACGGCAGGCCGACATTCGCCGCGGCCTGCGCAACACGGGCATCCGCCTCGCGCATCCGCTCGGCACTGCCGAATTTCCATGCGCGATAGGCGGCGCGGTCGCGACCTTCCTTTGGCATGTCGGGATTGAGCTGGAACGGATTCCAATGCACCGAGAAATGCAGTCCCTCCTGCGCCAGCATGGCCAGCGCGCGTTCGAGTTGCCGCTTGCCGACGTAGCACCACGGGCAGATCGCATCGGAAACGATGTCGATACGCGTGCCAACCGACGCCTCCGTGCGCATGGTCGTTGTCGCCGCGCCGGCGGGCACCTCGCAGCCGTCCGGGCCGCACACCGCGCCCTGCTGGGTCATGTCGTCCATGGCCTCGACCTCCTTCGCTTTGTGCGGAACATGGGGGCAAACGGGGTGTCGCGCCAGAGGCGGCCGGTGAGATTGCGGCCTGTGAGACTGCGGCGGGCAGGGGTGCACCGGCGAGAGCATTTTCGGCGTGAGCAGAATCGCCGAGAGCCTCTGTCATTGCGAGGCGCGGAGCGCCGAAGCAATCCCCCGCCTGACGAGCGGCCCTCGGCTCGCCAGGCGGGGGATTGCTTCGGCACTCCGCGCCTCGCAATGACAAGTGGGGCCGGCGTTTGTCCAGTCACAGTGGCAACGCACTAACCCGCCGCATACGCCGCCTGCACCAGGTCCATCGCCATCGCCATGTCGTCGAGGTCCGCGATCGGTTTTTCCCCCGCCCGCACCCGGCGCAGCGTGTCGTGCACGAACCCCGGATAGAACGACACGTTGGTAAGCGGCATCTGGCGGATTTCGCGGTGCCGGTCGTTGCTGACGATCTCCAGCGTCTGGTTGTCGCGCGCGGCGAAATAGTGGCCCTCCGTGCGGACGCTGTAGTGCATGTCGAACACCGAGTTCGGCGCCGGATACAAGTAGCCGGTCTCCACCATGCAGGTCGCGCCGCCGCCACGCAGCAGCACCGCGGCGTGGTCCTCGATCGTGAGATGTGCGGTGTGGTTCGACATCACCGCGCCCACCACGTTCAATTCCGCGTTGTTCAGCAGCACGCGGCAAAGATCCAGGTGGTGCACGCCAAGATTGAGCAATGGACCACCACCGGCGAGCGCACGATCCAACATCCAGGGGACACGCTGCTGGTGATAGCGGTCCACCATGCCGCCGACAAACTTGAAGACGATGTATTGCAACGCCTCGCCGGCGGCGACCTCGCGAATCGTGTCGATCAGAGGGCAATAGCGCAGCACGAAGGGAACCGCGGCGAACACGCCGGCCTGGGCGGCGCGGGCGGCGATGTCGTGCACCTCGGCGCTGCTGATGCCGCATGGCTTTTCCATGGCGAAGGGAATGCGCTGTTCGATCAGGAATCGCGCCTCCTCTGCCATGTCGCAATGGCGGCCCAGCGCGAACGCGAAATCGGGGCGCAGGCGCGCGCACATCTCGCGATAGTCGGTGAAGGCGGGACAGGCGGCCTGCGCGGCCAGCGGTTCCGCGCGAGCGGCATCCGGATCGCTGACACCGACGATGGTCACGTCCGGCTGCGCCAGCGCCGGGTCGAGATAGAACGGCGTATGCCAGTGCGACACGCCAATCAGCACGATGCGCATGTGTATCTTCCCTTCCATCGCTTGCAGGCTGCGTGCATGGTAGGCGCCGGGAAGCGGCGCGAAAGGCTGGACATGCTGGTATTGGCAGAAAATTTCCGGGCACTGTTCTATGCGCCGTTCTATGCCGCGTTCGCGCTCGGTTCTTATGAAGCCGAAGGCGTGGCGGTGACGCTGCGGCCCTCGCCCGATCCGGCAAGCACCGCGGCGGATCTGCTGGCCGGCACAGCAGACGCCATGTGGGGCGGGCCGCAGCGCGTGCTGCTGACGCATTGGGCAGATGCCGGTGCACGCACCGTGTGCTTTTGCAATGTTGTCGCGCGTGATCCGTTCTTCATTGTCGGCCGTGAACCGCGTCCCGATTTCCGCCTTGCCGATCTTGCCGGCCTGCGCTTCGCCTCGGTCTCCGAAGTGCCGACCCCCTGGCTCTGCCTGCAGGACGACCTCCGCCGCGCCGGGATCAACCCCGCCGCCCTGACCCGCACCAACGGTCCGAGCATGGCGGAGAACGCAGCGTCCCTGCGTGCCGGAACGCTCGATGCGGTGCAGTTGTTCGAACCCTATGTCGAGACGTTGGTGGCAGAGGGCGCCGGCCATATCTGGTACGCCGCGGCGACGCGTGGTCTCACCGCCTACACCACGCTGGTCGCCCGCCGCTCCGTGCTGGCCGCGCGGCGCGACGAATTTGCGGCCATGGTGCGCGGCATATACCGCGTCCTGCGCTGGATCGCGGAGGCTTCGGGTACCGAGGTGGCCGCCTCGCTTGCCGAGTTCTTCCCAGACGTGCCGCAACCGATCTTTGCCGCGGCGATCGAGCGTTATCGCGCGCTGGGCCTCTATGCGCCGGATCCGGTGTTGCGACGCGAGGGGTTCGACCGGCTGCAAGCCGCCATGTTATCGGGCGGCGCATTGCAACGCACCCTTCCGTTCGAGGCGTGTGTGGACAACTCCCTCGCGGCGTTAGCCCTGTAAAACTCTCCCGCCGTGGAGATTGACCCTCGGCGACTTGGTACTCGCCTTCTGTGTCATGGCCGGCCCACGGGGCGGCCCTTCGGCCCGACCCATGGGCCGGCCATGACACGGAATTTCGCCGCGTGACCGTCGGCGCACTTATTTCCCCGCAGGCTCTTACGCCACGTCCTCTGCCAGCCTTTGCAGATAATACGCCGGATCGCCGAACAACCGTTCGATCACCATGCAGCGGCGGAAATAATGGCCGACGGCGTATTCCTCCGTCATGCCGATCCCGCCATGCATCTGGATCGCGCTTTGCGACACGTAGCGCCCCGCCTGGCCGACGCCCACTTTCGCCATGGCGATCTTGCGCGCGCGTTCCTCGGCCTCCGGATGATCCACCATCATCGTCGCCAGCATCGCCATGCTACGGCCCTGTTCCATCGTCATGAACATGTCCGCCAGCCGATGCTGCACCACCTGGTAGCTGCCGATCGGCTTGCCGAATTGCTCGCGCGTCTTGCTGTATTCCAGCGTCATGCTGTGCATGGCTTCCATCGCGCCGACCGCCTCGGCAGCGGTGGCGGCGATGCCGGTCTCCACGATGCGCTGCACGATCGCCAGGCCGTTGCCGACCTCGCCCAACACTTCCCCATCGCCGACCGTGACATTCGACAATGCCACATCGGCCGCGCGTTGCTCATCCCGCGTGGCGTAGCCGCGGCGCGCCAGCCCGGGCGCGGATGTATCGACCAGAAACAGCGTGATGCCGTCTGCATCGTATCGATCGCCGGAGGTGCGGGCGCTCAGCACCAGTCTGTCCGCGGCTTCGCCATGCGCCACCACGGATTTCGCCCCGTCCAGCACCCAGCCACCGCCGCCGCGCTTCGCCGTGGTCACCACGTCGGTCAGGTCATAGCGCGCCTGCCGCTCGGAATGCGCGAAGGCGAGCTTCACGCGTCCTTCGGCAATCGCCGGCAGGATCTCTGCCTTCTGCGCATCGCTGCCGGCAAGCTTCAGCGCCGTGCCGCCCAGCACGACCGTCGCCAGGTATGGCTCCAGGATCAGCGCGCGGCCGAAGGCCTGCATGACCAGCATGACCTCCTGCGCGCCGCCGCCGAACCCGCCGTACTCCTCGGCGAACGGCAGGCCGAGCAAACCCAGCTCGGCGTATTGCGACCACATCGCAGGGGAAAAGCCTTCCGGCGTTTTCAGGTAGGCCTTGCGTTGCTCGAACGCATAGCGATCCCCTAACAGGCGGGTGATCGAATCCTGCAGCAGCCGTTGGTCGTCGGAGAGTTCGAAATCCATCAGAGCCCCAACACGGCTTTGGTAAGGATGTTCTTCTGAATTTCATTCGTACCGCCATAGATCGACGCGGCGCGCAGGAACAGGTAGCTGCCGGTGGACGCGCTGGCGGCTTCCAGCATGTCGTCCTGCTCATTCATCGCCTCGAGTTCCTCGGCCCACACCGGCATCGACAGCGGCCCTGCGACATCCATTGCCAGTTCGGTGGTCGCCTGCAGCAGTTCGGTGCCCTTTACCTTCAACACGGATGACAGCGGATCCGGCCGCCCGCTGCCTTTCGCCTTGTCGTACGCCGAGATGACACGGTACTGGGTAATCTCCAGAGCCTGCATGTCGATTTCAAGCTGGGCGACGCGTTGGCGGAACGCGGCATCCTGGATCAGCGGGCGGCCGTTGGCGTTGACCTCGTGCGCCATCGCCTTCGCCGCTTTCACCCGCTCCTTCGATTTTCCCAGCCGGGCGATGCCGGTACGTTCGTTGCCCAGCAGGAACTTCGCCACGTCCCAGCCTTTGTTCTCTTCATAAACGCGCATGCTCACCGGCACCTTCACGTCGTCGAAGAACACCTCGTTCAGATGATGGCTGCCGTCGATCGAGATGATCGGCCGCACGGTTATCCCCGGTGTCCTCATATCCACCAGCAGGAAGGAGATGCCTTCCTGGCGCTTGGCCGCATTGGGGTTGGTGCGCACCAGCAGGAAGCACCAGTCGGCATGATGCGCGGTTGACGTCCAGATCTTTTGGCCGTTCACAACGTAGGTATCGCCGTCGCGCTTCGCCGACGTCTTCAGCGAGGCGAGGTCCGATCCGGCACCCGGCTCGGAGAACCCCTGGCACCACCAATCATCCAGGTTGGCCGCGCGTGGCAGGAAGCGCTGCTTCTGCGCGTCCGTGCCGAACTGGATCAGCACCGGCCCGATCATCGTGATGTTGAACGACGAGAGTTCCGGCGCCGGCGCGACCTGGTTCTCCTCCAGGAAGATCATCTTCTGGATGGAGGTCCAGCCGGGACCGCCCCATTCCTTCGGCCAGGACAGCCCGGCCCATCCCTTCTTGTTGAGGATGCGCTGCCAGCGCACCGTGTCTTCCTTGCGTGGGCCATGGCCGAGCCGCATGCGGTCGCGGATGTCGGTCGGCAGGTTGTCGCGGATGAAGGCACGGACTTCCTCGCGGAAGGTTGTTTCCTCCGGGGTGAAGCGCAGATCCATGTCGGGTCCCTCCCTACTCGCGGGTAAGATTACGCGGTCACCGGTGGGGCGCGCAACGTGGTATACCTTCGGGACGCCGCGACCAAGGGCGGTGCGCGGCTGACGGATCTCGCCGCTTCGTGACGCACGGTCGTGCAACCTTGCCGCGCCCGCCAATTTCTTCCCCGAGGTTCAATGAGGAGTTTATTTGTGATGTCTGCATTGCTGCCGGACAATTCCCCCAGGTCACCGAGCGCCGATACCGCGATCGACCATCGGATACGCCGCCGCATCGAGGAGAATGTGCATTATTATGCGGTGCATCCGGAAGAGATCGATGCACGCCTGGCGGAACTCGATCGCGAATGGGACATCGAGCGAGTGCTGGAAGCCAACGCCGCAGGTATCGCCGTGGGGGGCATGCTGTTGGGCCTGTTCCGGCACCGCGGCTTCCTCGCGTTGCCGCTGATAGCGGCCGGCTTCCTGCTGCAGCACGCATTGCAGGGTTCCGGTGTGCCCGCGCGGCTGCTGCGTCGACGCGGCGTGCGCACGGCAGTCGAAATCGCCAGCGAACGCGCGGCACTGAAGTCGTTGCGCGGCGATTTCGCCGCGGTGGAGCGCATGCCGAACGCCCCGGAGCGTGCCAACGCCGCGTTCCGCGCCGCTTTGGCGTGATGCAGGACGCTACAGCGCCACCATGCCGCTCCAGAACTGCGTATCGTTGCCGGTCTCGATATCGTAGGACCGCACAAAGCTCAGCCTGCCGTCCTTGCCGATACGATATGCCGAGATCGTGGCCGGCTGCGTCCTGACCGCGTCACCCTCGCGCACCGCCAGCGCGGTCAGGTTCGTCACCACCAGCATGCGCCCGCTCGGGTCGAGCGAGAATGTGCGCGGATGGAACCCGTGCGTGGCGATGTTCTGAACCAACGCCGGCTCACCGGTGCGCTGATCGATCGCGAACACCGCGATGCTGTTCTCGCCACCAAGCGCGACCTTCTTGCCCTGATAGTCAGCCACCCCGCTGTTGCGGTTGCCGAGATACACGAACCGGCCATTGGGATGCATATGGATCGGCCCGACCATCTGATCGGCGCCAAATTTGTTTGGCTCCGCCAAGGTGGTCTTGCTGAAGATCGGCTTCGCGTCGAGCGTATCCGCACGCAAACGATAGACGTCCAGTTGGTTTTCGCGTTCCAGCGAGACATACACAAAGGGTCGGGTGGGGTGAAAGTCGAGATGCCGCGGCCCGAATCCGTAACCGTTGTTCGGCGCGATCGAGGCACGGTCGGTCAACTGCCCATCGCTGAACGCCTTGACCTTAAGCGCCCCCGGATCTTCCGGTTTGCCACCCGCCGCGTTGTTGCCACGGGTCACCAGGATCATCGCCTTGTTGTCCGGCATCACCCGGACCTGGTGCGCATAGATGCCGCAATCCAACGCGGCAGCCTGCTTCACTTCGTCGCCCAGCGTGCCATCCGGATTGATCCGGTGCACCGATATGCTGCTTGGAATGTTATAGGCCACCAACAGATAGCGGCCTGCCCTGTCCACGGTGATGTTGATCGGTCGTGCCCGCAACGGGATCGCATTGCCGTGCGGCGTCAGCGCACCGCTGGCAGGATCGATGCGAAATGCTGTTGCGTCGTGCCTGCCACCGGCGGCGCCCATCGGCACGAAGTTGCTCGACGCGACATACAGCACGCGTTGTGTCGGATGCCGCCACGCGTATTGCACCAGCGCGGGCAACGCGACACTGCCCTGCTTCGACAGCACAACGCCATCGATATCGACCTGGTACCAACTCAGCGTTGCGCCGACGCTACCATAGAACGCCACCGTCGCGTGCTTCGGTTGCGTCGGAAGCGTGCCCGGCACAACGACCGCGCCGGCAAGCATCGCAGTGAGCGTACGGCGGTGTAACATGGTTCGAGTCCCCTCTTACCGGCCGATGATGCGTCGCGCGATCACCATGCGGTGCACTTCGGACGGCCCTTCATACACCCGCATCGTGCGTACTTTCTGCATCATCAGTTGCAGCGGCAATTCCTTCGCCACGCCCATCGCACCAAAAGTCTGCATGGCATGGTCGATGGTTTCCGTCGCCATCTCGGTGCCGTACAGCTTTACCATCGACGCCTCGGTGCGCACGTCCTTGCCGGCATCCGCCTTTGCCGCCGCGTCGTAAACCATCAGCCGGCAGGCGTGGATTTTCATCGCGGCCTCGGCGATCCACCACTGGATCGCCTGGCGGTCCGCCAGCCTCGCGCCGAACGTAACACGCTGCTTGGCGTGTTCTACCATCATGTCGAGTGCGCGGCGCGTCATGCCGATGCACCAGGCGCCGATCTGCACGCGCCGCACGGTCAGCCGCAACTGCATCGGCGCAAAGCCCTTGCCCAGTTGCCCCAGCACCTGCGTCTCCGGGATGCGGCAATCCTCGAACACCAGTTCGTAGGTCCGCTGCCCGCCGAGCATCGGGATTTCGCGCTCGATGGTGAAGCCCTTGGTGTCGCGCTCGACGATGAACGCGGTGACGCCTTCGTGCCGCTTGCCCTCGCCGGTGCGCGCCATGACGATGACAAAGTCGGCCTGCGGCACCCGGCTGACCCATATCTTGCGCCCGTTGATCACCCAGTCGCCGCCATCCTTGACGGCACGCGTGGTCATGCCGGCCGGATCGCCGCCGGCGCCCGGTTCGGAGATCGCGATCGCCGACTGCGCTTCACCGCGCGCGTAAGGCTCCAGGTACTTACGGCGCTGTTCGTCGTTGGCGACGGCCATTAGCATGTGCAGATTCGGGCTGTCGGGCGGGAAGGTGAACGGCACGCAGGTGCGGCCTTGTTCTTCATAGACTCCTACCAGCGCGACGGTCGGCAGGTTGGCGCCACCGAATTCCTCCGGCACGTCGAGCCCCCACAGGCCGAGCTCGCGGCACTTCTCCAGCAGCGTGTGTTCTTCGGCTTCGGAAAGAGCGGATTTCTGGCCGGACGTCTCGCGCGCAAGCACCGCCTTTTCCAACGGCATCAGGTCCCGGTCGACGAACTTCGCCACCAGGTCCTGCAGCATGCGGTGTTCTTCGGACAGTTCGAACATTTACCGGTCCTTCATCATGAAGCATGCACCATTCCCCGTGGATCCTTGGATCGCCTGTTGAATGAGTTCCGTCAAGGTTGACTAAGCAAAGACCGATGGTGTAAATGCCAACACCAGCAAAGCTGTTGCTGCGAGAAAGGCTGGTCCTGGGCGCGGATCGGTTCGTCGATGTCGTGATCTGGCAGGTACCGGCGCCACTTCGCGGGAGCCTGCACCGCTACAAGTATCGGCTCGCGTTCGTGGTGAATGAGGTGTGTGTGCTGCGTTTCGACAACGAACCCGGAAAGGGTGATCATTTCCATATCGGCGAACGAGAGGAGTTCTACCAGTTTGTCTCGCTCGATCAGCTGGCTGAGGACTTCTGGGCAGCGGTCGGGCGTTGGGAGGTCGTGTGACAACGGTAACGATCGGGGTCGCCTCGGAGACGGAAGTCCGTGAGCGGACACTGCGCGCCTTCCGGGGACAGGCACAGGGCGCGCATATCAGCTTTCCGTCGATAGAGATGCTATGGAAGATCATCACTCCCAGGCGTTGGGATCTGCTGCGGGTGATGACCGGTGCAGGACCACTTGCGATCCGGGAGATTGCCCGGCGATCGGGGCGCGACGTGAAGTCAGTGCACGGGGATGTTCACGCCTTGCTCACGGCAGGCGTCATGGATCGTTCGCCGGACGGACGTGTGGTGTTCCCGTACGACGCCGTGCATGTGGACTTCATCATGCGGGCCGCATGACGGAAATTCGCTGCCGTGAAGATGAGTATCACGGGCTGCCGCTGCGTGGAACGCAAGCCGGCCTCGTGCGGACGCTCTTGGCCGGGTTGTGCCGCAGCATCAGTCACAGTACGGTCGCCGGCATGCAAACAACCAGAACAATCAACGAACTGCGCGCGCAGTGCGCCACGTTGCGCAGCCGCTACGGCGCGCTGACGCTGGTTCCGACGATGGGTGCGCTCCACGCCGGGCATCTTGCCCTGCTGCGCGAGGCAGCGTCGGGCGGCGCCGGCGTCGTGACCTCGATCTTCGTCAACCCGCTGCAATTCGGTCCGAACGAGGATTTCGCTCGCTATCCGCGCAACGAAGCCGCCGATCTTGCCGCATTGGAAGCGGCCGGCTGCCATCTCGTCTGGCTGCCGGACGTGGCGACGATGTATCCGCTCGGCGATGCCACCACGATCAACGTGGCTGGGCCGGCCGAGCGCTGGGAAGGCGCAACCCGCCCCGGCCATTTTCGCGGTGTCGCCACCGTCTGTACCAAGTTGTTCGGTCAGGTGCGACCGGATCGAGCCTATTTCGGTGAAAAGGACTGGCAGCAGTTGCAGGTTGTGCGGCGGGTCGTTGCCGACCTGCTGCTGCCGCTCGAGATCGCGGGCGTGGCCACCGTCCGTGACGCGGACGGACTCGCGCTGTCGTCGCGCAACCAGTTCCTGAGTTCGTCCGAACGTGCCGTCGCGCCGCAGCTATATGCCGTGCTTGGCGACCTGGGCGGTATCCTGTCGGCGGGTGGACCGGCTACGGAGCCACTCGCGACGGGGCGGCGCAGACTGGCGGATGCCGGCTTCGTGCTGGACTATCTGGAGTTGGTCGATGGGCCGACATTGCTGCCGCTGCCCGCGGCACAGCCAGGCGCCCGCCTGATCGCGGCAGCGAAGCTCGGGACAGTACGGCTGATCGACAACATCGCGGTGAATTTGCTTGCTCCCGCCTGAGGAAATTACAACTTCAGCGTGATCAGCGCGTCGGCGATCGTCAGGCCGGAACCGTCGGCATGCAGGATCACCGGATTGAACTCCATTTCAACGATCCGGTCCGCATGCGCCAGCGCCGCATCCGACAGCCGTGCGATCAATGTGGTCAGCGGCGCCAGGTCGATCGGCTTGCTGCCGCGGAACCCGGTCAGCAGCGGGGCAGACCGCAGCGACCGGATCATCCGTTCCGCCTCTGCCGCATCGACGGGCGCCGGACTGTGCGCCACGTCGCCGAACAACTCGACCGTAACGCCGCCAAATCCAACCATCATCAGCGGCCCGAACGTTGCGTCGTTCACCATGCCAATGACCAGCTCGTGGCCCTTCGGCGCCATGCGCTGCACCACCACGCCGTCGATCGTCGCGTCCGGCTTGTACGCCAGCACGTCGCGTATCATCGCATCGTAAGAATTCCGAACCGCCTTCGCATCGGTCAGGCCCAGCCGCACGCCGCCGGCCTCGGTCTTGTGCGGCAGATCGGGCGACTGGATTTTCAGCGCGACCGGAAATCCCAAGGCTGCGGCTGCCTCGACGGCTTCCTTCGCGGTCGTCGCCAAAGCCTCGGCGGACGGCGGCAGGAACGCTGCCAGCGCCTGCTTGGCGGCATGTTCCGGCAACACGCGCGGCAGGCCAGGCGGGATCGGCGTCACGTCTTCGTCAGCCGGCAAGGCCGGGATCGGGTGCGCCAATGCCTCGGCATACCCCGCGAGCTTGCCCAGCGCGACACCCACATTCCGCAGGTCGCTGTGCACGAACAAGCCGCACCCCGAGGCCTTCTCGCGCCCGAACGCGCTGGGCAGCGTATAGGTCCACACCGTCATCGGCTTGGCACACCGCGCCGCGACCGCACGCACACGCTCCGCATCGAGCGACACGCGCGTTTCGCTGGTCAGCGACGTGATCAGCACCAGCATGTCGATCTCGTCACTCTCCGCCAGTTTTTCCATCGCGCTCATCACCGCCGGCGCGGTGTTCGATCCCTGCGCGGTGACATCGACGGGATTGCCCGACGCACCATAGGACGGCATCAGCGGCCGCAGCGTCGCCTGTATCGCGGCGGACAGCGGAGGAACGATCAACCCGTGTGCCGACAGCGTGTCCGCCATCCAAACGCCACCCCCACCCGAGGGCGTAATGATCCCGACCCGCCGCCCTTTCGGCAACGGATTGCTCACGATGACTCCGGCGATCGCCACGGCTTCGTCGGCATCCTCCGCCTCGACGACACCGTAACGTTCGAACACGGCGCGATAGGCGGTGTAGGAGCCGGACAGCGATGCCGTGTGGGATGCGGAGGCGCGGCTGCCGGCTGCGGAGCGGCCGACCTTGATCGCGATCACCGGCTTGCCGACGCGGCGCGCTTTGGCCAGGGCCGCAACGAAACTCGGGCCGTTGCGCACCGCCTCGCAGAACAGCATGACGGCGTGCGTGTGGCGGTCCTCGACCATGTAGTCGAGGAAGTCGCCCATGTTGAGATCGGCCTCGTTTCCCGTGGAGATCACGTAGGAAAATCCGATCCCCGCCGCCTTGCCGCGATTGAACAGCGCAAAACCGATGCCGCCGGATTGCGCGATCACGCCGATGCGGCGTTCGGACACCAGCACGCGGCTGTCGTCGTCCTTGGTTTCCACCGTCGGGCTGAACGTCGTCGCGACCTTGCCCAAAGCATTGTAGTAGCCTTCGCAGTTCGGACCGCAGGCGCGGATGCCGGTGCGTTGCGTGACGTCCACCAGTGACGCCTGCATGTCGCCCGCCGCACCGCCTTCCTCGGCGAACCCGGAGCTGATGATCAGGGCGTTCTTCACGCCCGCGTTGGCGCATTCCTCCAGCGCGGGCGCCACGCCGGCGGCGGGGATCGCCACCAGGGCGAGATCGACCGGCGCGCCGACCGCCGCGATCGAGGGGTAGCACGGCAGGCCCTCGATCTCCTGGTAGCTCGGGTTGATCGGCAGGATGCGGCCAGGAAAGCCGTTCTCGCGCAACTGGTGCAGCAGCCGGCCACGGATGCGGTGCAGATCAGGCGAGGCGCCGAGGACCGCGATCGATTGCGGCCAGAAGAAGCTTTCCAGTGGATGGGTCATGGCTCACCTCGCCGGCGTTGCGGCCATCGCGCCTCATCGCGCATCTGTTCGTGCTTGGCGGCAAAGTCGAAGTTCATGTGCTGCGTTCCCTCCCGGGCGCCGAGGCGCGATCAGCAAGCCTATCGCGGGGATGTGGCGGATGGCCATATCACCCGCACCTTTCGCGCGCCGGTGGGGTTCGGTAAAATGCTTCGCTCCGGATGTCCCGAAGGACAGGACCATGTCGAACAGTCTCTACGAGCAGGATTTCTACGCCTGGGCCAATGAGCAGGCTGCCCTGCTGCGGGCGGGCAAGCTTGACAGCGCCGACATCGAGAACATCGCGGAAGAGATCGAGAGCATGGGGCGGAGCGAGAAGCGTGAACTGATCAACCGCCTGGCAGTGCTGCTGCTGCATCTGTTGAAGTGGCAATTCCAGCCTGGATTACGCGGCAACAGTTGGGGTGCAAGCATCGAGGAACAGCGCCTGCGTCTCGAGGAGCATCTGAAAGACAACCCTAGTCTCAAGGCACAAATCGAATCAGCCATGATGACTGCTTATCGGCTCGCCAGGGTGGAGGCGGTGCGTGAGACCGGCTTTGCCCGTGCGACATTTCCGCAGGATTGCCCGTTCACGTTCGACCAGGCCATGAGCGAAGATTTCCTTCCCGACTGAACGCGGCGTCGCGCCTACTGCAATCCGACCAAAAACCCCTCGACGGCCCGACTGAACGCCGCCGGCTGATGCAGGTTCGAGGCATGGCCGGCATCCGGGATCGTCACCTTCGTCGCGCCCGGGATTTTCGCCGCCATGTAATCGGTGGCCGCGAGGAAGTTCGTGTCGTTCGCACCCACCAGCACCAGAGTCGGCACGCGGATCGTTTCCAGCGAGCGGATGACCGAATCATCCTGCTGCGTCAGCATCCCGCGCGCCGCGCCGGCCAGGCCCGCGGGCGAGCGGTGCTGGCTCATGCGCACCTCGTCGCTGCTGCCCAACGCCGCGAAGCCGCGCGCATCCAGTTCGTCCGCGCGTGCCCGCGCCCGCGCGTTCCATGTGTCGCGCGCGGCATCGTTGCGAAAGCCGGGACCGGTGTCGAACAGCATCAGCGCGCGCACCCGCGCGGGATGGCGTAAATGAAACGCCAGCGACATATAGCCTCCGAGCGACAGGCCGGCGATCACCGCGCTCTCCACCTCGCAGGCTTGCAGCAGCGCCGCCATGTCACCGACCGTCGCGGCTTCCGAATAGGCCGATGGATCTGCCGGCACGTCGCTCTGGCCGTGGCCGCGCATGTCCCATACGATGACGCGGAACCGGTCGCGCAACGCGGCGATCTGGCCGTCCCACATGCGGCACGTCGCGCTGTAGCCGTGGCTGAGCAGGATCGCCGGGCCTTGGCCATGCGATTCGTAGTAGATGCCGACACCGTCGCGGTTGAGCAGCGGCATGTTGGTTCCCTCCATGTGGCCCCTCTCCCGCAATCGGGTGAGGCGGCGTAGGCTGGCACGCAGTGCAAGCGAACGAAAGGCCAGGAAACGCGCCATGCAGGACAGTTTCGACCATATCGCCGTCAGCCGGGACGGCATCGTCGCCACCATCGAGATCCGCCGCGGGCCGAACAACTTCGTCGATACCGACATGGTGGCGGAGATCGCCGACGTGCTGGAGGAATTCGACCGCACGCCCGAAGTGCGTGCCGTCGTGCTGTGTTCCGACGGCAAGCATTTCTGTGCCGGCGCGGATTTCAGCAGCCGCGGCCCCGATGGCGTCGGCACCGGAACAAAGCGTGGCCGGCATCTCTACAAGGAGGCACAGCGGCTTTGGCGCACCGGCAAGCCGATCGTTGCGGCGGTGCATGGCGCCGCGGTAGGCGCCGGAGTCGGCCTCGCGGTGATGGCGGATTTTCGCGTCACCTGTCCGGACGCGCGCTTCGCCGTCAATTTCACGCGGCTGGGATTTCATCCGGGCTTTGGCCTGACCGCGACGCTGCCTCGGCTGATCGGGATGCAGAAGGCGTCGTGGCTCATGTATAGCGGGCGGCGCATCACCGGTGAGGAAGCGTTGGCGCTCGGCCTGGCGGATTACTGTGTGGCACAGGAAGACGTGCGTGCGAAGGCGAAAGAGGTCGCCACCGAGATCGCGCAGTCGGCGCCGCTGGCGATCGTGGCGACCCGGGAAACCCTGCGGCGCGGCCTGGCGGATGCGGTCGCGGCGGCCACCGAGCGGGAATACGAGGAACAAAACTGGCTGCGCAACACAGAAGATTTCCGTGAGGGTGTGAAGGCGATGGCCGAACGCCGGCTGCCGGATTTCAAGGCGCGGTAATCGCGTCGGGAAGCGCGCGTACCCGGATGGCGTTAAGCGGCGCTTAATCATCGTTCGGTAGGAGGGTAACCGCGCCCTCCGCCCGATCAACCGCACCAGGGTCACGAGGGCCGCCGCATGACGGAGGTTCTCGTGAGCTTTACTCAGCGTTCGCCGGGCGATCACGTCGTCGTGCGTCGTGTTCCGCGCGTACGCGCTCTCGCGGGACTGGCCGGCACGCTGGTCCGGCTCCGGCGCGCGCTGGCACGGTCGTTTCGCGAGCGTCAACCGGTGGCGAGGGGCCTGCTGCGGCGCGTGGTGCCGGTGGCATGGTGGGACTGCGCGCTGCAACTGCATCGGCAAATTCCGCTGTGGCGGCATGCGCGCCGATTACGCCTTGTGGCGCCGGCATGCGTCGCTCCCGCGCTGATGGAGAACGCACGGCATCGGCCGGTGGTGCTGGTGGTCGATCACCAGGTGCGGGAATCGGACCGCGAGGCCGACTCGCGCGCGATCCTGTGCCTGGTCCACGCACTGCTGGCCGAGGGCATGGCGGTGAAGTTCTGGCAGCACGACATGATGTTTCGTGCGGGCGATGTCGGGGCGTTGCAGGATCGCGGCCTCGAAGTCGTGTATGGCCCACACCATGCATCGTTTTCCGCATGGGTCCGCAAGCATGGCGCCGGACTTGATGTCGTTGTGCTGAGCAGACCGGACGTCGCGGAGGCGTACCTGTCGGCGGTGCGGGCGCATAGTGGGGCTCGGGTGTTGTATTACGGCGTGGATTTGCATTTCAGCCGGATGCGGATGCGGGGCACGGTGACGCGCGATGAACGCCTGCTGCAAGCGGCGGACCGCATGGAGGAGCGCGAGCGGGCATTGTGGCTGGGCACGGATGCCGCGCTGTACCTGTCGGAGGACGCGGCAGAGTGGGTGCGCGCCATGGCGCCCGGCGTGACCGCACACGCGCTGGTGCCGTATTGCTTTGAAAGCTTCGGTGAGGCGCGGGCCGCGCCGGCCGGGCACGAAATGATGTTTGCCGCAGGATTTGCCGATGCGCCGAATGAAGACGCGGCCTGTTGGTTCGTTGCCAACGTGCTGCCGCTGGTGCGGGCTCGGGTTGCCGATGCGACGCTGTCGATTGTCGGTTCGCACCCGGCCGCGCGGGTGCGTGGGCTGGCCAATGCGGCGGTGCGCGTGATGGCCGATGTCAGCGATGACGAACTGAACGAGTGTTATCGGAACGCTCGGGTCGCTGCGGTGCCGTTGCGATGTGGCGCCGGTGTCAAGCTGAACGTGGCGGAGGCGCTGAAGAACGGCGTGCCGCTGGTCACCACGCGGGTGGGCGCGCAAGGGTTGCCGAACATAGCGGATGCGGCTCACGTGTGCGATGACGCGGCATCGTTTGCCGATGCGGTGTGCGCGCTGTTGCAGGATGAAGCGTTGTGGCAGCGGCGCTGCGCGGCGCAGATCGACTATGCACGGGCGCGGTTCAGCGAGGCGGCGTTGCGCCGGTCGGTGATGCAGGCGCTGGCTCTGCCGCCAGGCCCGCCTCCGTCGCGAAGCGCCGCAGGTTCGCGTATCCCATCCGAGCATAAGTCAGTGGGTGCGCTTTGAGCGGGTCCTGTTCCGCCTCCACCACCAGCCACCCGTCATAGTCCGGCAGTTCGCGCAGCATGGTGGCGAAATCCACGCTGCCGTCGCCCGGCACGGTGAACACGCCGGCGACGACGGAATCGAGAAAGCTCCAGTCTTTGCTTTGTGCTTCCCGCATGACCGCGGCGCGGACATCCTTGCAATGGACATGCGCGATGCGTGCGTGGTGCCGCCGGGCCAGGGCAGCGGGATCGGCGCCGGCGAACGTGGCGTGGCCGCTGTCGAGCAACAACTTCACCGACGGACCCGTCATCGCCATGAGCCGGTCGATGTCCGCAGTGGTTTGTACGACCGTGCCCATGTGGTGATGGTAGGCGAGCGCGACACCCTCTGCCGCAACGGCGTCGGCCAATTCTGTTAGTTTGGCGGCGAACGCGTGCCACTCGGAATCGGCGATGACCGGACGGCGGGATAACGGTGTGGCGCGGTCGCCGTGTACGGCGCCGGAGGTCTCGGCGAACACCAGGACGTTGCAGCCCATCACCTTCAGCAGGTCGAGATGCGGGCGCAGCGCTGCGAGTTCAGCGTTGACGGTTTGCGTGCGCAACAACGCCGAATACCAGCCGGATACCAGGTCCAATCCGTGTGTTGCGAGCAAGGGACGCAAGGCTTCGGCGCGGCGAGGGAATTTGTGGCCGAGTTCGATGCCCGCATAGCCGACCTGGCGCGCTTCGGACAGGCAGGCTTCCAACGGCGTCTCGCCACCGAGTTCGCGCAAATCGTCGTTCGACCAGCCGATCGGGTTGGCGCCGATGCGGATCATGCGTCATTCCCCCAGGGCTTGCGCGGCACGTTGCGCTTCGAAGTCCGCGCGCGCCGCATTTACCGCCGGCCGGTCCGACACCTCCGGCACGCCGACATCCCACCAGTGGCCGCCCGCTTCCGTCGCTATGCGCGGGTCGGTGCGAAGCACAACGACGGATGTGCGTTGGGCGGAAAAGGCGCGCTGCAATGCTGCTTCCAGTTCGGCGATCCCCTGCACATGTTCCGCAATCGCTCCGAGGCTGGTGGCGTGCGCGGCAAAATCGATAGCGGGCGCCGTGCCAGTGCAATCTTGCAGAAGGTTGTTGAAGGACTCGCCACCGGTGGCCCGTTGCAGGCGGTCGATGCAGCCGAAGCCCGCGTTGTCCAGCAGCACGATCGTCAGCTTGAGACCCAGCATCACCGACGTGGCGATTTCCGAATTCAACATGAGGTAGCTGCCGTCGCCGACCATGACAATCACCTCGCGGTCCGGCCGCGCCAGTTTCACGCCCAGGCCGCCGGCGATCTCGTAGCCCATGCACGAATAGCCGTATTCCAGGTGATAGGTGCCGGCCTGTCGTGCGTTCCATAGTTTGTGAAGTTCGCCCGGCAGTCCGCCGGCGGCACACACCACGACCGCGCCGGGCGGAGCGACGCGTTGCACCGCCCCGATCACTTGCGCATCCGACGGCAGCACGGCGTTGGAGGGCGCGGTGACCGCCTGCGCCTCGATGCGCCATCGTGCCACTGCGGCGCGCGAGCGTGCCTGCCACGATTCCGGCGCCCGATAATCCGCCAGCGCCGTGTCCAGCGCGGCGAGGCCCTCGCGCGCGTCAGCGACCAGCGGCAGCATGTGGCGCTTGCCCGCATCGAACGCCTGCACGTTCAGCGCGATGAATTTCCGCGCCGGGTTGCGAAACAGCGCCCACGACCCGGTGGTAAAATCCTGCAGCCTTGTGCCGGCGGCGAGGATCACGTCGGCGTCCACTGCGGCCTGGTTCGCCGCCGACGTGCCGGTGACGCCGATCGCCCCGAGATTGCATACGTGGTCATGCGGCAGCGCGCTCTTGCCGGCCTGGGTTTCTGCAACCGGAATGGCGTGCCTGGTTGCGAAACGATCGAGCGCCGCGGTCGCGTCGGCGTAATGCACGCCGCCCCCGGCGATGATCAGCGGTGCCCGCGCGGAGCAAAGCGTCGCGGCGGCCTCGGCCAGTTCGGTGTCGTCGGGGCGTGGGCGGCGGATGTGCCACGTGCGCGCTGCGAAGAATGTTTCGGGATAGTCGAATGCCTCGGCCTGCACGTCCTGGCACAACGCCAACGTGACGGGCCCGCATTCCGCCGGATCGGTCAGCAAGGACAGGGCGCGTGGCAGGGCAGCCAGGATCTGTTCCGGCCGCGTTATGCGATCGAAATAGCGCGACACCGGACGGAAGCAGTCGTTGGCGGAGACGGTGCCGTCGGCGAAGCTTTCCACCTGTTGCAGGACCGGGTCGGGACGGCGCGAGGCGAAAACGTCACCCGGCAACAGCAACACCGGCAGCCGGTCCACATGCGCCACCGCGGCGGCGGTGACCATGTTGGTGGCGCCCGGACCGATCGATGTTGTGCAGGCCATCATGCGACGGCGGCGCATCGCCTTGGCGAAGCCGATCGCTGCCAGTGCCATTGCCTGTTCGTTGTGTGCCCGGAAGGTTGGCAGGTCGGCGCGGTGGGCCGCGAGCGCCTCGCCCAGTCCGGCGACGTTGCCGTGGCCGAAGATCGCCCACACACCGGCGAACAGGCGCTGTCGCACGCCGTCGATCCCGGCATGTTGCGCGGCGAGGTAGCGCACCAACGCCTGCGCCATGGTCAGTCGGAGCGTGCCCATTGGTGCTTCCTCTCTCATTCATTGTGCCCGGCGTCGTTTCGTCGTGCCTGGCGTCGCTTCCTCGTGTAGGACGTCGCTTCGTTTGTGCCCGGCCCGGCTTTATCGTGCCGGACACGACCGTCACGCCCGGCGTCGCATTGTCATGCCCGACCCCACCGTCATGCCCGGGCTTGACCCGGGCATCTGCACCGGCACCGTGCCGCGATAGATGCCCGGGTCAAGCCTGGGCATGACGATGCGACGCCAGGCATGACGGTGGGGTCGGACATGATGGCGGGGTCGGCATGACACAGCGCCGCCGGGCACGACGGGGAGAAGAAGCCATGCTGAGCATTGCCGTGATCGGCGCCGGACGGATCGGTCGCATCCACGCCGCTAACATCGCCGCAAATCCGTCCGCGCACCTCGTCGGGGTGGCGGACGTGGATGCCGCGGCAGCCGAAGCGCTGGCCAAGGCGTGCGGCGCCCGGGCAGTGACCTTGGAGGAAGCGTTCACAGCCGACGCCGTGCTGATCGCCTCGCCGACGCCGACGCATGCCGGCTATATCGAACGTGCCTCCTACGCGGGACGTGCCATCTTCTGCGAAAAGCCGATCGATCTGGCAGCGGAACGCGTGCGCGCCTGCCTGCGCGTGGTGCAACGATCCGGCGTCGCGTTGATGGTGGGATTCAACCGCCGCTTCGATCCGCATTTCCTCATGTTGAAACGCCGCCTGGACGCCGGCGAGATCGGGGCTGTGGAGTTGCTGACCATCATCAGCCGGGACCCGGCGCCGCCACCGCCGGCCTATGTCGCGACCTCGGGCGGATTGTTCCGCGACATGATGATCCACGACCTCGACATGGCGCGTTTCCTGCTGGGCGAGGAGCCTGTAGAGGTGCACGCCGCCGCGTCCTGCCTGGTCGATGCGGCAATCGGTGCGGCGGGCGACGTGGACACCGCGGTGGTGACGCTGCGGACCGCCAGCGGCAAGTTGTGCCAGATCTCCAACTCGCGCCGCGCGACCTACGGCTACGACCAGCGCATCGAGGTGCACGGCGCGAAGGGCCTGTTGCGCGCCGGCAACGTCAACGCGTCGACGGTGGAGCTGGCCAACGAGGGCGGCTTCGTCAGCGATCCTGTGCTACCGTTTTTCCTTGAACGTTACGCCGCCGCCTATCGCGCCGAACTCGACGCGTTCATCGCCGCCGTAACGCACGGCGCCGCGCCGCTGCCCAACGGCGATGACGGTCTGCGCGCTCTATTGCTGGCCGACGCGGCGACCGAGTCGGCGCGCACCGGCGCCACCATCCGTTTGACGTGAAGGAGCGACGACCATGCGCATCGGCCTGGTGACAGACAGCCTCGCGCACCTGCCGTTCGACCAGTTGCTGGCAACTGCCGCGGAGCTTGGCATCGAGACGCTGGAATTCTGCTGCGGCAACTGGTCCAACGCACCGCACCTGGATGTCGGAGCTTTGTTGGAAGACACGGCGGCGCGGGCGGCATTCGTCGATTCGGTGCGTGACCACGGGCTGGCCATCAGCGCGCTGAATTGTTCCGGCAATCCGTTGCACCCGGGGGAAAATGGCAGGCGGCATCGGGCGGTTGCCTCGCAGACGATCCACCTGGCGGGCATGCTCGGCGTGTCGCGCGTGGTGCTGATGTCGGGCTGTCCCGGCGGGCCGGGCGACGCGAATGCTAATTGGGTCACCACCGCCTGGCCGCCGGAGGCCGCGCGGGTGCTGCAATGGCAATGGGACGAGATGGTGATCCCGTACTGGCGCGGCCTCGTCGCGGAGGCGCAGGCCGCCAGCGTGACGAAACTGTGCATCGAGCTGCACGGCCAGCAGAATGTCTACAACGTGGAAACGCTGATGCGCCTGCGCGAGGCGGTGGGGCCGGCGGTCGGTGCCAACTTCGACCCGAGCCATTTGTTCTGGATGGGCGCCGATCCGCTGGCCGCGACGCGTGCCCTGGGCGACGCAATCTATCATGTGCATGCCAAGGACACGCGGATCGATCCTGTTACCAGCGGGGTGAACAGCCGGATCGATACCAAGCCGGTGGATCGGCTACGCGAGCGGTCGTGGAGTTACGTGACCCTCGGCTATGGTCATGACGTGCTTTGGTGGAAGGAGTTTTGTGCCCTGCTGCGCCTGGCCGGCTACGACGACGTGTTGTCGATCGAGCATGAAGACCTGTTGCTGCCACCGCTGGACGGCGTGCGCAAGTCGGTCGCGTTGTTGCGCGAGGCGATCTGAAGGTAAGCCGCCAGGTTATCGTACCACTCGGTCTGCTGCGCCGGGGTGAAATGCGCGTTCGCCGGGCTCGGGCTGGGCACGACGAACACCTGCGTCCGGCCCAGCAGCAGCGGTTGCGCACCCAATGTCATGGTGCGCCCAGTCGATCCGAGGACGGCGGCGAAAGGTCGGTAACCCATCATGCCCTGGAAGCAGGCAACGCACGGTTGGTAATGTTCGAGCTTGGCGACAAGCGCCGCGGCTCCCGCGGCAAATTCGTCACGACCGAGTTCCGCGGCCTTCGCGGTGGGACGCTTCACCACGTCGGTGAAGCCGATGCCGTGCGCGGGCAGCAGGCGATCGTGGTGCGGTTCAAGGCGTTCCACGCCGAGCGCGCGGCGGATCGGCTGGCTGAGTATGGAGCGTGACAAGCACGGCCAGAATCGGTTGATCTTGCGCGCGAAATAATGGCCCTGGGTTACCGAGAATACCGATGGGTTGATGCCCACGAAGACCAGGTCCAGGGCGGGACCCAGCAGGTCTGGGAGTGTGTGGACAGCGGGTCGTGTCATGCCCGGAGCGACAGTCATTGCGGTGCGAGGCAGCCAACTGCCTCCTCACTTGTCATTGTGAGGCTCCCAGCGTGTCCCAAGCGCTCATGCATCAGGCCGAGCCGGCCATGTTGCCATTGGCCAGCAGCAACGCGTCCATCACTTGCTCGGTCAGCGGACCCAACTCCGGATCGGGCTGCGGTCCCACCATAGCCATCACCCAGCGCCGCGCGAGGTCGCCGGGCACGCCGGCAACCGCGCACAACGTGCCGGCCACCGCGGACAGGCGCAGCAGCATCATCGATACGCGCGCCCACTCCTCGATCATGTCGGGCGCCGCGGGCGCTGCCAGGCGCCGTAGCGGCAACAGCAGTTCCAGATCGGCCTCGATGCGTTGCAGGCGCGCTTCGACGTCCATGCGCTGTCTCCGGGGGAACGTGACGCACTATTCAGTAGCAGGGGCGGATGCCGCGCGACAGTTGGCTCAATCTTCGTCCGGATCGGGCCGCAGCAACAGCGTCACCAGAACGGCCGCCAGCGCCAGGGTGAACACCACGCCGAGCACCATCGCGATCCAGCCCGCCGCGCCGATCCGCACGTTGCCGCCGAGGTGCCAGGCGAACACCATGTAATAGACGGCGATCCCGAACACGGCCAGGATCGGCAGCGTCAGCAGGATGGTCCGCCACATCGGCATCGGTGGTTCTCCCGGTCGTTACGGCTGGCTCGAACGAGACGGATGTTGTCATTGCGAGGCGCACAGCGGTCCTCGGGCTTGACCCAAGGAAGCAATCCCCTGCCTGACGAGCCGACGGACGTTCGTCAGGCGGGGGATTGCTTCGGCGCCGCGCGCCTCGCAATGACCGGGGCGGCATGAATCGCGCTCCATCGATAGCGCGTACTATCCTCCAGTCGGATCCACGTTCCCAGTCTTTGCTCACGGCGCGTCTTTGCTCACGGCGCGTCTTTGCCCATAGCGCGTCCTTGCTCACGGCGCTGTGATCCTCCAACGGCGACGCCCGGCCTATGGTGTTGGTGTGTAGTGGTCGCGGCTCGGTGGCGTGACCGCAGACTTATTGGCGTTTCGCCACGACCTGACCCGCGGTCCCTCGCAACACAAGTTCGGGAGGGACGAACAATGCTGATCCAAAGCCCTATCGCATGGATTGGGGACCGGCTCGATCGTGCATTTCACACGGTGGGTTCGGCCAGCGGCGAGGAGTATTGGCAGGAGAACCGCCAGGCCGGCGCCGTCACCGTCCGCCGCATCGGGATGGGCGACCTGGGGCAGGCACTGACCAACGGCCTCGCCGACTTCGCCGCCAACCGCACGGACGTTGTGTTCCTGTGTGTCATCTACCCGCTGGTCGGCCTTGTGCTGGCGCGGCTGGCATCCGGCTATGGCGTTGTGCCGCTGCTGTTTCCGCTCGCATCCGGCTTCGCATTGGTCGGACCGCTCGCCGCGGTCGGACTGAATGAAATGAGCAGACGACGGGAGCTGGGCGGGGAGGTGACGTGGATCGATGCGTTCGGGGTGCTGCGCTCGCCGTCGATCGGCCCGATCATCGGACTTGGCCTGTTGCTGATTGCGATCTTCCTGCTGTGGATGGTGACGGCGGAGGCGATCTACGTGCTGACACTCGGGCCGAAGCCGCCGGTGTCGATTGCCGCGTTCGCGCATGATGTTTTCACTACCGCTTCGGGCTGGACGATGATCGTGCTGGGGGTGGGGATCGGGTTCCTGTTCGCATTGCTCACACTGGCGATCAGCGTCGTATCGTTTCCTCTGTTGCTCGATCGCGACGTGAAGATGGAAACGGCGGTGTGGACGTCGATCCAGGCGGTTGTCGCGAACCCGCTGCCGATGGCGGCGTGGGGCGTGATCGTTACAGCGGGGCTGGTGATCGGGTCGATCCCGTGCTTGCTCGGGCTGGTGATCGTGATGCCGGTGCTGGGGCACGCGACGTGGCATCTGTACCGGCGCGTGGTCGCGCGGTAGAAATAAAGAAACCTCTCCCCCTGCGCGGGGGAGGTCGAGGGCGCGTAGCGCACGAGGGTGAGGGTGAGGGTGATCGGGCCGGCACGCGGCAGTCTTATGCAGTGTGCCGACCCGATCACCCTCGGCGCAAGGGCGCCTCGACCTCTCCCGCGTAGCGGGAGAGGTTTCTTTTGTTGTCACGCGATGCGGGCGCGTAGCGCGGCGGACAGCCGCTCGGTCAGGATCACGATGACGAACGTCACGATCAGCAGAAGGGACACCGTTCTGTACTGGAACAAATTCATCGCGGTCAGCAATTGAAAACCCAGCCCGCCGGCGCCGACGAACCCGAGCACCAGTGACGCGCGGATGTTTTCGTCCAGCCGGTACAGCGCGATGCCGAGCAATGACGGCAGCACGCTCGGCACCACCGCGTGGCTGAACACCTGTAGCCGCGATGCGCCGCTCATGGTCAGCGCCTCGACGGTGCCCATGTCCATGTCTTCGACCACTTCGGCGAACAGCCGGCCCAGCATGCCGATGGAATGCACCGACACCGCGAGCGCGCCCGGGAATGGCCCCAGCCCGACAGCGGTCACGAACAACAGCGCCCAGACCAGGTCGGGCACCGAGCGGCACAGCGCGATGATGCCACGCGCCGCCGCATAGAACACGCGCCCCGGCGTGGTGTTGCGCGCAGCCAGGACGGCGAGCGGCAGTGCCATCAGCACCGCGGCCGTGGTGCCGAACAACGCGATATCGACGGTCTCCAGCGCCGGTTCGAACGTATCGCCGATATGCGAGAAGTCAGGCGGGAACGACCGCCGCAGGATGTCCGCCATCCCGTGCACGCCGGAGATCAGGTCTTGCGGCCGCGCCTGCACCACGATTGCCGCCTGCCCCAGGATCACCAGGAACACGAACAGCGCCAGGAACGGCAACGCGCGATTGCCACGCGGGACAGGCTGCGTTGCGCGCGCCGGCACCGCCAGCCCGATGCGATCGATCTGGTTCATGCCGGCATCCCTTCCGATCTGGTTCACACCGGCGTCCCTTCCGATCTGGTTCAAGCCGACGTCCCTTCGTACAATGCCGCCACCTCGTATTCCCCAACGTTGCAAGCCTGCTCTATAAACATCGTGCGGCCCTGGCGCAGGCCCAGGATGCGGTCGGCATAGCGGCGGGCAAGCTCCGGCTGGTGCAGCACGCACACCACCGGCAGCCCGTCATGCGACGCCAGGCGGCGCAGCAGGCGCATGATCTCCTCCGCCGCCTCGGGATCGAGGCTGGCAACAGGTTCGTCAGCGAGCATCGCCTTCGGTCGTTGCGCCAGCGCCCGCGCGATCGCGACACGCTGCGCCTGGCCGCCCGACAACGTATCGGCACGCTGGTGCGCCAATGATGCCAGCCCCACCGCGTCCAGGCAGGCGCTAGCGAAGTCGGCTTCCGACCACGGCAACGCACCGAAAGCGCTGGCAACGCCGCGATGCCGGCCGAGCGTCCCGCACAGCACATTCGCCAGCACGCTGCGCCGCCGCACCAGATGGCCGTGCTGGAACACCATGCCCAATGCCATCCTCGCATTGGCGAGTTTGCGGCCGGTCAGCCGCGTCAGTTCCTGCCCGGCGACATGCACCAACCCCGCGGTGGGACGCAGCAGGCCGGCGATGCAGCGCAGCAGGGTGGATTTGCCGCTGCCGTTATGGCCTAGCACCACGACCAGCTCGCCGGGCTCGACGGTCAGGCTCGCATCGTCCAGCGCCAGCCGACCCGTCGGATAACGCATGGCGAGACCTGCGGCCTCGATCATGCCTGTCGCCATCGCGGCTTGCATCATTCCTGCATCTTGCTCAGGTCGAGATGCAGCACCGAGACGACATCGCGGATGCCGTCATAGCTGTGGTCGTCCACCGCCGCGAGCGCGCGGCTGGTGCTGCGTCCGAGGAACTTCATGTCCTTCGCCGGCATGCTGCTGAGGTCCAGCGTGCGCAGGATCTGTGCAAGCCGCGCCTTGAACCCGGCCGGCAGGTCGCCGCGTACCGCGATCGGCCCATTGATGATCGGGGCGGATTTCCACAACGTCACGTAGTCCTCCGGCTTGTAGAACCCCGCTTGTTCCGCGCCGGCGATCGCCGTGCTGTTCAATTCGCCGACCGGGACCTTGTGGTTGCGCAGCGCCTCGAAGCTCGCGGTATGGGATCCGGTGTAGAACGACCTGATATCCTGGTCCGGATCGATGCCGGCCTTGACCAGGCCGTAGGTGGGAATGAGGTGTCCGGACGTCGATGCCGGATCGGAAAACGCGAACGCCTTGCCCTTGACGTCCTGCAGCGTGGTGAGGCCGGAGCCAGGCCAGGTGGTGATGGTGGCGAAGTAGCTGCCCGGCGTCCCATCGGCGGCGGCGAAGGTCGCCACGGCCTCGGCGCCGGCCACCTGGTGTGCCAGCACGTAGCTGAACGCACCGAAGCTTGCCATGTCGATGCGATGCGCGCGCATCGCCTCGATCACGGCGGTGTAGCTTGTGCCGGTCTGCGTCGCCACCCGGCAGTCCAGCCGTGCGGCGATCAGCTTGCCGATCCGCTCATAGATCGGCAGCAGTTGCGTGGTGTCCTCGCCGGGAACGACGCCGAAATGAACGACGCCCCCGTTCGGACAGTCCGGCGCTGCCGCCCGTGCCATCCCGGCCGAAAGACAGCAGGTCACGACAACGACCGCATGAATGGCCCGGCGCATCGCCGCGCTCTGCATCGGCATTGGGATCAGCTCAACTTCGCCAGGTCGATGTTGAGCGTCTTCACCAGGTCGCGGATGTTGTCGTACGCGGCGTCGTTCTGCGGCACCAGGCGGATGATGTTCTCGCCCACCATGATCTTGCGGTCCGCATCCGACAGCGAGGAAAGGTCGAGCGTCTGCAGCACCGTCGTCAGCCGCTGCTTGAAGCCTTCCGGAAGATCGCCGCGCACGGCGATCGGATCGTTCGGGATCGGATCGGACTTCCACAGGAACACCAGGTCGCCATCCTTGAAGTGCCCGCGCTGCTTCGCCGATTCCGCTTGCTCGCTGTTCAGTTCGCCCGCATCGACCTTGTGATTGTACAGCGCCTCAAACGATGCGGTGTGGCTGCCGGCATAGATCGGCCGTAGATCCTTGGCCGGATCCAGTCCCGCCTTGCGCAGCGCGTAAGCCGGGAACAGATGGCCGGAGGTCGAGGCCGGATCGGAAAAAGCGAAGGAATGGCCTCGGATTTCCGCAACCGTCTTGATGCCGGATCCGGGGTAGGTGACGATGCTCGCCCAATAGGTGTCCGGCTTGCCGTCCTTGGTGCCGAAGGCGGCGACTGCCTCGGCCTTCGCCACCTGGTGCGCGAGCACGTAGCCGAGCGGTCCGAATTCGCCGAGCTCCAGCTTGCCGTTGCGCATCGCCTCGATCTCGGCGTTGTAGTTAGTGGTGACGAAGACCTGCACGTCGCAGCCGAGCTTCTCGCTGATCAATTTGCCGACATGCTGATAGATCGGCACCAGCCTGGCCGCGGTATCGTACGGCTCGACGCCGAAGCGCACCACGCCGCCATTCGGACAATCCGCGGCGTTGGCGGCAAAAGCCGCGGGCGCTGCGGCCAGCGCGGCAAGTACTGCGCCGAACAGGGCGGCGGTGCGTTTCATTGGTCTTCCCCTTGGTGGCCGTGATGCGATGCGCCGCTTCTAGGCGCTATCGCGGGCCGCGTGATGACGGCGAGGTGAAGGTTTGAACCCGAAATGATAGTATTTTACGACAAAGACTTGACTCGTCCAGGTAAGCATTCCAACCCGTCTGAGCATATCGCGATGGTTGCCGGCGGCGATCAGTCTGCCAGAGCGTTTTCACCCTGACCGGAATCGCGAGCCTCCCGTCATTGCGAGGCGCACTGCGCCGAAGCAATCCCATGCCTGAGGAGCCGAGGAACGCTCGTCAGGCAGGGGATTGCTTCGGCGCTGTGCGCCCCGCAATGACGGTG
>DATHNI010000240.1:0-33077 GCA_035486135.1 Acetobacteraceae bacterium
GCGCGATCTTTGTATTTGTCGAGGATCTGCTCGACCTTGGCCTCCAGCTTCTGGCGAAAGTTGCCGTCCAGCGAGATGGTCTTCGAGGCGAGGCCTTCGAGCAGCAATGCCTCAAGGCGGGCGTCCTGCTCCTTGACCTGGGCCTCGCGGAGCAGGCTGCGGAAATATTCGCTGACATTGCCATAGCCCTTCTCGGCGAGCTGGGATTCGACAAATGCGCCATGCTTGCCCGCGAAAACGCGGACTGCGCGCGACTGTGGTCCCGGCTCGCCGGCGGCTGACAGGGCGTGTGCCGCGCCACGCCGGATTTGCGAATCGGCCCGGTTCGGCTGCTATGTATCGATGAACTTCATCCCCGCGCGCTCATCTGCCGCCGACCTTTGGGACCGCTACGCAAGCCTGGAGCCCGCGCCCAAGCTGCTCCTGCGCCTGAAAAGCCTGATCTTCCTGCCCGTGGGCAAGATAGACTTCCTGGAGTGCGTGAACCGTACCCACGTGCCGTCGCCCGAAGGCAAGGCTTGGTCGGCCCGCACCGTCAACGCTACGCTCGATGATTTGCTCGCCGATGGGTTGCTGACCGACAGGCTGGAATGCCTACCCGCGCTGCTGCATCCCGTCGCCGTCGATGCCGCCGCGTCAGAGCACGCCGAGGCGCTGGTCGCGGCCGTCATGCGGACGTTTCCCGCGCAGGCCGCCGTGATCTATTACGGCGTCGTTCAAGCTGCCGACCGCGATTCGGCGCACAGGGCCATCCGGCTGGCGATCTATGCCAACGACGCGGCGGCCTTCGTGGCCAGCGCCAATCTCCTGGACGGGTTGGGGTCTGCGTATCGCACGGCCGATTGCCTGGCCACCACCTTCGCCGAGGTTCCGTTCGCGGTTGACTGGCTCGCCAGCCGCGATCCGGTCATTCAGATCGCCTTGCTCAAGGCCAGGCTCTTCGCCCTCACCGCGGCCGGCATGACCGGCATCGATCTGCCTGCCCTGATGGACTACTACCGCGCGCGACAGGGAGAGGAAGGCTTCGCCGGCCTGCGGCCCGTGCTGCTGCGCTACGACCTGCTGGCCGGCCGGCTTGATGACCTGCGGCGCGCGATCGCCGAAACCGCGGATGGCGCTGCCGCGGAGCGGCTCGCGCTGGAGGGTGCCGTCGCGTTCCTCGAGGGCCGTAACGAGGCAGCGCTGCGGCACTACCGGGACGCGCTCAAGCAGCATCGCAAAGCGCTTGGCCGGCGCAAGGTCTTCCTGGACGACCCGCACGCCGTGTTCTGCCTGATGGCCCTGCTGCGCGCCAACGACGCGGCGTTGCATGCCGAGATGCAGGCCGCGCTTGATATCCTGCTGGCAGAGCAATCTGCCGGCGCCGGCGCCCATGGCGCGATGCAGGCATTGCTCTGGCTGGTGCAGGGGCTGGACGCGAAGGCGCGCCAGGTCATGGCTCACCTGCGCCTGCTGATGCCGGCCGAGCCGCTGTCGGCCGCCTGCATTGCCCTGGCCGAGTACGCCGTGGACGCCGATATCGCGCGCGAGCACCGGCCGGACCTCGCCGCCCGCTTTACCCGGTTCCGTGATGCGCTGCCGTTGCTCGCCCGTATCTACGCCGAGATCCTGGCCGCGGTGGCGAAGGCGCCCGGCGCCTACACGGCGTGGCTCGCCGAGACCGGGGAAGGCCTGGGTGTGGAGTTCGCCCGGCTGGTTCAGGCTCGCCCGCCCTGGGAACGGGCGCTGGAGAGCCTGGACGCCTTTCTCGGCGGAGAGACCGGGAAGCCGGAGCAAGCCACGGCGGCCCGCAAGGCCAAGCGTCTGACATGGTTCGTCGATCCCGAGGACTACATCATCGACGTGGTGGAGCAATCGGCCAAGGGCCGCGACGGCTGGACCGACGGCCGCCCGGTCGCCATGAAGCGGCTGCACGAGCAGGATCCGCGCCTTGACTACCTGACGGAGCAAGATCGCAGGGCGTTGCGCTCGATTCGCAAGACATCGCAAACCGGTTGGTATGGCGAGGAATTCTACGAGTTCGATACGACGCGCGCCCTCGCTGCCCTGGTTGGCCATCCGACGGTGTTCGACCGTCGTCACCGGTCGCAACCGTTGGAGCTGGTGGCCTATCCGCTGGAACTGGTGGTCGCCGAGGCGCCGGACGGCTATTGCATCGCGTTGTCCCACACCGCCGATGAGCCAACGGTTTTCCTGGAAGCCGAGACGCCGGCGCGTTACCGGGTGATCGAGTTCCCGCAGCGTTTGCTCGCGATCCAGGAGATCCTTGGGCCAAGTGGCCTGACCGTGCCCGCCGCCGCGCGCGATCAGGTGATCGCGATGGCGCGCAAGAACAATCCGATGCTGCCGGTCCGCGCCGAACTCGCCGAAATGGCGCCGCCGGGGCTGGAGGCCCAGTCCGCCCCCGTCGTGCAGCTCGTGCCGTATGAAGCGGGACTGAAGCTTGCCCTGGTGGTGCGGCCGTTCGGCGCCAAGGGGCCGGCCTACGTCGCGGGGCTGGGCGGACGCTCCGTGCTGGCGACCATTGGCGGAACGCAGGTCCGTGCCAACCGGGACCTGCCCCGCGAACTGGCGGAACGTGGCGCCTTGATCGAGGCATGTCCCACCTTGCGCGATCGCGGCGGCGCTGACTCGCACGAGGTGGTCGTCGAGGACCTGGAGGGCAGCCTCGAGCTGCTGCTGGAACTCCAGGCCTATGCCGGGCCCGTTGCGGTCGAGTGGCCGGAAGGCCGCAAGCTGCAGGTCAGCCCTGTCACCTCCGACAAACTGAGGCTGCGGGTCGCCCAGGACCGCAACTGGTTCAGCGTAGACGGCACGGTCGCGCTCGACGAGGACCAGGTGCTGGAGATGCGTTTCCTGCTGGAGCGCCTGGACCGCGCCCGTGACCGGTTCGTGCCGCTGGGCGACGGACGCTTCGTGGCGCTGACCCGGCATTTGCAGGCGCAATTGCAGCAACTCGCCAACGTCTCGGAACCGCACAAGGCCGGCCGCCGGGTGCATGCGCTGGGCGCCCCGGTGCTCGACGCGGTGCTGAGCGAGGCCGGCGAAATCAAGGCGGATGCCGCGTGGAAGCGCCATGTTGCCCGCATCCGTTCCGCCGAAAGCTGGACGCCGGCCCTGCCGCCCACGTTGCAGGCGGAACTGCGCGACTACCAGGTGGAGGGTTTCGTCTGGCTCGCCCGCCTGGCGCGCTGGGGCGCCGGAGCCTGCCTGGCCGACGATATGGGTCTGGGCAAGACGGTGCAGGCGATCGCGGTCATGCTGGACCGCGCGGCGGAGGGGCCGTGCCTCGTCGTCGCGCCAACCTCGGTGTGCCCGAACTGGGAGGCGGAGATCGCGCGGTTCGCCCCGACCCTGACGACGCATCGTTTCTCGACGGCGAGCGACCGCGCCGCCCTGATCGCCGGGCTGGCCGCGAACGACGTACTGGTGTGCAGCTACACCATGCTGCACCTCACCGCCGAGGCGCTGGCTGGCCGGCCCTGGCAGATGGTGGTGCTGGACGAAGCGCAGGCAATCAAGAACGCCGAAACCAAGCGCGCCCAGGCGAGCCTGACCTTGCAGGCGGGCTTCCGGCTCGCGCTGACCGGCACGCCGGTCGAGAACTATCTCGACGAGCTCTGGAGCCTGTTCCATTTCATAAATCCCGGCTTGCTCGGCTCGCGCGAGGGGTTCCAGAGGCGCTTCGCCGTACCGATCGAGCGGGACCGCGACGCCCATGCCCGCCAGGCTTTGCGGGCGTTGATCCGGCCCTTCCTGCTCCGCCGGACCAAGGCCGCGGTGCTGAGCGAGTTGCCGCCACGCACCGAGCAAACCGTGACGGTGGAGATGAGCGAGGCGGAACGCGCCTTCTACGAAGCGCTGCGCCAGCGGGCGTTGGAGAGCATCGAGGCGATGGATGCCCCCAAGGGCCGCAGGAAAATCCAGATCCTGGCCGAGATCACCCGGCTGCGCCGCGCCTGCTGCAATCCCGCCTTGATCGACGCCGCGGCGGGCGTGCCCAGCAGCAAGCTGGATGCGGTTCTGGAGCTGGTCGAGGAACTGCTGCGCAACCGGCATCGGGCCTTGGTGTTCAGCCAGTTCGTCGGACACCTGGCACTGGTGCGCGCGGCGCTGGACGCGCGTGGCATCGGCTATGAATACCTCGACGGCAGCACGCCGGCCGATGAGCGCGAGCGCCGCGTGGCCTCGTTCCAGTCAGGCGGGGCGCCGTTGTTCCTGATCAGCCTGCGCGCCGGCGGCACCGGGCTGAACCTGACCGCGGCGGATTACGTGGTGCATCTCGATCCCTGGTGGAACCCCGCGGTGGAGGACCAGGCCTCGGACCGTGCTCACCGCATCGGCCAGGAGCGGCCGGTGACGATCTATCGCCTGATCATGCAGGACAGCATCGAAGAGCGCATCGTGAGCCTGCACCGGGACAAGCGCGATCTGGCGTCCGAGTTGCTGGATGGTTCGGAAGTGGCCGGCCGGCTGAGCGAGGAGGCATTGCTCGAGCTGATCCGGGCCTAAAAAAAGCCTCTCCCGCGCTGCGCGCGGGAGAGGTCGAGGGCGCGCAGCGCACGAGGGTGAGGGTGATCGGGTCGGCACTCAGGACACTTCGGTCAGTCCGAACGCACGCTCCTACCGCCCGGGGCATCGTGCGGACGTGGTGTGTGCCGACCCGATCACCCTCACCCTCGACGCTTCGCGTCTCGACCTCTCCCGCTCACGCGGGAGAGGTTTCTTTGGCGCACTTTCGTTCATCGGGCGTCAACCCTTCCGGGCGACAATGACGGTTCACCCAGGACCGAGCGAATGTCCGACCCCGCCATCCCCGACCGTTCCCTGTCGCGCGAGCGGATGATCACGTTCGCCTTCACTGCGGCGGAGTTGCTGGTGGAGATCGCTCCGGACGCCAGCATCACCTGGGCGGCCGGCGCCTTCCCCGCGCGGTTCGGTGAGCCGGCGGAACGCTTTGTCGGGCGCAAGCTGAGCAATCTGATCGCTCCGGCCGACCACGATGCGCTCGGCCGGACGCTGATCACGGCGACGATGTGCGGCCACGTGCCCCCGGTCACGCTGCGCCTGAACGACGCGGCCGGCACGCCATGTGTCCTCGCGGCCCTGATCCTGCCGGGTCCGCAGCGCCGGCTGTGCGTGACGCTCGGAGCAGTACCGAGCGCGCCGCCGGCGCATGCCGACGGCGTGCAGCCTGCCTCGCTGTTCGCCAGGGAGGTCGAGGCGCGGTTGCATGACAAGCAGGCGGCCAGGCTGGCGCTGCTGGACCTCAAGGGCTGGCCGGTGGCGGCGGACGACGCGAGCCAGCAGCATAAGACCATCCTGCGCGATGCCGTCGGGGCGGCGCTGGCCAGCGTGGCTGGTCCGGGCACCATGGTCGGTGAGATGGCCGACGGCCGCTATGGCGTGGTGAGCCAGCGGCAGATCGACATTGCCATGCTGGCCTCCGGCCTGGAATCGCTGCTGCATGCTCGGCCGGACGGTCAGTCGCTGTCGGTCGACAGCCAGTCGATCGGCCTGTCGGCGCCTGGGTTGAAGCCCGCCGAGGCGACCCGCGCGTTGCGCTTCGCCCTGGCGAGGTTTGCCGCGAGCGGCACCGCCGCGCTGGAAGCCGGCGGATTTGCCGCCGGCCTTGCCAACTTCATCGAGCAAACCCGAGGCCAGACCGCGGCGGTGGAACAGGCGATCGCCGACCGGCGATTCCGGGTGCTGTTCCAACCGGTGGTCGAGCTGCGCAACCGGGTGGTGCACCACTACGAGGCGTTGCTGCGTCCAGAGCAAATGGCCGGCGCGCCGTGGCAAACCACGCAGGAGTTCGTCACCTGCGCCGAGGCTCTGGGCCTTGCGCAGGAGCTCGACCTGGCGGTGCTGCAGCAGGTGCTTGCGACGCTCGACCGGGTTCCCGGGTGCTCTATCGCGGCGAATATTTCCGGCCAGTCGATGGAGAGCGAGCCGTTTCGGCGGCGTCTTCTGCAACTGCTGCCGGCGGGTTCGTATCGCCGGCTGCTGATCGAGTTGACCGAGACCGCGGAGATCGAAGACGTCGCCACCGCGGCCGCCACATTGCAGCGCTTGCGGGAGCAAAACATCGGCGTGTGCCTGGACGACTTTGGCGCGGGCGCGGCGGCGTTCCGGTATCTGCGCGACTTTCCCGTGGACTATCTGAAGATCGACGGCGCTTACGTGCAGGGTGCGTTGCGGGGCGAGCGCGAACGAAGCGTTGTCACGTCGATGCTTGAGCTCGCGCGGTCGGTGGGAGCCGAGACCATTGCCGAGGCGATCGAAACGAAGGAACTGGCCCGGTTGATGGAACAGCTTGGCTGCACGTTCGGGCAGGGTTGGCTGTTCGGCAAGGCTGTGCCGATGCCTGGGGTGGCGTGATCTGGCCGGCGCGCAAGGTCGCATTTCGATGAGTCTGGGGATTGCGCCGATCAGCAAAGCCATCGATCTGCCAGCACGTGGTGCTCAGGAGCCAGACGCAAGCGCGGCCGTTGCGGCAAGACAAAACGTGCCGACCCGATCACCCTCACCCTCGACGCTTTGCGTCTCGACCTCTCCCGCTCTCGCGGGAGAGGTTTTCTGCGCGCGTCATCCCTCGATCTCCTCGCGCAGCATCTCCAGCGTCAGCCACTGTTCTTCGGCCGTAGCAAGTGCGTCCTGCGCGGCACTCAGCGCCTGTGTGGTGGTAGCGAAGCGGGCTGCATCGCGCGCATAGAGGCCGGGGTCGGCCAGCGCCGAGGTCAGCCGGGCGATCTCGGCTTGCAATCCGGCGATCCGTGCCGGCAGCGTCTCCAGCGCGTGGCGATCCTTGAACGTCATCCGGCGCGGACGCGCCGCCGTCGATGATTGTGCTGGCGCCGCCGGACGCGCCTCGGCAACGGCGCCACGTGGTTTCGTCGCACCCCGAGCATCCGCTTGCGTCGCGGCGGCCGGTTTGCGCTGGGCCAGCATGTCGGTATAGCCGCCGGCGTATTCGATCCAGCGTCCGTCACCCTCCGCGGCGATCACCGAGGTCACGACCCGGTCGAGGAAGTCTCGGTCGTGGCTGACCAGCAGCACGGTGCCGGCATACTCGGCCAGCCGCTCCTGGAGCAGATCCAGCGTTTCGAGGTCCAGGTCGTTGGTCGGCTCGTCCAGCACCAACAGGTTGGACGGGCGAGCAAAGGCGCGCGCCAGGGTCAGCCGGCCGCGCTCGCCGCCGGACAGCACGCCGACCGGGGTGTTCGCCTGTTCCGGCCCGAACAGGAAGTCCTTCATGTAGCCGACCACGTGGCGGCGCTGGCCGCCGACCTCCACCTGGTCGCCGGCGCCGCCGGTCAGCGTCTGGCTGAGGGTCAGCGCGGGATCCAGCATGTCCCGCCTCTGGTCCAGCGTGACCTGGGCGAGGTTGGTGCCGAGGCGGATCTCCCCCGCATCGGGCGCCAGCACGCCGGTCAGCAGGTTCAACAGCGTGGTCTTGCCGGCGCCATTCGGCCCGACGATGCCGACGCGGTCGCCGCGCAGGATGCGGGAGGAAAAGTCCCGCACGATCGCCCGGTCGCCATAGGCCTTGGTCACCTCCTCGGCGACCACCACCAACTGGCCGGACAGCTCGCCGCGGGCGATCTCCAGGCGGACGGTGCCCACGGCGGCTCGGCGCTCGCGCCGCTGCTTGCGCAGGGCATGCAACTCTCCCAGGCGGCGGACATTGCGCTTGCGGCGGGCGGTGACGCCGTAGCGCAGCCAGTCCTCCTCCATCACGATCTTCCGCCCCAGTTTATGGCGGTCGGTCTCCTCCTGCTCCAGCACCGCGTCGCGCCAGGGTTCGAAAGCCGCAAACCCCCGGTCCAGCGTGCGGGTGATACCGCGGTCCAGCCAGACGGTGGCGCGCGAGATCCGTTCCAGCAGCCGCCGGTCGTGGCTGATCAGCACGATCCCCGAGCGCATCCCAGCCAGTTCCTGTTCCAGCCACTCGATGCCGGGCAAATCCAGGTGGTTGGTCGGCTCATCGAGCAGCAGGATGTCGGGCGAGGGGGCGAGGACGCGGGCGAGGGCGGCACGGCGGGCCTCGCCGCCGGACAGGGTGGCGGGGGGTTCGTCGCCGGTAAGACCGAGTTGCTCCAGCAGATAACGGGCGCGGTGGTGGTCGGCGTCGGCCTCGGTGACCAGACCGGCCTCTACATAGGCGAGGGTGGTGGCGAAGCCGGACAGGTCGGGTTCCTGCGGCAGATAGCGGATGGTGGCGCCGGGCTGGGCGAAGCGGCGGCCGGAGTCGGGTTGCACCAGGCCGGCGGCGATGCGCAGCAGCGTGGACTTGCCGGAGCCGTTGCGCCCGACCAGGCACACCCGATCGCCGGGCGCCACGGCCAGGCCGGCGCCGGACAGCAAGGGGGTGGTGCCGAAGGTCAGGTTGATGTCTTGCAGGAGGAGGGCAGGGGGCATGGGCGGGGGCATAGCATGCCTCGGCCTGATCCGGCTCCCCGGTGCGGCACGCCCGGTGTCATGGCCCGCGAAGGCCGGTCATCCACGCCTTTTCTTCGCGTCACGCGGTCAGGTCGTGGGTGGCCGGCCTTCGCCGGCCATGACACGGGGACGGGGACGCCGTTTGTTAGTCGTAAGCAAAACACCCGTCGTCGAGATCGATGGCGGGAAATGCGTCCTTCTCCATCCAATAATCCTGGGTGTGCTGCCATTCCGGCTTGTCGCCGCGTTTTGGCAGCAGGTGCATGCCGCGCATCACATAGCCGGGATTGAAGTTCTCCGGATCGATCCACGGCAGCAGCGTCATGTCGGCGTCCTCGGGCCGCAGCGTTGGCGTGACCATGCGCGCGCCCTTGTCCTTCATGTGGTTCAGCAGGCGGCACACGAAGTCGGCGACCAGGTCGGTGCGCAGCGTCCAACTGGCCCGAAAATAGCCGAACACCCACGCCATGTTCGGCACGCCGGTGAACATCATGCCGCGATAGGTGACGGTATCGGAGAACACCAACGGCTCGGCGTCGATGGTGAACGCGATGTCGCCCAGCACGTTCAGGTTGAACCCGGTGGCCGTGATGATGATATCCGCCTGGAGTGCCCGTCCGGACTTGCACAGGATGCCGGTGTCCGTGAAGCGCTCGATCTCGTCGGTGACGACCGAGGCCTTGCCGTCGCGAATGCCCGCGAACAGGTCGCCGTCCGGGATGAAGGCGATGCGCTGCCGCCACGGCCGGTAGCGCGGTGTGAAATGCGTCGCGATGTCGTAGTCGGGGCCGAGATAATGCCGCACCGCACTCAGCAGTTCCTGCTTCACCTTCTCCGGCTCGCTGAACGAGCGGGTGGTGAAGACGGACTGGTCGTGCAGGATCTTCCGGCGCACGATCTCGTGGATCCACGTCTCGTCGACCTGTAATTCGCGCAATTCGTCGGCGATCTCGATCGCGTTGCGGCCAGTGCGGAACCAGGTTGGCGAGCGCTGCAGCATCGTGACATGGGCGCAGTCATTCGCGATCGCCGGGATCAGCGTCGCCGCGGTGGCACCCGAGCCGATGACGACGACAGTCTTCCCCTTATAGTCGAGATCGTCCGGCCAGGTCTGCGGATGCACGATGCGGCCCTTGAAGGCCTCCATGCCGTCCCATTCGGGCGTGTAGCCTTGTGAATGGCGGTAATACCCTTGGCACATCCACAGGAAATTCGCGGTGAAGCGGAGTGCCTCGCCGGTGTCGGTCCGCGTGGCCTCGATCGTCCAGAGTTTCGCCTCGCTCGACCAGGACGCCGAGGCGATCTCGTGGCGATAGCGGATGTGCGGGGTGAGGTCGTTCTCGTCGATGACCTCGCCCATGTAGCGCAGGATTTCGGCTGCCGTCGCGATCGGCGCGCTGGTCCATGGCTTGAAGCGATAGCCGAAGGTGTAAAGGTCGCTGTCGGACCGGATCCCCGGATAGCGATGGGTGAGCCAGGTGCCGCCGAAACTTTCCTGCGATTCAAGGACAACGAAGCTTGTGCCCGGACACTGCTGCGTCAGGTGATACGCACCGCCGACACCGGATATTCCCGCGCCGACGATCAGCACATCGAAGTGTTCCGTTCCGTGCTGCTGGGCCGGCCTGGCGAGCGTTGCTGTCTCGGACATGGGTTGCGGCCTTGTGGTTGGTTGAAGGGTTGGCGTGAAGGCTCTGGGGTCTGGCGCAGTGTCGCAGAGGACTACGGGAGCACTGCCTGCGCCTCGATCTCGACTTGCAATTCCGGTAGCACCAGTGCGGAGACCTCCACCAGCGTCGAAGCCGGGCGGTGCTCGCCGAAGTAGCGTTGGCGGGCTGGATTGATCCGCTTCCGGTCGTCGATATCGGTGAGGAACACAGTCACCTTCACGACATGCTCTGGCCCGGCGCCGGCCGCCTTCAGGCAGGTGTCGAGGTTGTGCAGCGCGACGTCGAATTGCGCCACGACGTTGTCCGGGATGCTGCCATCCGCTGCCATGCCGACGGTGCCGGAGACCCAGATCAGGTTGCCGGCGCGGACCACGTGGCAATAGTGGCTGACCGGTGCGGGCTGGTCGTCGAGTAGGTGGCGGGTGATGGCGGGCATCGTTTTTCTCCTGGTGATCGGCGCGGCGCAGGGGCGGCGGCGAGGGTAAGTGAGTTCTAGCATGATTGTGCACTTGGACGGGTAGGGCCCCGCGTCCGGGAATATTGTGGACGCACAATGGTAGCCCACGTTCATGGCCAATCGTTGTGGATACCGGCGACCAGGATCTTTGCGATAGCTGCACTTCAAAGCGTTGCGGTCTTTGCAACAGCCTGCCTCACGTCACAGCCACCCCTTGCCGCTCCAGCCAGTCCTCCAACCCCGTCTCCGTCATGGCCCGGCCGAAATGCCAGCCCTGGCCGATATCGCACCCGACCTCGAGCAACTTCCGCGCGATGGATGCCGTTTCGATCCCCTCGGCCACCACCGACATGCCAAGTTCGTGCGCCAGCGAGATGGTGGCGCGGATGATCTTCCATGCCTCCATGTCCGTCTCGCAGGCGGCGATGAAGGACTTGTCGATCTTCAACTCGGTGAACGGCAGCCGCATCAGCGACAGCAGCGACGCGTGCCCGGTGCCGAAATCGTCGATCGCCAGGCCGATCCCCTTGATGCGCAGACGGGTCACGACTTCGGCCGCCAGCACCGGGTCGGCGATGATCATGCTCTCGGTGATCTCGGCGATCAGGGCGGGCGGCGGCAGTTCCGCGCGCCGCAGCATGTCCTCGATCTGGTCCGGCAGCGCCGGATTGGCCAGTGCCAGCGGCGACAGGTTGACCGCCACCCCGCAGGCCGGATGGCGCAACTGCCACCGCCGGCAGGCGGCGAACGATTGCTGCAGGATGGTCGCGGTCAACGGCACGATCAGGCCGCTCGCCTCGGCCAACGGGATGAACAGGTCTGGCAGCAGGACCGAGCCGTCCGTCCGGTGCCAACGGGCCAGCGCCTCCACGCTGGTGACCGCGCCGGTGCGCAGCGCAACCTTCGGCTGGAACGATGCGGCGATCTCACCCCGCGCCAGCGCAAGAGCGAGTTCTGCTTCGCTCGGCTGGATGGTTTCCTCCAGCGCCGGCGGTGCGGCGCGTGCCGGGGTGGTGCGCAGCAGATCGCGCAACGCGGCGGGGGCGACCGGCTTGGCCAGGGCGCCCGCCACCCGCAGGCCCAGCGTTCCGGCCAGCCGGGCGCTGGCGGCACGCACCCGGTCGTCCATGCCGGAGACGAAGATCACAATGGGGTCGGCTCCACCGGCGCGCAGATCCGGCAGCAGGCTGATCCCCTCGGTTTCCCCAAGTGCCAGGTCGAGCACGATGGCGTCGTACATATGCTCGCCCAGCAGGAGGGCGGCTTCATCGAGATTGGCGGCACCGTCGACCGAGAATCCGAGCGATGTCACGGCGCGCGCCACCAGCATCCGCTCGATATGCTCGTCGTCCACCACCAGAAGGCGCCGCCCGGCGGTTTGCTTCGCCTGCAATGTATTTGCTCCGGCCGGTCCGGAGCGGACCGTCAGGCGCACAGTGGCAGGGAAGTATTGCCCAGGGATGAACGGCCAGCGGCTGATTGCGCGATTCGCCCTGCGCGGTTAGCGCCCGGTCCGGTTGGTGCCCTGTCGGGTTGGCGCCCTGTCCGGTTGGCGCCCTGTCCGGTCAGCACGGGCGGCCCGCTGCGAACCATCCGGCTTCCGCGCGGAGAGCCCGTGCCGGGCGCACCAATCAGGACAGCGGGACCTGCCGCCTGCCGCCTGCCGCCTGCCGGCCCGGTGCGTCTAGCTTCGATGGGATTGTGGATCTGCCCAACGGACGCCCCTGCGGGGATTTGCTCCCGGGGGGATTCGCCCAGGACGGATCGTTCAGCGGTGATCATTCAGGGCGGCCCGGCGGCGGCCGTGACCGGGAGGTGGGATTAGCACGGGACTGGCGAGCGCGGCTGTGATCGGCTTTCCGCAATTTGGCAGGGCAGTGGGTGGCGCGCCGATGGTCCTGCGGCGCCCCCAAACCCCAAGCCGAGGGCGGACGGCGTCAGCTCTCCCGCAGCGTCTGGCGTGCCTTCTTCCGGGTCATCGGCACCACGCTGCGATCCCCCTGGTCGGACAGCAGGTTGGGAAATTCCCCAAGGTTCTCCATCAGTTCGGCTTCCTCCACCGGTTGCTCCGGGGCCACGTCGCCGTGGTGCAGGACCATCGGGTTAGGCAGCAGCGCGGCGTTCGGATGGTCCTCGATCGCCTGGAGTTCGCGCGAGCGTTCAAGGTAGTCGTCCAACTGTCCCTTCGGCGAGCCGTCCTCGCGCCAATGGTGGAGCGCGCGGGCGCGCATCCGCAGGTCGTGTTCGCTCGCTCTTGCCATGGCTCCCTCCTGTGGCTGGGCTTTGTTGACACGGTCGATGCTATCGACCTGCGCGGAGGGTGGCGTTGATCCAGGTCAAGGGTACGGCGGAATGCGCAGGAAATCGCCGGGATGATGCGGCGTTGATGCACTGCCGCGTGGCTGCCGCAGAATCACGCCGCAGGAAATTTGCCAGTGGGCGACACAGGTTTTGACCTGGATCAATGCTTTTTTCGCGGCGGTGGCGATACTGGCGGGGCCTTCGAAAGGAAGCATAGCCGAACGGAGGAACAAAATGGCTACAAACCCTGTGGAAGTGAAGAGGATCGTGCCGGCGCCAACCGCGCCGGATACGTGGCGGTCGTTCCGCACGGACATGGACCGTCTGTTTGATCGATTCGCCAGCGGCTTCGGCATGCCGTCGCTGCGGCGGATCTTCGATGCCGACGTGCCGTCCGGCTTCGGGACCGCGTTGACCGTGCCGAACCCGGCGATCGACGTTACGGAGGACGCCAATGCCTACAGGCTGACTGCTGAGCTGCCGGGCATGGCGGAGAGCGAGATCGAAGTGGCGCTCACCGACGACACGCTGACGATCAAAGGTGAAAAGAAGCAGGAAACGGAGAAGAAGGAGAAGAATTACTACCTGTCGGAGCGGAGCTACGGCGCGTTCCAGCGTAGCTTCGCGCTGCCTGACAGCGTGGACCGCGACAAGATCGGTGCCGAATTCGCCAAGGGCGTGCTGACGGTGACGATGCCGAAGCTTCCCGAGGCGAAGACCGAGCCGAAGAAGATCGAGGTCAAGGCGGCCGTCTGAGCAACTGTCTCTCCCGCGCTTTGCGCCAGGGAGGTATTGACCTGGCGAAATCCCGGGTGACGATGGAAGGCCAGGGCTTTGCCCTGGCCTTCGTTTGTTGCCCTCGTTTGCGCTGGATCAATGCGGATCGCTCCGATGTCGCCCAGTCTCCTCCTCATGCACCACGAACCGTCGGTCATCACGCGGGAAGGCCTGGCCGCACTCATCGGCGGACTGCGCGCCGATGGCTTCCGTGTCCTCGGGCCGACCATGCGCGATGACGCGATCGTCTATGACGATATCGAGACAGTGGCCGACCTCCCCGCCGGCTGGACCGACGAACAGGACGGCGGCCACTACCGACTGAAACGCCGCGACGACGGCGCCCTGTTCGGCTACGCCGTCGGTCCGCACGCCTGGAAGCGCTTCCTCAACCCCCCATTGCTCCGCCTGTGGCGCGCCGAGCGGGACTCCGCGGGCATCCACGTCACCACCGACCCGGACCCGGCGGAACGCTTCGCCTTCCTCGCCGTCCGTTCCTGTGAGCTGCACGCGATTGCCATCCAGGATCGCGTCTTCCTGCAAGGTCCTTACGTCGACCGCCACTACCAGGCCCGCCGCGACGGCGTCTTCATCGTCGCGGTCAATTGCGGCCAGGCCGGCGGCACCTGCTTCTGCACCTCGATGAATACCGGCCCGAAAGCCACGTCCGGCTACGACCTTGCGCTGACCGAACTGCCCGGCGACCCGCACGAATTCCTGCTGGAGCCCGGCACCGGCCGAGGCGCCGCGATGCTCGCCCGCCTGCCGCACCGTGCGGCGGCACCGGACGACATCGATCGCGCCGCCGGGATCGTCGCCCGCACCGCCGCCAGCATGGGCCGCGAACTGCGCACCGACGATCTGCACGATCTCTTGCTGAGCAACCCGGACCATAAGCGCTGGGACGAGGTGGCCGGCCGCTGCCTGACCTGCGGCAACTGCACCGCGGTCTGCCCCACCTGCTTCTGCACCAGCGTCTCCGATACCAACCAGCTCGATGGCGCGACGGAACGCACGCGGCGTCAGGACTCCTGCTTCACCACCGAGTTTTCCTACATCCACGGCGGCAGCGTCCGCGCCTCGCCGAAGTCGCGCTATCGCCAATGGATGACCCACAAGCTGGCAACCTGGATTGACCAGTTCGGCACATCGGGCTGCGTCGGCTGCGGCCGCTGCATCACCTGGTGTCCGGTCGGCATCGACATAACCGAGGAAGCCCGTGCCATTCGCGGCGACGCGCCGATAGGGCGTGATTCACCCGCGGGGCGTGATTCAGACTCAGGGCGTGATTCAGACCCAGGGCGTGATTCACGGTCGGGGCGTGATTCACCCGCGGGCCGGGACACTGAAGGAGCGTAGGATGGAGGGGCTTGAACGCATCCTGGCGGAGCACCGGCTGTTTTCCGGTCTCGGCCAGGAATTCATCGATCTCGCGGCTGGCTGCGCCAAGAACACGCGGTTCAACGCCGACGAATACCTGTTCCACGCCGAGGATCCAGCCGACTGGATCTATCTGGTTCGCCACGGCCGGGTGGCGCTGGAAGTGGCCGCGCCAGGCCGCGGCGCGATGCAGTTCGAAACCGTGGGTGAAAATGAGATCGTCGGGCTCACCTGGCTGCTGCCGCCCTATCGCTGGGGCTACGACGCCCGCGCGTTGGAACTCACCCGCGCGCTGGCGCTCGACGCGCGCTGCCTGCGCGACAAATGCGAGGCCGATCACCACCTCGGCTACGCCCTGCTGAAGCGCTTCCTCCCGGTGTTGGTGCAGCGGTTGCAGGCGACCCGTTTCCAGATGCTGGACGTCTATGGACGCTCTCGCTGAAGACCGCGCCGCGCCGGCGGCCGACCCGATGGTGCCGCGCATCGTGCGGGTGCGGAAGCGCACGCGCGAACTGCCCGGCCATGTAACGCTGGAGCTGGAGCAAACCGACGGGGCGCCGCTGCCGCGTTACCAGCCTGGCCAGTTCACCATGATGTACGTGTTCGGGGTCGGCGAAATCCCGGTCAGCATCAGCGGCGATGCCACCGACACATCGCGCCTGGTGCAGACCATCCGATCCGTCGGCGCGGTCAGCGAGGCGGTGACGGCGCTCAAGGCGGGCGATCTGCTGGGGTTGCGCGGACCCTTTGGCACCGCGTGGCCGACCGGCGAACTGGCAGGACAGGACGTGGTGGTGGTGGCCGGTGGGCTCGGCCTGGCGCCGCTGCGCCCGTCCATCTACCACCTGCTGGCCAACCGGCCTCGGTTCGGCAAGGTGGTGCTGCTGTACGGCACGCGCAGCCCGGAGGAGATCCTCTACCGCCGGCAACTCGAGCTCTGGCGCCGGCGCCTGGACGTGCAGATCGAAGTGACTGTCGATCACGCGGGCAGCGATTGGCGCGGCAATGTGGGCGTCGTCACCCGGCTGATCCCGAAGCTGTCGATCGACGTGCATCATGCGACCGCGCTGGTGTGCGGCCCGGAAGTCATGATGCGCTTCGCCGCCGCGGGATTGCAGGACATCGGCATGGCGGAGTCGGCGATCTGGGTGTCGATTGAGCGCAACATGAAATGCGCGGTCGGGCTATGCGGCCATTGCCAGTTCGCCGGGATGTTCGCCTGCAAGGATGGCGCGGTGGTCCGCTACGACCGCGTGCGCCACCTGATGGGGCTGAAGGAGATCTGATGCGAGCATCCCCTCGTCGTGGCGCGCGACACGTCCCCTTTCGTCATGGCGGAGGACACGTCCCTCATCGTCATGGCCGGCGGAGGCCCGCCATCCACGACTTTGCTGCGGGACCAACGGAAAGTCGTGGATGGCGAGCCTGCGCCCGCCATGACGAACGGACGGAGTGAGCCGATGACCGCACCCCGTAAACCCAAGCTCGCTGTCTGGAAGTTCGCGTCCTGCGACGGTTGCCAGCTCTCGCTGCTGGATTGCGAGGACGAACTACTGGCGGTCGCCGGCGCGGTGGACATCGCGTATTTCCCGGAAGCGACGCGCGCCGTGCTGAAGGGGCCGTACGACGTGTCGCTGGTGGAAGGCTCGGTCACCACGCCACACGACGCGGAACGGCTGCACGAGGTGCGCCGCCAGTCCCGCACGCTGATCACCATCGGCGCCTGCGCCACCGCCGGCGGCATCCAGGCGCTGCGCAACTTCAAGGACGTGCGCGCGTTCACCGCGATCGTCTATGCGCGGCCGGATTATATCGACACGCTCGCCACCTCCACGCCGATCAGCGCGCACGTCAATGTCGATTTCGAGCTGCGCGGCTGTCCCATCAACAAGCATCAATTGCTGGAGGTGCTGGTCGCCTATCTGCATCGCCGCAAGCCGGACATTCCCGCGCACTCGGTCTGCATGGAGTGCAAGGCGCGCGGCACGGTCTGTGTGCTGGTGCGCGGCGCGGCGTCCTGCCTGGGACCGGTGACGCATGCTGGCTGCGGCGCGATCTGCCCCGCGTACAACCGCGGCTGCTACGGCTGCTTCGGGCCGAAGGAGACCCCCAACACGGTCTCGCTCAGCCGCAAGCTGCGCGATGGCGGCATGAACGAACGCGACCTCCAGCGCGTCTACCGCACCTTCAACGCCACGGCCGAAGCGTTCCGTGAGGAGAGCGACCGTCATGGATCGTAGGACCATCAAGGTCGACGTGCTGGCGCGGGTGGAAGGCGAGGGCGCGCTGCGCCTGGTGATCGAGGACGGCAAGCTGCGCGACGCCGAGCTGCGCATCTTCGAGCCGCCGCGATTTTTCGAGGCTTTCCTGCGTGGCCGTTCCTGCATGGAAGTGCCGGACATCACCGCGCGCATTTGCGGCATCTGCCCTGTCGCCTACCAGATGAGCGCGGTGCACGCGATGGAAGACGCGCTCGGCATTGCCATTACGCCGGAGATCCGCGAACTGCGCCGGCTGCTGTATTGCGGCGAATGGATCGAGAGCCACGTGCTGCACATGTATATGCTGCACGCGCCGGATTTCCTTGGTTACGACGGCGCGGTGGAGATGGCCAAGGACCATCCTGATGTGGTGCGTGACGGGCTGGCGCTGAAGAAGGCAGGCAACGAGATCCTGAAGTTGCTCGGCGGGCGCGAAATCCATCCGATCAATGTGCGTGTTGGCGGCTTCTATCGCGTGCCCAGCAAGCGCGAGCTGCGCGAGTTGCGCGAGGCGCTGCTGCGTGGGCGCGATGCGTCGCTGGGCACGGTGAAGCTGGTCGCCGGGTTCGAGTTTCCCGATGTCGAGCGGGATTATGAATTCGTGTCGCTCGGCAACGCCGGGGAATATCCGTTCAATGCCGGGCGCGTCGTATCGAACAAGGGCCTGGACATCACGCCGCAGCAATACGACGCGCATTTCGAGGAATTCCACGTCAAGCGTTCGAATGCGCTGCATTCCCGGCATATCGGGCATGGTGCGTATCTGACCGGGCCGTTGGCGCGTTACAGCCTGAATTCCGCGCTGCTGTCGCCGCTGGCGCAGGCGGCGGCAGCGCAGGCGGGGCTCGGTCCCACCTGCAACAATCCGTTCCGCAGCATCGTGATCCGCGCGGTGGAGGTGGTGTACGCGTTCGACGAGGCGTTGCGCATCATCGATGCGTACGAACAACCGGACCGGCCGTTCGTCGATACGCCGATGCGGGCCGGCGTCGGCTATGCGTGCACCGAGGCGCCGCGCGGCATGCTGTTTCACCGCTACCATCTGGACACGGAAGGCAGCGTGCAGGACGCGAAGATCGTGCCGCCGACCTCGCAGAACCAGCCGAGCATCGAGGCGGACCTGCTGGACTTCGCCCCGCGCTGGCTGGATCTGCCGGATGAGAAGCTCGGGCATTTGTGCGAACAGGCGATCCGCAACCACGATCCGTGCATTTCCTGCGCGACGCATTTTTTGAAGCTGGATGTGGTGCGTGGGTGACGAACAACGCTTCTCCCCCTCCCCTTGAGGGAGGGGGTTGGGGGGAGGGGTGCGTACAGCCGACAGCAGCGGCTGTACGCACCCCCAACCCCCTCCCTCAAGGGGAGGGGGAGCACCTTGCGGGCGCCCACCTTCGCCTCGTTATCGGCGTCGGCAACCCTGACCGCGGCGACGACGGCATCGGCCGCCTGGTTGCGCGACGTCTGCGCGACAGCGTGCCCGCCGAGGTCCGTATCGAGGAACAGGACGGCGCCGCCGCGCCGCTGATCGAGAGCCTGCGCGACGCCGGCAGCGTGTGGCTGATCGACGCCGTGGTATCCGGCGCGCCGCCGGGCACGATCCGCCGCACCGACTGCAACGCCACCGATGCCCTGCCGGCACGGTCCGGCGCGTCGTCGCACGGGCTCGGCCTCGCTGAGGCGGTCGCCCTGGCCCGCACGCTGCACGGCCTCCCGCGTGTCTGCATCCTCTACGCGGTGGAGGGCGTGACATTCGCGCCGGGTGCCGCCATGACTCCGCAGGTCCTCGCTGCGGCGGATACGGTGATTGCTCTCTTGGCGGAGGAAATGCTCTCCGATTGAAGGGGCAGCGGCATGGCGAAACCGCCGGCGCCGCGTGGTCAACCCGGACGCGCCGGTGGAAGCAGGCGTCATCGATCCGTAAGACCGCGACCGGTTCTGCTTCGCCGAGACAGCCGACGAGGCGTGGCAGGACATACTCGGCTGGCACAAGACGATCGGTCAGCCGTTGCTGCCGTGATCCGGCCACCTTCCATCACGGCCGGGCTTCCATCACGGCCGGGCTTCCATCACGGTCGGGCTTCCATCACGGTCGGTGTGCGACGGTCTGCTCCATTCACCGCGATGCCGGGGCCCGCTGGAGTGACTCCAGTCAGGATGCAAATGCTCTCATAGTTCCCGCTTGAACCACACCCAGGATTTCGCTACATTTGAAAATCCGACGCCTGATCCAGGTTCGAACCATGATGGCCATGCGGTTTAACACGACCTGCACGACCGGCAATCCGCTCGCCTCGCGAGTGGAAATCATCGCCGCGTCGCTCCGTGTCCGCCGCATCCCCGTCATCCAGAGTCGAGCCAACTCCAATGTCAGCCGTCATCACCGTCCGGAACCTTCGCAAGCAATACCGCTACGCTAGGTCCGGGCGCGGCCTGCTGTCCGCCGAACACACCACCATCGATGCGCTGTCCGGCGTTTCCTTCGATATCGAAGCCGGAGAACGCGTCGCGCTGATCGGTCCGAACGGCGCCGGCAAATCCACCACGCTGAAAATCCTCACCGGTATCCTGCAACCTTCCGGCGGCGATGCGACCGTGCTCGGCCTCACGCCATGGCGCGAGCGCCTGAAGCTGACCCATCGCATCGGCGTGGTGTTCGGTCAGCGCTCGCAGCTTTGGAGCGAGTTGCCGGTGCGCGACTCCTTTGCCCTGCTGCGGCGCATCTATAACCAGGACGCCGCGGTGTTCGCGGCGCGGCTCGGCCGGCTGATCGAACGCTTCGACCTGGCGCGCTTGCTGCCGCAGCCGGTGAACCGCCTGTCGCTCGGCCAGCGCATGCGCTGCGAGGTCGTGGCCAGCCTGCTGCACGGCCCCGCAGTACTGTTCTTGGACGAACCGACCATCGGCCTAGACATCACCGCCAAGGCGGCGATCCGCGACCTGATCAACGCGCAGGCGCAATCCGAGGGCCTCACCGTCGTGCTGACCTCGCATGACACGCGCGACATCGAACTGGTGTGCGAGCGCGTCATCGTCGTGAATGCCGGGCGCATCGTCGTGGACCAGCCAACCGCTGAGCTGCGCCGGCAGTTCCTGTCGCGCAAGCTGATCACCATCCGCTCGGCGGCGCCCGCGATCATGCTCGAGCTGCCGGGCGTGTCGCGGCGCCCGGGCGAACCGCATCTGTCGTTGCTTGACGTGGATACGCGTGTCGCGCGGATCGACCACGTGGTGGCGGCGGCGCTGGCGCTGGGGGGCATCGAGGATATCACCATCGAGGATCCTCCGATGGAGGAGGTGATCCATGAGATCTATGCGGCATGAACCGCCGCTGAGCGGCGGGCCGGCGTTGGCGCACGGTGGCGCGTTGGTGCGCAGTGGCGACCTGGTGTGCAGTGGTGCGTTGGCGTGCCGTGGTGCGTTGGCGCGCAGTGGCGCGCTGATGCGCAGTGGTTGGGCGATGGTATGCATGGGCGCGGCGGCGACGCTGTCGGCGCGCACCGTGCTGCTGGGCCGCGTGCTGTTCTATCTGGTGGTGATCACGACCCTCGGCACGTTCTGGGACGCCGTCACGACAGAGCATGCGAGCGGCGCCCTGCCGTTGCCGCCGGGCATCGTGCTGTACGTTGGCGTCGCCGAGTGGATCGCCTTGTCGGTGCCCGCGCTGCATCTGCGCCTGGAAGACGACATCCGCTCGGGCGCTATCGAGGCGCACCTGTTGCGGCCGGTGCCCTACCTGTTCGCGAGGATCAGCGAAACGCTGGGTGCGATGGCGATGCGGTTGGGCGTGCTGGGGCTGGGCGGGGTGGTGCCTTTGGTGCTGTACGGGCGATCCGCGCCGCCTGGGACCGTCTGGCCGCTGGTGGTCGTGCTGGCGACGCTCGGCGGCACCGTCCACGTGATGCTGGTGGCGCTGGCCGGACTGTCCACATTCTGGGTGCGCCGGTCGCTCGCCGCGTGGCTGATCATGCAGAAGCTGATCTTCCTGCTTGGCGGGTTGTTCGCGCCCGTGACGCTGTATCCGCCGTGGCTGGCCCATATCGCCGCGTTCAGCCCGTTCGCGGCGAGCCTCTATTGGCCCGCCGTGATCGTGCTGGACCACGACGTGGCAACCGTCGTGACGGCGTTTGCAGCCGAGGTCTGCTGGATTGCGCTCCTGGTGTTGCTGTGTGGCTGCATCTGGCATGCCGGCATGCGACGTCTGCTGACGAGGGGAGTCTGACGATGCGCCTCTACGTCGCGGAAATGACCGCCGCGATCCGCGTGTCATTGACGGACCGTACCAACTTTGCGCTGCTGTTCGGTGGCATGGTGCTCAACAACGGCTTCGTGCTGCTGATGTGGTTCATGTTCTTCGCCGGATTTCGCCGTGTCCGCGGCTGGCAGCTTGCCGACATGGCACTGCAGATCGGCCTGTTCGCCGTCATGTTCGGTGCGGCCGGCGTGTTCGCCGGCGGCTATCGCGACATGGCGGCGACGATCCTGCGCGGCGATGTCGATGCCTGGCTGACCCAGCCTCGGGCCGTGCTGCCGCGTCTGCTGGCGCAGGAGAGTTCGGCGCCAGGCTGGGGCGACATCCTTGTCGGCGTTGTGCTGCTGGTTTTCGCCGCGTCACTGCGCTGGCGCGACGTGCCGGCGTTGCTTTTCGTGCTGGCCGGGGGGTTCATCGTGTTCCTGGCGACGAGCGTGTTGTTCGCCAGCCTCGCATTCTGGGCCAGGGGCGCGCGCAGTTTCGCCCGCGACCTGATGGAGTTCCTGCTGGTCTTCGGCACCTGGCCCGGATCGATCTGGTCCGGCGCGACGAAGTTCATTGTCTACACTGTCGTTCCGGCGGGTTTCGTCGTGGTGCTGCCGGTGCGGTTCCTGCGGGAACCAGGCGTGCCCGCGGGGATGTTGGTGGTCGCCGCGGCGCTGATCTACGCGGCGTTGGCGCTGGCGGTGTTCCGGCTCGGACTGCGGCGGTACCGGCGATGAGTCCGCAAGTAGATTCACCACAAAGGCACGAAGATTCAAATTTTCCTTTGTGCCTTTGTGGTGAGTCTACTTACGGACCGACGGAAGCCGGGGTCGAAGCCTGAGGATCATCACACTGGTCTCCGCTACGAAAACAGGAACACCGCGGCGGCGATGGCGCAGGTCCACCGGTTGTCGGGACCGCACACGGCCGTCGCCGTGATCGACTCGCTGTCGATGATCAGGCTACTGTGTTCGTAGATCTGCTTGCGTTCGTTCCACGCGGCATCCGGATCGAAATCCAGCCCGAGCGTCGAGGCCAGCATCGTCGCGGCGAGATCCTCGGTCTGCTCTCCGGCTGCTTCGGCCGTCATCCCATAGCCATGTTGCTCCGAAATATAGCCATACATGTCGGGATCCGCCGGCCTCGCCAATCCGAGACTGGCGTAAATATGACGGCCGAATTCGTTGGTCTCCGACCGCGCCAGGACGCAGAACGTGATGTCCCCGGGCTTCAGCGCCTCAACCCCCACCTCGCGCGGAATGACCGCGCAGCGCGGCGGCAGGATCGACGACACGTAAACCAGGTTCTGTTGCTCTATGTCCGCATCGCGCAAGGCAAACTCGAATGCGGTGAGGGCATGACGATGCACGCCCACGCCTTTGGTCAGGAAAACGCGCGCAGGACTTGGGAACATGTCGCCGTCCTTCAGTGCCAGCGGTGATGCTACGCCAGGCACGGCGGACCGGGAAAGCCGCCGCCCATGACACAAATATTGCAGCATGGCGCGGCGCACCCCAGCCACGCCCAAAAGACCGGTCAGCGCAGCTTCGTCGCCCCGATGATACCGCCGCCGGTGGGCAGTGTGATCAGCTCGACTTCCCCGCATCCGGCGGCCACGAGCCACGCGGCATGTTCGGCCTCGGTGTACGAGGCGCCGGCGGGATACAAGCGTCACACAGTTTCCCTACCATCCCCCGGCGCCTGCCACGCGCCGCGATAACAGAAATCCTTCTTTGTGAATCCTTCCTGACCTTCCCTGGACTTTGTGAGACATTTCCTGCCTTGCGAACGGCACCGGCCCAGCCAAGCAAGCTTCCGCCAAAACGCGCGAACCCTTCGCCGTCAAATGCGATTGCCCTGCCCATCTGGCAAATGTTTGGTGCAGACCTTTGTCCGCCCAGCGCATCACGGCCACGCCACCATCGGCGGCAGGCTCATCAATATCGCCTCGACGTTCCCACCGGTCTTCAACCCGAACAGCGTGCCGCGGTCGTGGATCAGGTTGAACTCCACATACCGCCCGCGCCGCACCAGTTGGAAGGTGCGCTCGGCCTCGGTCCATGGCTCCGCCATGCGGCGGCGCACGATGCGCGGGAACACGTCGAGGAACGCCTCGCCCACGTCCCGCACCAACGCGAAATCCGTGTCGAGGTCGCCGGTATTGTGCTGGTCGAAGAAGATGCCGCCGGCGCCGCGCGGCTCGTCGCGGTGCGGCAGGAAGAAGTAGCGGTCGCACCACGCCTTGAACGCCGGATAGTAAACCGGGTCATGCCGGTCGCAGGCTGCCTTGAACGCCGCGTGGAAGTCGTCCGCGTCGTCCATCGCCTCGGGCGCATCCAGCCGCATCGGCGTCAGGTCGCCGCCGCCGCCGAACCAGCCCTTGGTGGTGATCAGCATCCGCGTATTGAAATGCGCGGCGGGCACGTGCGGCGACTGCATGTGGGCGACCAGGCTGATGCCGCTGGCCCAGAACCGAGGGTCCTCCGCCGCGCCTGGGACCTGCGCGCGAAACTCCGGGCTGAACTCGCCCCACACGGTGGAGACGTTGACGCCGACCTTCTCGAACACCCGGCCGCCGCGCATCAGGCTGATCACGCCGCCGCCGCCATCCGTATCGTCCGGGGTTGGGCGGAGCCACGTGGTCCGGTCGAAGCGTCCGGCCGGACGGTCCGTCAGCGGTCCGGCAGCCCCCACCGCGGCGCTCCGGGCGACAGTCGCGGCAGCATCCTCGATCGCCTCGAACGCGGCGCACAGCCGGTCGCGCAGCGCCTCGAACCAGGCCCGCACCGGCTCTCGCAGTGCCACGTGCGGCACAGGCGGCAGGTTTTCCGTTGCAGGTTCGCTCATGGGGGTTGTTCCGATCACGCGATCAGGGTAGCCCGTGTCGCGCCGTTGGTGCAGGGGGCCATGTTGCAGGGGCGATAGCCCACCCTTAGACTGCGGCGCGCGGCCCCCAGGCCGTTCGGCATGGCAGTGGAATCGGGCAGGCCGCAGGGTTCGTCCGCGGTCAGGCACGCCCAGTGTCCGGCCGGAATAGAAGACAAGAGGGGTAGAATGTCACACTCCGCCGCTACGCTCGGCCACGGACCTGCCGGAGAGACCACCAAGCGCGACTTCCTGAAACTCGTCACCGGTGCCGCGGCAGCGATCGGCGGAGCCGCCTTCGCCTGGACCCTGATCGACACGATGAACCCGTCGAAGGACGTGCTCGCACTGTCCTCGGTGGAGCTGGACATCGCCCCGATCGCCGAGGGCTCCGGCATCACCGTCGTCTGGCAGGGCAAGCCGATCTTCGTGCGCCACCGCACCCCGGCCGAGATCAAGTCCGCCGAGGACGTGCAGCTTTCCCAGCTCATCGACCCACAGGCCGACTCGGCACGGGTCAAGCCGGACCACGCACAGTGGATCGTGCTGATCGGCATCTGCACCCATCTGGGCTGCGTGCCGCTGGGCAACAAGCCGTCCGACCCGCGCGGCGACTGGGGCGGCTGGTTCTGCCCGTGCCACGGCAGCCAGTACGACACGTCCGGGCGAGTGCGCCACGGGCCGGCGCCCGCCAACCTGGCGCTGCCGCCCTATGCGTTCGAGTCCGACAGCAAGATCAAGATCGGCTGACGAGAGGAAACCGCCGATGGCCGGCCAACTGCACCAGAGTGAGTTCAGCAACCCCGTGATCCAGTGGATCGATACCCGCCTGCCCATCTTCACGATGATGCAGAAGGAGTACGCGGTCTTTCCGACGCCGAAGAACTTCAACTATTTCTGGAACTTCGGCGCCCTGGCGGTGGTGACGCTGGGCATCATGATCGCCACAGGAATCCTGCTGGCGATGAACTACCAGCCGAACACCAACCTGGCGTTCGATTCCGTCCAGCACATCATGCGCGACGTGAACTACGGCTGGCTGATCCGCTACCTGCACCAGAACGGTGCGTCGATGTTCTTCATCGTCACCTACATCCACATGTTCCGCGGCCTGTACTACGGATCATACAAGGCGCCGCGCGAGCTGTTGTGGATGATTGGCGTGGTCATCCTGCTGCTGATGATGGCGACCGCCTTCATGGGTTACGTGCTGCCCTGGGGGCAGATGTCGTACTGGGGCGCCACCGTCATCACCAACCTGTTCTCCGCCTTCCCGATCGTCGGCCATCCGATCGTCACCTGGCTATGGGGCGGGTTCAGCGTGGACAATCCGACGCTGAACCGGTTCTTCTCCCTGCACTACCTGCTGCCGTTCGTGCTGGTCGGGGTGATCTTCCTGCATGTCGCGGCGCTGCACGTCGTGGGGTCGAACAACCCCCTGGGCATCGACGTCAAGACGCCGCAGGACACGGTGCCGTTCCACCCGTACTACACCGCGAAAGACAGCGTCGGCGTCTGCGTCTTCCTGCTCGTTTACGCCGCGTTCGTGTTCTTCATGCCGAACGTGCTGGGCGATCCGAACAACTTCATCCCGGCCAACCCGTTGCAGACCCCGGCGGATATCGTGCCGGAGTGGTACTTCCTGCCATACTACGCGATCCTGCGCTCGATCCCGAACAAGCTGGCGGGCGTGTGCCTGATGTTCGGCTCGATCCTGATCCTGTTCGTCCTGCCGTGGCTGGATACCTCCAAGGTGCGCAGCGCCCGCTTCCGCCCGCTGTTCCGCCCGTTCATCTTCGTCTGGGTGGCCGCGGTGATCCTGCTGGGGGTGTGCGGCGCGCATAAGCCGGAGGGCATCTGGGTCGTGCTCTCGCGCGTCTGCACGCTGTGGTACTATCTGCACTTCCTGGTGATCATGCCGGTGCTGGGCAAGCTGGAAACGCCGCTGCCGCTGCCGGACAGCATCAGCCGCGCCGTACTGGGTGGCGGCGGGGGAGGGGGGCCCTTGCCGGGCGGTGCCACGGCAAAGCCGATGGAGAAGGCGTGATGCGCGCGGTCCACTCGATCTTCGCCGCCCTGGCGTTGGGCGGCCTGGCCGCCGCCGGCCTTGGCGCTGCCGATCTGGCTACGGCACCGGCTGTGGCGCAGGAAACTCCGGAGCTGCCGCACCAGCAATGGAGCTGGCAGGGGCCGTTCGGCACCTTCGACCTCGCGGCCGCGCAGCGCGGCTTCCAGGTTTATTCCGAGGTATGCTCTACCTGCCACTCGATGAAGGAGCTGCACTACCGCGACCTGGCTGGGATCGGCCTGACGCCGGAACAGATCCAGGCGGTCGCGGCGGCGGTGACGGTGCCGCAGGGCCTGGACGACCAGGGCCAGCCGAAGGAAGGGCCGGGGACGCCGGGGAGCCAGTTCCGCTCGCCCTTCCCCAATGAGCAAGCGGCGCGTGCGGCACTGAATGGCGCGCTGCCGCCGGATCTGTCGCTGATCGTCAACGCACGCGAGGGCGGCCCCGACTATGTTTATGGCATCCTGACCGGCTTCGCCGACGCGCCCAAGGGTTTTACCATGCAGCCCGGGATGAACTACAACGAGGTTTTCCCCGGCCATCAGATCGCCATGCCGCAGCCGCTGCATGACGGGCAGGTGGCGTTCGCCGACGGCTCGCCGAACAATATCGGGGCCGAGGCGCATGACGTGGTGACCTTCCTTGCCTGGGCGGCCAACCCGGAGCTGGTGGAGCGCAAGCAGATCGGCTGGCGGGTGATACTGTTCCTCGTGGTGATGACTGGCCTGACCTACGCGGTGAAGCGCAAGACCTGGGCCGACGTGGAGCACTAGCCGCCGTTTTGCCGGGGCCACAGGGGCCAGGCACAGTCGGTGTCCGGCGCCTGCCCCGCCGCCCCAGCGTCATGGCCGGGCTTGACCAACCCGGCCATCTATCGCGGCACCATTTCGCGATAGGGTGCCGGCATAGATGGCCGGGTCAAGCCCGGCCATGACGGAGGGCCGGCGGTGCGGGGCGGGCGGGGCAGCCGTCGTAACACGCAACAGCGATGGACGCGGGACCACGAGCAATGGCCGACACGGCGCAACAGCAGGCAGCCCCCGTCGAACCCGTCATCGGCATCATTGGCGGTTCCGGCCTGTATGACATCGAGGGGCTGGAGGAGAAGGCCTGGCAGCAGGTCACCACGCCCTGGGGCGCGCCCTCCGACGCGCTGCTGTTCGGCCGGCTGGAGGGCGTGCGCTGCGTGTTCCTGCCCCGCCACGGCCGCGGCCATCCGCTGTCGCCGACGCATCTGAACTACCGCGCGAACATCGACGCTCTGAAGCGGTCCGGCGTGACCGACGTCGTGTCGCTGTCGGCGGTCGGCAGCCTGCGCGGGGAATATCCGCCCGGGCATTTCGTGATCGTGGACCAGTTCATCGACCGCAGCTTTGCCCGCGAGAAGAGCTTCTTCGGCGACGGCATCGTGGCGCATGTCTCGATGGCGCATCCGGTCTGCCCTCGCTTGGGCGACGCCCTGGAAACCGCGTGCCGCGGGCTGGCGCTGCCGGTGACCCGCGGCGGCACCTACCTGGTGATGGAAGGCCCGCAGTTCTCCACCAAGGCGGAGAGCGAGCTGTACCGCTCCTGGGGATGCAGCGTTATCGGCATGACCAACATGCCGGAGGCCAAGCTCGCGCGCGAGGCGGAGCTTTGTTACGCGACCGTCGCCATGGTGACGGATTACGACTGCTGGCATCCGGACCACGACCACGTGACGGTCGAGGCGGTGGTGAAGGTCCTGCTGGACAACGCAGACCACGCTCGGGCGCTGGTGCGCGCGGTGGTGCCGGAGGTCGGGCGGAAGCGCGCGCTGTGCCGCGGCGGCTGCGACCGCGCGTTGGACAACGCGGTGATCACCGCACCGCATATGCGCGATCCGGCGCTGGCGGCGAAGCTGGATGCCGTTGCCGGGCGCGTGCTCGGCGGAAGTGCGTAGCGCGGCTCGCTATCATCTGGTATCATTAATATACTGTAATCTGGTGCTAGCGATTCGCCATGGCTCGGCGGATCGTAGGTCGTCGCTACCCCGCATCGTCGGGGCGCGGTGAACGCAGGGCCGCACCTGCGATGACCAAGTGCCGAGGACACGACCAACATGCCGAAGCGCATTCCCCGCATGCTCTGGGGCACGGCTGAACAGCCGGTGCGTCGCGGCGTCATGGGGACATCATGAGGGACTGGAACTCTTGCACCGGAAAAATCGCGCCACGATCCGGCGCGCGACCGACCTCAGGGGTTTCGGTCATCGCGGCAGGCGTCCTCGCCCTCCTGGTTGGTATGGCTGTGTCCCCGGCCGCGGTCGCGCAACCGGCGGCCGCGCCGGCCGACAACCGGGACGAACTGCGCCCGCTATCCGCCAACTCGATGGATATCGCGGAAGGCAAGCAACTCGCGCAGCGCTTCTGCGCGGATTGCCACGGCCCGAGTGGCATCAGCACGGTCGAAAATGTGCCCAATCTGGCGGGCCAGCGCTCAGCCTATCTCTACCGGGAGATGCGCGCCTACCTGTCTGGCCTGCGCGGCAATGACACCATGAACGGAGCGATTACCTATCTCAGCGCCACGGCGCTCAGCAATGTCGCAGCGTACTATGCAACGTTGGATCCGGCCCAGCCGCCGGCCGGGGGAAGCGCGAATGTCGAGGTTGACGCGGTGCAGGCCGGCAAGGCTGCCGCGGCCGCCTGTGCCGGGTGCCATGGCGAGGCCGGCGTCAGCAAAATGCCGGGCATTCCGAGCCTTGTCGGGCAGGAGCCGACCTACCTCGTCTCGGCCATGGCCGCCTACAAAAACGGCGACCGCAAGAACGACACCATGAAGGCCGTGATGGCGCCGGTGACCGACGCCAGCCGCGATAACATCGCGTTGTTCTACGCGCTGCAGAAACCTGCCCGGACCCCAACCCCTGCGCCCGGCAACGCGGGGGAGGGCCAGAACCTCGCCGCCCCCTGCGCCGCTTGCCATGGCGCGCTGGGCGTCAGCGGCAATCCGGCGACGCCCAGCCTCGCGGGGCAGGACGCCCAATATCTGGCCGCGGCGCTGCACGGCTACCAGGACGGCACGCGCGCGAGCGCCACGATGAAGGCGCTGACGGTGGGTCTGAGTGACACCGCCGCCAGGAACCTCGCCGCCTTCTACGCGGGATTGGAGCCTCAGGCGCCGAATGTACGCGCGCCGCTGACGGGTGCCCAATGGGCGGAGCGATGCGATCGCTGCCACGGCGTCAACGGCAACAGCGCCGATCCACGCATTCCCGCCATCGCCGCACAGAGCGCCGGATACCTGGAGAAGGTGTTGAACGCCTACCGGACCGGGGCACGCCGCAGCCCGGAAATGGAGGCGATGGCGGAAATGCTGACGGAAGGCGATGTCCGGACGCTCGCGGCCTATTACGCACGTCAGAAGGCGCAGTCGGTCGTCTATGTGCCGGTGCCACCTCGATAGGCGGACAAAGATATTGCGGTTGTACGGAAGGAGCAGAACGATGAATCGTATGATGCTCGCTATGGTGATCGTCGGATCGGCCGGGCTCGCCGCGAGCGCTCAGGCTGCCGGTGACGCTGCGGCCGGAAAGGCCAAGGCCACAGCCTGCGCCATGTGCCATGGGCCGGATGGCGCGGGAACCCAAGTGGCGCCCAAACTGGCGGGCGAGGATCCTGCCAAATTCATCCAGGCGTTGCAGGACTACAAGTCCGGCAAGCGCGACAACGCGATGATGAAGGCGCAGGTGGCGTCGCTTACGCCCGCCGACATGGCGAACCTGGCTGCCTATTATGCAGCGGCCAAGTAACGATCAGATCAGCTCGCGGGGCGTGCCAAGGCGCCGGCGGTTGCGCGCCGCGAGGACGGTGCGATCCGGCTTCGCGGCGGCCACTCGTCCCCATCCAATCGACACAGAGAATCGATCATGAGTGGCACTCCGCTGCACCCGATGTTTCACCATTTCTCCGAGATGCCGTACAGCCAGCGCACGCTTTTCACGGCGACATTGCTCGTGCTTGCCCTGGGCTATTTGTTCGCGCTGACGTTGATTTTCGTGACCTATGCCGGGAAGGCGGGGGGCAACCCGTACATGCTGTCCTACCAGGATCTCGTCGTTGCCTATTCCGGCAGCGGGCAGGCCTCGCGCCTGGAATCGGCGTTGAGCGGTCCGATGCGCACCATGCTGCCGCCCGACGAGAGCGCGCCCATCATCAACTGGCTGCACCATGGGGTCACGCGCGCGGGTTTCACGACCGAGGTCAACCCGATCATCGAGAAGCGTTGCCTGATCTGCCACGACGGCAGCAACCCGCATATTCCCAACCTGACCGGCTTCGACAATGTGAAGAAGCTGACCGAAGCGGACACCGGCACCCCGATCGATACGCTGATCCGCGTGTCGCATATCCATCTGTTCGGGATAACCATGGTGTTCTTCATCATGGGATGGATGTTCAGCCACGCCTATGTCCGGCCGGTCTGGTTGAAGTGCGCGGTCATCGCCATACCGTTCCTCGCCGACATATCGGACATCAGCTCGTGGTATTTCATCAAGCTGTTCCATCCGTTCGGCTGGATCGTGATGGGCGGTGGTGCGCTGATGGCGGCGAGCTTTGCCTTCATGTGGCTGGTGACGATGTACCAGATGTGGTTCTCCCGGCCGCCGCGGATGGTGCTGGAACGGTCCGGAGACATCCCGAATCTCAATTGAGACCCCCCGTGTCATGGCCGGCCCCCGGGTCAAGCGCCCGAGGGCCGGCCATGACACAGGAAGCGCGTGCCACGGTGTCGGTATGCCAGTATTGGGGCCGGTTGATATATTCCGATGCGGTATCGACCCAAGATCCCGCACTCACGAATGATGCGTCTTCGCCGTCTGCCGCACCAACGCCAGGAACTGGCGCACCACTGACGACGAATCGCCACGACGGCTCGCGAGATGCAGCGGCGCTTTTGGCTGCGCTGCACCGGTCAGGCGCCGATAGGTGACGCCATCCATGTGCATCCGTTGCAACGATGCCGGCACGATCGACAGCCCCAGACCCGCGGCGACAAGGTTCAGCGTCGCTACAATACGCGGCGCCTCCTGACCCACCTGCGGACTGAAGCCCGCCGCGTGACAGGCGGCGATGATCGCATCGTAGAGTCCGGGCCCAGTGTGCCGCCGATAGACAATGAACATCTCGCCCGCCAGGCGTTTCAGGTTCACCCCCGCGCTGTCACTGCGGCCTGCTCGTGCCAGTGCATGCTGGGTGGGCAGCGCGACAACCATCGCCTCCTCCAGCAACCGGTCGACCACGAGGCCGGCCGGATCGGCGACCGGCGTGCGGATGAAGGCCGCGTCAACCCGTTCCTCCCGCAGGTCGCCGATCAGTTCCGTGGTGCCGCTTTCGTCCAACGTCAGGGACACCAGCGGAAACGCTTCGCGAAATGCGCGGATCACCCGCGGCACGAACGGATGGAACGGCGCCGAACTGGTAAACCCAACCGCGATCCGCCCCTGCTCGCCGCGCGCCGTGCGGCGGGTGGACGCGAACGCATGATCGATCTGCGCCAGGATGGCTCGGGCATCCGACAGCAGCGCGCGCCCCGCATCGGTCAGTTCCACCCCGCGCGGCTTCCGCCGGAACAGTTGCACGCCCAGTTCCTTCTCCAGCGCGCGGATCTGCTGGCTCAGCGGCGGCTGCTGCATCCCCAGCCGTTCCGCCGCCCGCGTGATGTGGCCTTCCTCGGCGACCGCGATGAAGTAGCGAAGGTGGCGCAGTTCCATCTGCCATATCCTATCGATATGGATTTTGCCTCAGCCATATTATGGCTCACCCCCTCACCGCTGCCTATCTTCCACGCCTCCAGACAGGAGGCAGCGATGCTCGAAATTGAAACGACACCGGCCGCGGCCGACCGGCTCTACGCGACGATGGCAGACAAGATCGCCATCATCCGCCGCCGCTCGGACAAGCCCCTGACGCTCGCAGACAAGGTGCTGCTGGGTCATCTCGACGCCCCGGAAACCCAGGAGATCGAGCCTGGCCGCAGCCATCTCTCACTGCGCCCCGACCGCGTGGTGTTCCAGGATGTGCTCGGCCAGAGTGGGATGCTGCAGTTCATGCAGACCCGCCGGGACCGCGTCGCGGTGCCCACCACGATCCATTGCGACCACCTGATCCAGGCGCGCACCGGCGCCGTGGCGGACCTGCGCGACGCCCGCGAGGAAAGCCGCGAGGTGTTCGATTTCCTCCGCGCCGCCGCGGCGAAATATGGCTGCGGTTTCTGGGAACCTGGCGCCGGCATCGTCCACCAGGTGGTGCTGGAAAACTATGCCTTCCCCGGCGCGCTGATCATCGGCACCGATTCCCATACGCCGAACGCCGGCGGCCTTGGTGCCTGCGCTGTCGGCGTCGGCGGTGCGGATGCCGTCGAGGTCATCGCCGGCCTGCCGTGGGAGGTGCTGTATCCGCGGCACATCGCGGTGTATCTGACCGGCTCGCTGGGCGGCTGGACGGCGCCCAAGGACGTCATCCTGTATGTCGCCGGCCAGCTCGGTGTCGCCGGCGGCACCAATGCGATCGTCGAGTATATCGGTCCCGGCGCGCGCACCATCAGCGCGACCGGCAAGGCGACGATTACCAACATGGGCGCCGAACTTGGAGCCACCAGC
>DATHNI010000241.1:0-3712 GCA_035486135.1 Acetobacteraceae bacterium
TCGCCAAATTGACTCTCGATAGCAGCCGCGATGCTTGCGTGCAGCTGCTGGCGCCGGCCGCGCAGCAAACTGCCATAGGCGGCATCCTGGACCAATGCGTGCTTGAAGGTGTATTCCGCATCGGGCGGCGTACCCCGTCGAAACAATAGTCCCGCGGTCACCAACTGGTCGAGGCCCTCGGTGAGCTGCGCATCCTGCAGCTCCGCAACGGCTGCAAGCAGTGTGTGCGAAAACTCGCGGCCGATCACCGCACCGATCTGTGCGACCATCTTGGCCGCGGGCAGCCGATCCAGGCGTGCCATCAGGGACGCTTGCAGCGTATCGGGGACCGCGAGCGGCGTGCCCGCAGCGTCGGCCTCGGGCGCTTCCAGCACCGCCTTGGTCAGCTCCTCGATAAAGAGCGGCACGCCGTCGGACTGTGTCACGATGCGGTCCAGCACTGGCGGGGCCAGAACGTGGCTCTTGACGATCTGCCCGGCGAGCGCCGTCGCGTCGTGCCGGTCGAGCCGGCTCAGGGCCATCAGGCTCACGCGGGGTCGGCCGAACCAGCGTGCCGGAAACTCCGGGCGAAAGGAGGCAACCAAAAGCACAGGCAGCTCCGGCACTTGCTCGATCGCGGCGTCCAGCAACTCGATCGAGCTCGGGTCCGACCAATGGGCGTCCTCGAACAGCAACAGCACCGGCTCCCTGCGCGCCAGGCCCGACAGCCGGCGCAGCAACGCGGCGACGGTCTGCGCCCTCAGCCGCTGCGGGGTCAGCTCCGGGACCGGATAGCGCCCGTCCGTTGGGATCGACAGCAACGCCACGAGGAGGGCGATGTCCTCCGGTGGCGGCGCGGTCGGCGCCAGGACGGCTTCCAGCTTCGCCAGACGCTCCGCTGCCGTGTCGCTGCCGACGAAACCGGCTTCCCGTTCCAGTCGCGCGATGACCGGGTAGAGCGGGCTGTCCTGATGCAGCGGCGAGCAAAAAAACCGCAGGCTGACATGCGGTTCGCCAGCCAACTGTTCTTCCAGTGCGGCGAGCAGCCGCGACTTGCCGATCCCGGGCTCACCAGAGAGCAATACGATGCGCCCCTCGCCGCGCTGCGCCTGCTGCCAGGCTCGCAGCAGCGCGGTCAATTCCTCCTCACGGCCGACCAGCGGCGGCAGCGCCGCAAGGTGGAGTGCCTCGGAACGGGTGCCGGGCGCACTGCGGCCGAGCACCTGCCACGCTGGCACCGGACCCGCGACGCCCTTCAAATCGAGCGGACCGAGGTCGCTGTAAACAAACAAATCGCCGGCCACATGCCGCGTGCTCTCGGCGATGAAGACCTGACCCGGCTCGGCACGATCTTGCAGGTGCGCTGCCTCACTGGGCGCCTCGCCAAGTACCTCGCCGTCCAGGTCGGCGATGAGACCGCCGGCCACGCCGATCCGAACGGCCAGCCCGGAGGGAAGCGCCACCTCCGCCTCGGGCAGGTGCTCGGCCAGGGCGAGTGCGGCGTAGACCGCACAATCGGCGGCGTGTTCCTGCGCCTCCGGATAACCGAACCAGGCGAGCACCTCGCGTACTCGGTGTTCTGCCATTACTCCGCCGTGGCGGGCAACGATGGCGGCGGCGTAGCGGCGCCAGGCACTGATGAGGACGCGCAGCTCCTCTGGATCGCCCGGCAGGCGGTTCCCTTCCGCAGCGACCACCTCGGCGGCCAGCGCGGTGACGTAGCGCCGTTCGCCACGCGCCGGTGTGGTCTCGGGCGAACGCTCGTCCGCTTTCGGCTCCGGCAGAACAGGAGCCTCCGCCGGCCGCACCGTCGCGGCGAATTTGTAGCCGGCGTTGGGGACAGTGACGATCAGGCTCGGCTGCCTGGGGTTCGGCTCAATTTTTCGCCGCAGCCGGACGACCTGCATGTCGATGCTGCGGTCGTACGCCTCGGCGTCGCGACCGGACAGCAGTTGCAGCAGTTGATCGCGCGACAGCACGCGTCCCGATCGCTGCACGAGGATGCGCAAGAGGGCGAACTCGCCGTGCGTGAGTGGCACCTCCTTCCCGGTCTGGTCCGTAAGGCTGTGACCGGCCAGGTCCAGGCGGTATGTGGCAAACTGCAGTACCGGTTCCGCGGCATCAGGCTCGGGGACGGGTGCCAGTGCTTCGGCCACCCGGGCGAGCAGGCCAGCCTCATCCGAAATATCGAACAAGTCGTGAATATCGAGCAAGTCGGGGCGTTGCTCGCGGCTGCCACCGTGCGCTCCGACCAGCAGGACGCGGCCGACCGCGGCCTTTAGATCCTGCACCAGGTTGCTTTCTTCAGGGCCAGGCCGGTCCGCGGCAATCATTGCCAATGCAATACCATGGAAGCCTATGCGGCTTGCGTGCACCGAACTTTCCGCGATTTCTATACGGTAGCCACCCCGATGCAGCAGCCGGGCAAGGCGGGCGCGCTGCTCCACGTTCCGGCCGACGACCATGATCCGCCCGGGCATGCACGCCACCCCGCAGAGCCATCCGCTGAACGCGACGGTAGCCCAACGCGAGACCCTGTTACCAGCCCGTTACCCGCCCGTGATCCGCCGGTGGAATCGCGCGAGCACGATCATCTCGCCGCCTGCTCGGGCCGGTATCGCAAACTGGGAGTGGGACAATGAGCGCCACCGAGGTCGCCGCCAAAACCCGTGCTTTCGAACGTGCCGTCGAGACGGGAAACCCGGAAGCCATCGCCGCTTTGCTGGCAAGGGACGTCATGATCCGGCCGCCCGCCGGCCCCGTCGTCGCCGGCACGAAACTGCCCTCCGCCGCATCGAAGCCGCCCAGCGCCAGGCCGACCTGTTCATACCCCTCCCATCGCCCTGGCACGCCAGGTAACGCTATTATGAACGAATTGGCCCAACGCCGCGCCGCCGTCGAACAGCTACAGCGAGCCACCGACCTGCTGCGGCAGGAGCACAGCCTCGACTCGCTGGAGTCTGCCGGGCGCGCGGCGCGGTTAGGGGCGGCGATTGTCGGCGATCTGCTTGATGCTGTGCGGCGGGAGGGGATGCTTCAGCGCATTCTGTGACCAGCCATGCAATCCCCGGCGATGCCTGCCCGCACCAGCCGGGCCATGGTACCCGCGCCGCAACCCGCGCCGGGGTCACGCCGGGGGATGCCGACGCAGCTGGACATTTCGCTCTCGATGCGATCGTGCGGTCGCTTCTCCAACGCATCCGGTCGATTGAGCGCTGCAATCGGCATGAGTCGCGCGTTCATGCAACGACAGCGGCGCGGCTTTGCAATCGATAGGCCTCGTTCGACTGCTTTGCGGTCGCCCCGCTGTCGCCTCGCGTCGCTGCGGCGGAGTGGTAGCATCGCCTTTCGCAGCGGGGGAAAGGGGCAGGCGCATGTCGGAGCAAACCAGGCCGGTCCTGGTGATCGGCAGCCTGAACATGGACCTCGTCGTGCAGTGCGAGCGCCTGCCGGAGCGCGGCCAGACCATCATGGGCAGCGGCTTCTTCACCGCGCCCGGTGGCAAGGGCGCCAACCAGGCGGTCGCCGCCGCGCGGCTCGGTGCGAGGGTCAGCATGGCCGGCTGCGTCGGGCGCGATGCGTTTGCCGAGACACTGCGCGCTGGCCTGCAAGCCGATGGTATCCGCATCGACGACGTGCTGCCGGTGGAAGGCCCGACCGGCACCGCGCTCATCACCGTCGATGCCGCCGGTGCCAACACGATCGTGGTGGCGTCCGGCGCGAACATGGCGGT
>DATHNI010000242.1:0-7474 GCA_035486135.1 Acetobacteraceae bacterium
GATCGAACGCCTTGAGGCATGAGAGTTCATCAACAACCTGGGCACCCCTTCAACCCGGCGCCACGCATCCGCGTTCTTCGTCGCGGCGAGGGACCTGCCGGCGAGCACCCCATATTGGCCGCCATGGCCGCCGGGCCCGGCGCCGCCTCCGCCTGGGCGTTCCTCATGGCTGATAATGACCCGGTGCAGGCCCTCTCCGCCTGCAAGAAATCGGTCTCCACCGATGTTCAAGGCCGCCGGTATTGTTCGATGCCGGTGTGGCTTGATCCCCCCACAAAAGCGGTGCCCGGACAATGAGCGGAACGCGTAGCGGCGGCCTGAGAGTCTGATCAGCACCCTTCCCTCCCCTCAAGGCGCGTCTGCGCCACATGGGTACTTTCTCTCGCAACCAGCTCGTGGTGGGGTGGATGGATTGCGCGGAAACGGCGGCCCTTGCCCGATGCCCCCGGCCGTCTCGGGCCCGGCGCTGCGGGGACCAGATCAGTGCGACCCCGCCTTCGTTCTGTTCGACCAGGTTGGCGAAGAACGGAGCCACGAAGGTCGGATCAGCTAGCGGCGGCTTCGCCCAGCAGCCATGTCCGTAGGGCCGCAATCTGCGGCTTACGTGGACGCCGTGCGGTCAGCAGCACCCATGCGCGCCGTCCGGGTAGGCGCGTGCCGAACGGGGCCACCAGCCGGCCGGCGGCAATATCGGCCTCGATGAATCCGATGCGCCCGAGGGCCACGCCCCAGCCCTGCGCCGCCGCCTCTCCGCTCAGCGCGTAGCTGTCGAATTTCGGCCCGCGCTCGCTACTGACATCGGTGATGCCGGCAGCAGCGAGCCAGCGCCGCCACTCATCCTCCACCGCTTTCACGTGCAGTAGCGTGACGCCGCGCAGGTCGCGCGGATCGGCCGGCCGGCCGGGCGGGAACAGGACGGGGCTTGCCACCGGGATCAGATCGGCGCCGAGCAATGGATCGGCGCGCAGATTGACGCCGGTCTCGGCCAACCCGTCAGCGTCCAGGTAACGGATCGCCAGGTCCAGGTCGTCGCTCAACAGATCCAGCGTGCGATACGACGTCACCAGGTGCAGTTCGACATTGGGATGGCTGGCGGCGAAGCGCGGCAGCCGCGGGATCAGCCATTTCAGGGCAAAATCCGTCTGCACGCTGAAGGTCAGCAGCGAGGGCCCGATGTTGCCGACCACGTTGCGCAGCCCCCCGCCGATGCGCTCCAGCGCGTCGGCGATTGCCGGGGCGAGCAACTGGGCCGCCTCGGTCGGCACCACCGCGTTGTTGCGGCGGTTGAACAATCGCTTGCCGGTCCAGCTCTCCAGCAGTTTCACCTGATGGCTGATCGCGGTGGCCGTGACGTTCAACTCCGCGGCAGCGCGGGCGAAGCTGCCCAGGCGGGCGGCTGCCTCGAAGGCGCGGCAGGCATTCAGCGGCGGCAATCGCGTGGGCATGGGTGAGGCAAGCACCTTCTGGCCAACTTATTTTGCGGCCAGGCCCCAAATTTTCCAAGGTCCGGTTTTCGGCAAGGCTGCTAAGGATTGCAGCGCCGTGACACGACGCCCAGCAAGGGCGCGGCACGGAACGCAGCAAAGGAGAGGACATCCATGTCAGCCACTATCGCTCCGGCCTCCATCCGGACCCGCCCGCTCAGCGACCTGATCGGCGCTGACGTCGAAGGGGTCGACCTCGCCGGCCTCGATGACGCATCCTTCGCCGCGATCGAGCGGGCCTGGGCGGATCGCCTGGTGCTGCGTTTCCGCCATCAGCAGCTCACCGACGTGGACCTGATGAATTTCAGCCGCCGGCTGGGCCAGCTCGACCGGGTGCCGATCCGCGCTGCCGCGCAGGATCCGACCGACGACCCGCGCCTCTCGATCGCGCCGGAAGCCAAAGAGTATGTCAGCGTGATTTCCAACGTGAAGATCAACGGCAAGTCGATCGGCAATCTGGGCAATTACGAATCGCACTGGCACACCGACATGTCGTACAATGAGGTGCCCCCGATGGCCAGCGCACTGTACGCGATCGAAGTGCCGCCGACCGGCGGCAATACCTCGTTCTCCAACATGTATGCCGCCTATGAAACGCTGGATGCCGCGACCCGCCAGCGGGTCGACGGCTTCACCTGCATCCACGATGCCTCGCGCAACAGCGTCGGCGAGTTGCGGCGCGGCTTCGCCGACATCACCGATCCGCGGCAGACCGTCGGCGCCCGCCATCCGCTGGTGCGGACGCATCCGGTGACAAAGCGGAAATGCCTGTTCCTCGGCCGCCGCCGCGGCGCCTACATCCCCGAGCTGTCGCTGGAGGAGAGCGAGGCGTTGCTTGACCGGCTGTGGACGCACGCCGCCAAGTCGGAGTTCTGCTGGACCCAGGTCTGGCAGCCGGGCGACCTGATGCTGTGGGACAATCGTTGCGCGCTGCACCGGCGCGACGACTTCGACGACGAATACCAGCGCATCATGCACCGCACCCAGATCGTCGGCGACAAGCCTTACTGAGGCTCGGCGATGTCGCGCATCTCGGAGATCACCGTCCGGCGGCTGAAACTGCCGCTGACGGTGCCGTACAAAGTATCGCTGCGCACGTTCCGCCACTTCGAACCGCTGGTGGCCGAGCTACGCGACAGCGACGGCCGCAGCGCCTGGGGTGAGGCGGAAATCCATGCCGGCTATGGCCACGAAACCGCGGAAACCGGCTGGGAATTCTGCCGGCGCCACGCCCCGCGCCTGATCGGGCTGACGCCGGCCGAGGCGGTCGCCCTGCTGACCCCGACCGCCGCCGGCGATCCGCATGCCGCCTCGATCCTGCTAAGTGCGGCAGAGACCCTCGCGGGCCATCCCGCTGTCACCCTCGACCAGCCGTTGGTCGTGCCTTTGCTTGCACCGGTGCATAGCATGGACGCGGCCAGGATCGGCTCCGAGGTGGAGGCGTTGCTAGCCGACGGGTTCCGCACGCTGAAGGTCAAGGTCGGGTTCGACGTTGACGCTGATCTGCGCCGGCTGGCGGAGATCCAGCAAGCGGCGGCCGGGCGTGCCACCCTGCGGCTGGACGCCAACCAGGCGTTCACCCAGACCCAGGGCTGCGCGTTCGCCACCGCGCTGGATCCCGCCGGGATCGAGTTGTTCGAACAACCCTGCGACAAGGCCGATTGGCACGCCAACGCCGCGGTGGCGGCGGTATCCCGCGTGCCGGTGATGCTCGATGAATCGATCTACGGCCTGGCTGATATCGACCGCGCCGCGGCGATCCAAGGCGTCGGCTTCGTCAAGCTGAAGCTGAAGAAGCTTGGCGGAATCAGCCGGTTGATCGAGGGCCTCGAACGCATCCGTGCCCTGGCCTTGCAACCGGTGCTGGGCGACGGCACCGCCACCGACATCGGCGACTGGCTGGAAGCCTGTGTCGCGCGCAACACGATCCGCAACGCTGGGGAGATGAACGGCTATCTCAAGCTTGCCACGCCGCTGTTCACACCCCGGCTGCCGTTCGCCGATGGCGCGGTGCGGCTGCCGGCGGGCTACGTGCCGGAAGTAGATCGGGCCGCCGTTTCACGCTTCACCACCACCACCGAACGTTTCGCTGCCACGCTGGTCGCCGGCGCGGCGCAATGACCAGTGACGGAGACTGACTGACGACCAAGGGCTGACGACTGCACCGGTCCCGCGGGCACAACGTGGGCGGTAAGGACAACGATTCAGGGAAGAGACCAAAGCCATGCAGACCGACATGCGGGCGGCCAACCTGGCCGCCCGATTGCAGCGACTTCCAACCACCCGCGCAAGCTGGGTCATAGTCATCCTCGCCGCCGGCGCGCTGGTGGTGGAGGCACTGGATATCGGCTCGCTGTCGGTCATTCTACCCGGCGTGAAGACGATGTGGCATCTGGTGCCGTCGCAGATCGGCATCCTGGCAGCATCTTCCGCACTGGGCATCGCCATCGGCATGATTCCGGCGGGGCGGCTGGCCGATCGCTTCGGCCGCAAACGGCTGTTGGTGGCTGGCGTGCTGTGGTTCTGCGGCGGCACGATGCTGTCAGCCGCCGCGCCGAACTACACCACCCTGGTGCTGCTGCGCGGTCTCTCCGGCTTGGGCATGGCGCCAGCCTTCATCATGCCCTACTCGATCGTGTCGGAGTTCGTCTCGGCGACCACCCGTACCGCCTTCGCCGGGCTGCTGGAGACGGCGCTCGGCGTCGGCTACCTGCTGCCGCCGCTGCTTGGCATCCTGGTGATGCCGCATTTTTCCCCGGATGTCGGCTGGCGCGTGTTCCTGGTGATTGCCGGCCTACCGGTGATTTATGTCGGTGTGATTAACCACTACTTGCCCGAATCCGCCCGCTGGCTCAGCCGCGTCGGCCGGCATGACGAGGCCGAGCATGTGGTGCGGACGCTGGAACACCGGGTCGAGCGCGTTCTGGGTCGGCGGCTGCCCGACCCGGTGGTGGCACCCGAGGTCGCGCTGGCGGTGGCGGCGAACCGGCCGGCGCCAAGCCTTGCCGCGTTAGGCGCGGTGTGGCGGCCGCCTTTCCTGCTGCGGACCGTCGCGATGATCTGCGGCGCGTTCGGTACGTTCTCGATGTTCTATGTCGGGGTGAACTACATCCCCTCGCTGTTCGTCGAACGGCACATGGCGCTGAACAACGCCCTGCTTTTCACGTTGGTGACGGCCGCGGTGCAGATCCCCGGCAAGATCCTGAACGGCTTGCTGGCCGAACTCGTCGGGCGCAAGGCGATCTACGCGATCTTCACCGTGCCGGCCGCGATCGGCGCCTATGAGTTCGGCCAGACCGGCGACCCGTTCGCCATGCTCGCCTGGGCGAGCCTGTTTCTGTTCTGCGCCGCCGGCTCCGCGCCGTCGTACAAGATGTGGTACGCAGAGCAATACCCGACGCCGATCCGGGCCACCGGTCAGGCGACGGTGGAGGCGATCGGTGGCCGCCTGATCGGCGGCGTAATCTGGACGCTGTTGTTTCCGATCGTCGTCGCCGGCTGGGGGATCGCGGCGACGATGACGCTGCTGTCGCTGGTTTCGGTCACGACCTGCGGGATCGTTATGCTATTCGCACCGGAAACCCGTGGGCGCAGCGTCGAGGCTTTGGAGGCGGAGGCGGCCGGCGGCGAGCCTGGCACCGTGCAGGAATCCACCAGTACCGCCTGACTGCGGCGGCAGCAGCGTGCACGCCGCCGTGCAGCAATGCGGCCGTCCACCCGCCACCCGAACCATGACTGGGACCCAGAATGCCAGGCCAGCTTCACCTCAACCTGTTCATCCATGGCCGCGGCCATCATGAGGCGGCGTGGCGGCACAAGGCTGCGTCGCCTCTGGCGCTGACCGACATCCGCTACTACACCGACCTCGCGCGCAAGGCGGAAGCCGGCCTGTTCGATTCCATCTTCCTCGCCGATACGCTGGCAGTGGGCGACGACGTTGGTAACGCGCCGCGCACTTGGCTGGAACCGGTCACCACGCTCGCCGCCCTGGCGACCGCGACCACGCGCATCGGCCTCATCGCCACTTGTTCCACCACCTATACCGAGCCATTCAACCTGGCGCGGCAGTTCGCCTCGCTGGACCATGTCTCCAACGGACGCATCGGCTGGAACATCGTCACCACCTGGCTGACGTCGGCGTCCGGCAATTTCGGCGGCGTAGGACCCCTGAGCCACGCCGAGCGCTACGAACGCGCAGAAGACTATATGCAGGTGGTGAAGGGCCTGTGGGACAGTTGGTCGGACGACGCGGTGGTGGATGACCGCGGGCGCGGCGAATACGCGCGCCCCAGCAGCATCCGCCCGGTGAACCATTACGGCCCGCATTACCACGTGACCGGACCGCTGAATGTGCCGCGCTGTCCGCAGGGGCGGCCGGTCTTCGTGCAAGCGGGCTCATCCGACAGTGGCCGCCGCTTTGCCGCGCGCCACGCCGAAGCGGTGTTCACCGCGCAGATGGAAAAGGCCACTGCGCAGGAGTTCTACGCCGACCTGAAAGCGCTGGCGGTCGATGAGGGCCGCGACCCCGCGCATGTGCTGATCCTGCCAGGCCTGAGCCCGGTGATCGGCGGCACCGAGTCCGAAGCGCAGCGGATCGCGCGCGAGCTGAACGCGTTGAGCGATCCCGAAGTTGGGCGCAAGCGGCTGTCGGGCCGCTTCGGTGGGCATGATTTTTCCGCGCTGCCGCTCGACCGGCCACTGACGCCGGACGATTTCCCCGACCCCGCCACGGTGGAGGCGGCGCGGAGCCGCACCGAAGTGATCCTCGGCCTGGTGCGGCGCGAGAAGCCGACCTTACGGCAATTGCTCGGCTATCTGGCCGGTGCGCGGGGGCATTTCGTCACCATCGGCACGCCGGAACAGATCGCCGACCTGATCGAGGATTGGTTCCGCAATGGCGCCGCGGACGGCTTCAACTTGATGCCGCCGGTGTTGCCGGCCATGTTGGAGGTGTTCGTCGCCGAAGTGGTGCCGCTGCTGCAGCGGCGTGGCCTGTTCCGCAATGCCTATGACGGCGAGACGCTGCGGACGCATTACGGGTTGCCGCGGCCGGACGTGCTGTTCACGTCCATCGCCTCAGAACGCCTTCGAGCCGCGCCTGTCGCTCGCGATCTCGGCCAGAACTAATCAACCGGCCTTCCGGTACGCATAAGGGGACGGAATGTGAACGCCATTTCGCCCTCCTGAATAGCTCGGCGGGGTGCGCTGCGGCCTCAATCCGCCGTGGTTTTCCGACGCGATCCAGAACCTGAGAATCCAAACCCGTACGTTACGCGCCGGCCCATGGTCGCGTGAGTGACGGTCCGGCGTCCGGACGCCGGATGTTTTCGTGCCTCAGACCGCCTACTCAATCGGCTGCAACCTTCGCCTCCGATGCCGTTGCATTCAGTGCATCACGCACCGCCTTGACTGGTGAGAAGGTGAGCTTCCTTCGGGCCGGAATTGCAATCGTCTCGCCGGTGGCAGGGTTGCGCCCGGAACGCGCGGCTCGATCGGCCACCTTGAAGCGGCCGAAGCCGGCCAGATTTACCTCCTCGCCAGCACTCGTCGCGCCGGAGATGGTGGCGAACACACTATCAATGACCTTCCGGATGTGGTCCTTGGAGACTCCTTGTTCAGCAGCAATGCGCTCGACAAGTTCGCTGGTATTCAATTTCTTTCCCTTTTTGCAAGAGGGCCGGATTTCAAGCGGGCGTCCGTGCCTACCCGAGCGTTACTGGGCTGACGGCGCGGACTCTGCCGTCTCCGGCACACGCTGATCATCGGCGGTGTCAGGCTCATCGGCGCCCTCCGCCGAAGCGCGGCGCTCCCCGCCCTGTGCGCGCTGGTTCGCCACCAGGCCCTCGACCATTCCGGTCAGCGCGTCGACGAGCCTGCGCAGGTCCTTCAGCTCAGTACGGATTTGAGGGATCTGTCCCAGCTCCTGTGCCATCGATTCAAGCTGCGCCCCGAGAACAGGGTCAATTTGGGCCGCCGTGCGGTTTGATGGC
>DATHNI010000243.1:0-3805 GCA_035486135.1 Acetobacteraceae bacterium
GTCGCACGGTGAGCGAGGCTGGGCCGCGTCAACGCGCATTGCCCAGCCGTCGGCCTCCATGGCAGACACCGCGCATGCCGGGTTCGAGCAGCAGAATCGCCCAAGGGGCAATTGTCGAGGGGGCGATCGCCCAAGGGGCAAACGCCGAGCGGGCAATCGCCGAGGGGGCTCCGCGGACCAGTTGCATGGCTACAACGCGGCGCGGGGCCAGGGGCCAGCGCCGCCGCGCGGCCCGGGGCCTGTCCTGCTGCGTCGCGCTGGCGGCGCTGCTGGCCGGTTGCCAGCATCCTCCGCCGCAGGCCAACCCGCATTACGTGCTCGACCCGCCGTACCAGTCTGGTGGCACATGGTGGTATCCGCGCGAGAGCCACGACCTGGACGAGACCGGTCTCGCCGCGGTGTATCCCGACGGCCATCCCCCGCTGACCACCGATGGCGAGGTGTTCGGTCAGGGGGCGCTCGCGGCCGCACATCCCACGCTGCAACTTCCGGCGATCGCGCGGCTGACCGACCTGGAGACCGGGCGCTCGGTGCTGGTGCGCATCAACGACCGCGGCACGCCGACCCCGCGCCGGCTGGTGCAGGTGACGAAGCGCATCGCCGCGCTGCTGGGGATGCCGGCGGATGGCGTGGCGCAGGTGAGGCTGACGGTGCTGCCCGGCCCGAGCGAGGCGGCCGAACAGCACGTCGCCGGTGCCCCGCGCCTGCCGATCGCGGCGGCGCCGCTTGGGGCAGTGACCTCGGACAGTCTGCCGCCGCCGGCCGGTGCACGCCAGGAAGGCGGCGGCCCCGCGATGCTGGCGGTCGCTGCCCAGCCGGTCGGGACCGCCGCGCCGGTGCCGGACAGCGTGCCGGAGACCGTGACGCAAGGTCCGCCGCAGCCCGGTCGATTATGGGTGCGACTCGACACCTTCCAGTCCTACCAATATGCGGCGATCGAGCAGGCGAGGCTGGCCGGGCTGGGTCCGCGCATCGAACAGGTTTTTGATGGGCGGGACGCGGGGTTCCGGGTGATGATCGGCCCGCTCGGCAGTGTTGCGGCGGCGGATTCCGCGGTGGATCGGGCGATCCGCGCGGGTATCGTCGACGCGCGGATCGTGGTCGAATAGGAGTTGCGCGATGCTGACCCGTCGTTCCGCCTTGCTTGGTTTGCCGTTGTCGGCCGTCGCTCTGCCGGCCTTCGCTTTGCCGGCATTGGCGCAGTCGCCTCGTCCACCGTCGCGTGCCGGCGCCAAGGGCAAGGGCAAGGACGCCACGCCCGAATCCACCGGCAGCCCGGCGAACACGCCGCTCGGGCCGGTCGATACCACCGCGCGCTGGGCCTATATCCAGGATTTCAACACTGGTGCGCCGCTGATGGACAAGCAGGCGGACGACCGGATGCCGCCCTCGTCGATGACCAAGCTGATGACGCTCTACATCGTGTATGAGCGGCTCGCGAGTGGACGCATGAAGCTGGACGACCAGTTGCCGGTGTCGGAGAAGGCCTGGCGGATGGGCGGTTCTAAGATGTTCGTGCAGCTCGGCAGCACGGTGCCCGTGGAGGATCTGATCCGCGGCATCGTGGTGGATTCCGGCAATGACGCCTGCATTGTGCTGGCCGAGTCCATTTCTGGATCGGAAGAGCAATTCGCCGATCTGATGAACGACACGGCGAAGCGGCTTGGGCTTACCAATTCGCATTTCATGAACGCGACCGGCTGGCCGGCCGACGACCACTACATGAGCTGCCATGACATCGCGACCCTGGCGGGCGACATCATCCGGCAGTTCCCGCAATACTATCACTACGACTCGGAAAAGACATTCAAATATAACAATATAGAGCAGGGGAACCGGAATCCTCTGGTGCAGAAGGGGTCGGCGGACGGGTTGAAGACCGGCCATACGGAAGCGGGCGGCTACGGCGTCGTCGCCAGCACCAAGCGAGGCGACCGGCGGGTGATCCTGGTGCTGAACGGGATGAACACGATGCGCGAGCGGTCCGAGGAGTCGGAGCGCCTGATGGACTGGGCGTTCGCCAATTTCGAGGATGTGACGTTGTTTGCCGCCGGCGAGGTGGTGGACCAGGCGCCGGTATGGCTGGGCGCCAGCCCGACGGTTCCGCTGGTGGGCGCGCAAGACCTGACGGTCACCATGCCGCGCAACTGGCGCAAGAACGCCAAGGTGCAGATCAGCTACGATGCGCCGGTACGTGCTCCGGTTGCCAAGGGGGCGACGCTCGGCAAGCTCAGCGTGGCCGGCGACGGGGTGCCGTCGATGGACGTTCCCCTGCTGGCCGGGGCCGACGTGCCGAAGCTGAGCCTGCCCGGCCGTGCGATGGCGGTGCTGTCGCATTACGTGACGGGGAGTTGAGGGCCCATGGGGTAATAACTGACCGTCCCGTGTCATGGTACGCGAAGGCGCACCATCCACGACTTGCAGTGCCGATCAAAGAGAAGTCGCGGATGGCGGCATGACGCGCGGCCGGTTCATAACTTTCGAAGGCGGCGAGGGGGCCGGCAAGTCAACCCAGGCGCGAATGCTGGCGGATGCGCTGGCCGATCTCGGCGTGGCCGTGTTGCGCACGCGCGAACCGGGCGGTGCACCGGGCGCAGAAGTCTTGCGGGACTTGCTGCTATCCGGCGCGGTGGCGTGGTCGGCACCGGCCGAGGCGCTGCTGCATTTCGCCGCCCGGGCAGAGCATGTCGAGCAATCGATCCGTCCGGCTTTGGCCGCCGGGATATGGGTGGTGTGCGATCGCTTCGCCGACTCCACCATGGCGTATCAAGGCTACGGCCAGGGGGCGGATCGTACCATGATCGCAACGTTGACCAGCCTGATCGGGCTGGTGCCTGATGTGACGATCGTGCTCGACGTTTCGGACGCGGTGGCGCTGGGGCGTTTGAAGTCGCGTGGCGGAGCGTCCGATCGTTATGAGCGGCTGGACGCTGCATTCCATGCACGCGTCAACGAGGGGTTCCGCGCGATCGCCGGTGCCGCACCGGAACGCTGCGTGGTCGTGCCGGCGGATGATTCCGAGGCCGGCGTGCATGCGGCGGTGATGCGGGCCGTGTGGGAACGATTGCCGCCGGTGGTGCGAGGATTGGCATAATCCGTCGATGCGAGGATAGTACCAGGCGCCGTAAACTATGACTCTCGAATGCGTCGCACCTGCCGCGTTAGCCGTCATGGCGGCCGAAGGGCCGCCATCCACGACTTTCACTGCTGCGGGCGGCAAAGTCGTGGATGGCGGGCCTGCGCCCGCCATGACGGGCACTAGCGGGCGACACGCCCATCCAGGAAGGATGCGACCATGACCCATCTCTCGCCCAACTCCGTGCAGGCGCGCGATATCGCCAGCATCGTGCATCCGCAGACCAACCTCGCGGCGCATCTCGAGCAAGGGCCGATGGTGATCGAGCGCGGCCACGGCTGCTACGTGTATGACGACAGCGGCACGCGCTTTCTCGATGCGGCGGCGGGGCTGTGGTGCGCCTCGCTCGGCTATGCGTCGGAGCGGCTGGCACGGGTGGCGTATGAGCAGATGCGCAAGCTCGGCTACTATCATCTGTATCGCGGCACGACGAACGAGGCGGGAGTCGATCTCGCCGAAAGGTTGTTGCAGATCGCGCCCCCCGCCTATGCGGGACCGATGAGCAAGGTGCTGCTGCAATGCTCTGGTTCCGAGGCGAACGATACGGCGATCAAGCTGGTGTGGTACTATCACGCGGCGATCGGCAAGCCGGAGAAGCGCAAGATCATCGGGCGGCGCATGGGGTATCATGGCAGCACGTCGGCCTCGATCAGCGCGTCGGGCAAATCC
>DATHNI010000244.1:0-26375 GCA_035486135.1 Acetobacteraceae bacterium
CCGGCCCGTTCAGCCTGGCCAACTTCATCGAAGCCTGGACCGACGGCCACTTCCCCCTCTGGTACCTCAATACCGTCCTGCTCTGCGGCGGCATCCTGCTGGTGCAATGCATCACCGTCAGCCTTGCGGGCTACGCCTTCGCCCGCCTGCGCTTCCGCGGCCGCGACACGCTGTTCTACGTCTTCCTGCTGCAACTCATGCTGGTCCCGCCCATCCTGATCGTTCCGAACATGACCACGCTGATCGCACTGCACCTCTACGACACGCTGCCCGGCGTGGCGGCGCCGTATTGTGCCTCGGCGTTCGGCGTGTTCCTGATGCGGCAGACCTTCCGCACCATTCCACGCGACTACGAGGAAGCGGCGATGATCGACGGCGCCTCGGTCCTCACCATCATCTTCCGCGTGCTGCTGCCGTTGGCGCGCCCGGGACTGACAGCGTTCGCCATCGTCTCCGTCACGTCGCACTGGAACGAGTTCCTCTGGCCGTTGATGGCCACCTCGTCACCGTCCACCCAGGTGTTGACCGTGGGACTGGCATCATTCACCTCCGGCGCCGAGGCCGGCTCCGAGTGGGGTGTCATCGCCGCCGGCACATTCTTCGTCGCCGCGCCATTGCTGGTGGCGTTCGTGCTGTTCCAACGGCGCTTCGTCACCAGCTTCACACTGTCCGGAATAAAATAGAGGGGAACCCACCGCATGCGTCTGTTGCACGCCGCCATCCTGGCGCTGGCATTGTCCGCGCCCGCCGCCCAGGCCGCCACCGATATCGATTTCTTCTTTCCGGTTCCGGTGCAGGGCAAGCTCGCCACCGAGATGCAGCGCCTGATCGAGCAATTCGACTCCGCGCATCCCGACATCCACGTGACAGCGGTGTATACCGGCAGCTACGACGATACCAACCTGAAGACGCGCGCGGCGATCCAGGCCGGACGCCCGCCCGGCGTCGTGCTGATGAGCGCCAATTTCATTCGCGAATACGCCATCAACAACGAGGCGATCGAGCTGGACTCGCTGATCGCCAAGGACGGCATGACCGACGACAGGTTCATGCAGCAGTTCTGGCCCGCGCTGAAGCTGAACGCGACAGAACAGGGGCATGTGTATGGCGTGCCATTCCAGAACTCGACGCCGCTGCTGTATTATAGCGTCGATGCGTTCAAGGACGCGGGGCTGGATCCCGACCGTCCGCCCGTTACCTGGCAGGACTGGGTCGATGACCTGAAGAAGCTGGCGAAGCACGATGGCAGCCAGACCTCGCGCTGGGGCGTGATGTTTCCCGGCACGTATGACTATCTCGGCTGGATCACCAGTGCGTTCGCCATGGCGAACGGCGGCGACTACTACAACACCACCTATGGCGGCGAGGTGTACTATAACACGCCCACCACCATCGGCGCGGTGTCGCTGATCGACGCGATGGTTCACAAGTGGCACGTGATGCCGGAAGGCGTGACCGATGCGAACGCCGTCACCACCGCGTTCTTCCAGGGCCGCACAGCGATGATGGTGCTGTCCACCGGCTCGTTGTCCTTCGTGCGGGACAATATGAAGACGCCGTACAAGGTGGCGTTCCTGCCGCGCAAACTGGTGAACGCCGCGCCGATCGGCGGTGCCAGCCTGATCATCCCGCGCGGCAACTCGCCGGAGCGTCAGGCTGCGGCGTGGACGCTGATCAACTGGCTCACCAGCCCCGAGGTCGCCGGCGGGTGGAGCCGCTTCACCGGCTATTTCGCGCCGCGCATCGCCGCTTACGACCTGCCCGACATGAAGTCCTATATGGCGGATCATCCGGATGCGAAGGTAGCGCTCGATCAGTTGGCGTATGCGCGCGGCTGGTTCTCCACCTACAACGTAGTGGGTGTGCGCAAGGCGCTGGAAGACGGCGTGCAAGCTGTGCTGTCCGGCAAGGCGACGCCGGAGCAAGCGATGGCGACGGCGCAGCAACAAGCGGACGCGCTGATGAAGCCTTACGTGGACCAAACCGCGCTGAAGCTGCCGGAGTAGTTCGACTCCGCGAGTGTCGTGATCACGACGGTTCGAACCCGCGGCCAACCCTGTCATTGCGAGCGAAGCGAAGCAATCTCCCCCGAGAGAACCCGCGAATTCACGTGGGAGATTGCTTCGCTTCGCTCGCAATGACACCTGAGCGGCGGGCTCAAGTGGCAAAGTTCGAACACCAGCGTGACCGGACCACGCGGACAGAAGACCCGTATCGCATGGACGGCGCGTGACGGGTCATGCGTCCGCGTGCCTCGGCGCATGGCTTGACCGGCGAGGCCAACGCGGCACCCTGTTGCCGGCGCTGCGCGCGACGATCGCGCGTGCCGGTAGAGAAGGGGAGACAAGGCATGGCCGACCGCTCGCGTTGGGACCCGGAAATGGCCGCCTTCACCGCGAAAGCCGCGGCCGCGGCGGCAAACTATCCGCCGATCCGGCTGGAGGTGCCGCTCGATCCGCATCGTGCCACGAACGATGCGCTGAACCTGCCGTATGCGCGCGGCGGTCCCGAGATGGCGGACACCGCTGACCGCTGGATCGCCGCGCATGGGCGACGGATCTTCTGCCGTGTCTATCGCCCGCGGGTGGATCGCGCCGCGCCGACGATGGTGTATTTCCATGGCGGCGGCTGGGTCTGGGCGTCCGTCGATACGCATGACCGGCTGGTGCGAGAATACTGTGCCGCCGGCGAGGTGGCGGCGGTGTCGGTGGATTACGCTCTGTCGCCGGAAGCGAAGTTTCCGCAGGCGCTGGAAGAATGCGTCGCGGTGCTGCGGTGGATCGCCGCGCATGGCGCCGAATGGGGCCTCGATACGACGCGGCTCCTGGTGGGGGGCGATTCGGCGGGCGGAAACCTGGCGCTGGCGACCGCTCTATTGGCGCGCGATAGCGGAGGGCCCGCGTTACGCGGCATCCTGACGGCCTATCCCGTCAGCGACAGCGCGCTGGACACGCCGAGCTATCAGGAATTCGGCGACGGTGCGTTCGGCCTGAGCAGGGACCGGATGGCGTTCTATTGGTCGGTGTATGTGCCGCATGCGGCGGATCGGCTGCATCCGCTGGCCGCGCCTCTGCGTGCCGATCTGCGCGGGCTGCCGCCGGTGCTGGTGCATCTGGCGGAGTTGGACGTGCTGCGGAGTGAGGGTGAAACCCTGGTGGGCCGGCTGCGCGAGGCCGGCGTGCCAGTGGAGACGGAGATTTTTCCGGGCGTGGTGCACGGATTCTTGCGGGCGACGGCGTCGGTTGGCAAGGCGCGCGACGCGGTGGCAAAGGCGGGAGCCTGGCTGCGCAAGTTGGCGTAGGGGGCGTGGCGCGGCCCGCTGCAATTGGGCGCCCCCGCACCAAATCCATGCTAGCATTACCTTGCCCCACAAGCGGCAGCGGAGCCGTACGATGAGCGATTACGACACTGACCTACTGCTATGGAGCGAGCGCCAGGCCGCTCTGCTGCGGCGGGCTGCCGCCGGCGAGCGGGTCAACGATCAAGTGGACTGGGAAAACGTCGCAGAGGAAATCGAGTCCTTGGGCAAGAGCGATAGGCGCGAACTGACCAACCGGATTCGGACAATCCTGACCTACCTGATTAAGCTACAAACGTCTCCGGCCACCGAACCGAGACCGGGTTGGCACGAGACGATCCGCGAGCAGCGTGCTGTCATTGAGACGGTGCTGGACGACAGTCCCAGCCTGCGATCCATCGTCCCTGCGATCGTCAGCAAGTACCTGCCCGCTGCGCGCAGGGAGGCTCTGGACTCCTTGGCAGATCACAACGAGCAGCCGCTGATGGATCCCGCTGGGCTTGAATTCACCGCGGATCAAGTGCTTGGTCCGTGGATGCCATGAACACGAGCCCAATCTCACAGACTGCTCCGGCTGGCTACGATCGCCTGCCATGACGTTCGGCTCGTGCTCCTCACCACGTCGCGAACATGATCGCCACCGCGACCGCCATCGTCGCCGTGCAAAGCCATCCCATCGCCCATAGCGGGCGCGGCAGCACGAAGCGGCCCATCACGTCGCGGCGCATCGCCATCAGCATGATGATCGTCATCAGCGGGACCGCCACCACGCCGTTGATCACCGCCGACCAGAACAGCGCCTTGATCGGATCCAGTCCGACGAAATTGATTGCAACGCCGATCAGCGTGGACACCGCGATCGTTGCATAGAACGCCTTGGCATCGAGCGGTTTGCGATCCAGCCCAGTGGTCCAGCCCAGCGCCTCGCCGAGCGCATAAGCCCCGGACGCCGCCAGCACCGGCACCGCAAGCAGGCCAATCCCGATAATCCCAGCCGCGAACAGGGCGAATGTGAACACGCCGGCGATCGGCCGCAGCGCCTCCGCCGCCTGCGTGGAGGTCTGGATATCAGTGATGCCGTGCGCGTTGAGCGTCACCGCGGTGCTGACGATGATGAACAGGCTGATGACGTTCGAATATCCCATCCCAACATACGTATCGAACCGCATCCGCCTGATCTCCGCCGGCGCTTGGTCCGGGGCTTCGAGCAATGAGTGCGCGGCGGGATCGATCCGTTCGTCTTCCGCCTCCGCCGAGGATTGCCAGAAGAAGCAATAGGGCGTGATGGTCGTGCCCAGGACCGCGACCACGGTGACGATGTAGTCCTGACTGAGCAAGAAATTCGGCACGAAGGTGCGATACAGCACCTCGCCCCAGGGCACGTGCACCACCAGCGCGACTGCCACATAGGACAGCAGCGCGAAGCTGCCCCATTTCAGGAAGGCAACGTAACGCTCGTAGCTGACGAACACCTCCAGCAGAATGCAGCCTGCCGCGAAGCCGACGACATAGAGGCTGAGCGGGCCGTCGATCAGCAGCCCCAGCGCCGCGCCCATCGCGCCTAGGTCGGCGCCGAGATTGATGATGTTGGCCGCAAGTAACAGCCCGACGATCGCACGCAGCAACCAGCGCGGGTAGTGCGCGCGGATGTTGCCGGCGATGCCCTGCCCGGTCACCCGGCCGATGCGTGCGCTGATCTCCTGGATGGCCGCCATCAGCGGGAAACAGAACAGCATCACCCAGCACATCGCGTAGCCGAACTGCGCGCCGGCTTGCGAGTAGGTTGCGATGCCGCTCGGGTCGTCGTCGGAGGCGCCGGTGATCAGTCCTGGACCGAGCCGTGCGAGCCATCCCTTGGCCGCGGGGCCCCGCCGCGCACGGTGCCGGGCGATGCGGGCTGCCCGCACGGCGCGTGCCCTTGCGGCGGTCGTTGCGTGCTTCATTTCGTTCGCGCGGCCTTCGATGAGTTTGAGTTCATAACCGGATGGCTTTCCGGTTTCAATTCCAATGTTGGAAAACCGATGCAGTCCGCGGCAAGCAAGCAAGCAGATTCACCACAAAGGCACGAAGGCACAAAGGTTCAATAAATTTCGTGCCTTTGTGCCTTTGTGCCTTTGTGGTGAATCTGCTTGCTTGCTGCGTCCGGCGCCGAAACGTCGTTGCGGACATGCAAGATTGCCTGGTGCCCCTCTGGAATGGGCCGGACCAAGCTATTCCCTGCTTTTCAGCCGGAATCGCTGGATCTTCCCGGTCTGCGTCTTCGGCAGCGCGTCCACGAACACCACCGACCGCGGATACTTGTATGGTGCGATCATCGCCTTCACGTGGTTCTGCAGCCGCAACCGTGCCGCCTCGTCCGGCTCGACACCGTCCGCCAGCACGACATGTGCCTGGACGATCTGGCCGCGCTCCGTATCGGGTGCGGCGATCACCGCGCATTCCTTCACCTCGGCGCTCGACAGCAGGGCGGCTTCGACTTCCGGGCCGGCGATGTTGTAACCGCTCGAGATGATCATGTCGTCCGAACGCGCGGCGAAATGGAAACGCCCGTCGTCGTCCTGCACGAACGAATCGCCCGTCAGGTTCCAGCCGTCACGCACATAGTCGCGCTGCCGCGGATCGGCGAGATAGCGGCACCCCGTTGGCCCGCGCACCGCCAACCGTCCGACCGTACCGCGCGGCACGTCGTTCATATCTGCATCGACCACCCGCGCTTGGTACCCCGTCACCGGTTTGCCCGTGCTCCCGGGCGCCATGTCGTCAAGCCGGTTGGTGATGAAGATATGCAGCATCTCCGTCGCGCCGATCCCGTCGAGGATCGGTTTTCCCGCCTTGCGCATCCATTCCTCGAACACCGGCGCCGGCAGCGTCTCCCCGGCGGACACCGCGATGCGCAGTGACGACAGGTCGGCGCCCTGGTCCATCGCCTGCAACATGGCGCGATACGCCGTCGGCGCGGTAAAGCTGATCGTCGCTTTATAGGTCTGGATAATCTCGATCATGTTCGGTGGCGAGGCATTCTCCAGCAGCGTCGCCGCCGCTCCGAAGCGCAACGGAAAGATCGCCAGGCCACCGAGCCCGAAGGTGAACGCCAGCGGCGGCGAGCCGACGAACACGTCGTCCGGCGTCACGCCCAGCACCTCCTTCGCGTAGCCGTCGGCGACGATCAGCAGGTCGCGGTGGAAATGCATGGTGGCTTTCGGCTCGCCGGTCGTGCCGGACGTGAAGCCGAGCAAGGCCACGTCATCGCGCCCGGTCGGCACGGCGGCAAACCGCACCGGCTTGCTCAGCGCCAGGCGGTCGAGTTCCGCGTCGTGGTTGGCGGTGCCGTCGAACCCGACAACCGTTTGCAGGAACGCGCTGTGCTTCGCGCAATGCACCAGGTCGTCCATCAGCCGCGTGTCGCACAGCGCCAGCGATACCTCCGCCTTGTCCACGATCTGCGTCAGTTCGCCGGAGCGCAGCATCGGCATCGTGTTGACCACCACGGCGCCCGCCTTGGTCGCCGCCAGCCAACAGGCGACCATGGCGGGGTTATTTGCAGACCGGATCAGCACGCGATTCCCGGGGACGACGCCGTAATCCTCCACCAAGGCGTGCGCGATGCGATTGCTCCAGTCGGTCAGTTCCTTGTAGGTGCGGCGGCGGCCATTGCCGATCAACGCGGTGTGGTCGCCGAACCCCTTGGCGACCATCGCATCGGTGAGTTCCACGGCGGCGTTCAGGTGTTCGGGATACTCGAAGCCCTCCAGCTTCAGCTCCGGCCATTGGTCCGGCGGCGGCAGCCTGTCACGGGTGAAGGTGTCGATATGCGCCGATGGTCCCAACATCTCATCCCTCCGTTGGCGCATGCCAATGCCGCCGGTGACTTGCTCAGTCTGCACGGATTGCGCCTGTCCGTCATGGGCTTGATCTACGAGGTTTGATCCAAGGGGCTTGATCTACGGGGCTTGATCTAAGGGGGGGCAGGAAGGGCGGCGTTGCACGAAACCGATACGTCAAAACAATGGGTCTTCCGTGATCCGTGCGGGTCAGAAGCGTCGCGGCGGTGAAACCACGCGCGGGATTGGACACACTCGTTGCTTCGAGATACTCCCCAACTGTTCCTGCTGGCCCAGGCCAACAAAAGTACGGCGCCGAAACACGGGTTTACAGATATCACAGCGCGGTTGTTGGCCACAACCAAACCATGACGGCGCTTCGCATGATCCTGGGAGCTTTGTCGCGTCTGTGCGGAGTGCCTGGTTCACCGCTCGGGCACGGGTTCCTACTATCCCCTTACCGTCGCGTCCCGTGGCTTGGTCCATCGGTGGAGAACGCCACGGGACGGTCGTTGGCAATTCGCCGGACAGGAACTTACGAACTTAGCGGCCTGACAAGAATCTTCGCGGTCCGCGGGGATTTTCAAGGTCGGCAATGTAGATGCACGCTGATCGGATCGTGCAAAATTGTGAATCTGTCGCTTGGTTCAGTACCTGGCGTGGCGCCTCTGACCCACACAAAACTCGAAAGACCCAAAACGATTCCTTATCTGATCCCGGTTTCGGGTTCAAACAACCGGGACCGCAGTCAGCTTATCAACGACGTGTTTCCCCAGGCGACACTCCTCGAATAGACGGCTACCATACCGTAATCACCGGCCCGGTCATAAGCGCTTCGGTTCGGACGCTGCGCCAGTTTCATTCAGGGCGGCTCGGCCGCCGCCCGGCGGCAGTCAACGCGCAATGACATGTGCAGCGGCGTGATTCGCGGTCCACTATTCGGCGGTACCAACGGAACGGCGCGCCGGGCGGGACCGCACAAAAGCAAGGCCGCCGATCGCCGCGCCAAGCAACGCGAGCGGGGTTGGCTCGGGCACCGGATCGGTCGCCCCGTCCCAGCCGATCGCTTGCATCATCTGGAATTCGGGCAACGACGCGGTCTCGTCCGCCTGCTGGTTGGGGCAGGTGAAAGCGTCCTGCACATAGTCGGGGCAGCCGGTGGTGGAAAGAAAGTCGCCGAAATCGCCGTAGTTCGCCAGGCTGAGGCCCTGATTTTGATTGAACCCGACGATATTCGTGACGCCGCCATCGACCGAAAAATACGCTGTCGCCGAGGTCGAGGCGGTGAAGCTCGGCGTGTGCGCCGCGCCGTAACGGTACAGATCCAACGGACCATAGAACGACGAGAGCGGCACGCTGTTGTTGGCAACGGCGTTGAGCGTCGAACCCGCGCCGCCACCGCCAAGGATTTCGTCAGTCTCATGCTCTATCACGCGTATCGCGTCATAGCTCCCAGAGGTGACCGGACGCGTGTAACTCAGTGGCTGGGTGTTGCTGAGGGTGATGACGCCGTCATAGGTCTGTCCACAGCCGGTGACGAAGGAACCGCCCGCATTGAAGCATGGCGTGACGTTCGTGTCCCCCAGCGCGACCCGGAGCAATGCCGTGCTTGCGACAATACTCTTGGCGCCGTTTGCATCGTTGCCGTAGGGAAGGTTGGTGATCGCCGTGGACAACGTGGTGTTGCTCGGGTTCGCGGCCGAATTGGCGGCGAGTTGGCCGACATAGGTGCTGTAGGGCTCAACGTTCAGCCCGGAGTCGCTGTCGCCGAGGAAGTGACCGGCGGCGGTGGTGAACAGGATGTTTACCGTGCCGGGGTTGCTGTACAGACCGGCGATGGCGTCGACCGCGGTGTCGATGGCGGTTTCGATTGCGGTTGCATCCGGGGCCGACGTGATTGATGTTTCAAATCCGGCATCGATGGCCAGCGCGTGTGCCTGAGTGGCCGCCAGGATCGCGATGCAGGCCAGACCAGATCGTGCGGTCAGTCGTCCGACAAACTCACGTCCAGGCTTCATCCCAGCCGATCCTTCCTGATAGCGGATCATTACAGGAGAAACTATCTGCAGGACAAGGCCGATCGTCTCAATACAGGGAAATAGTGATGTAAATCGCTATAGATGGCATTTAGCTGCATCTTCTTGAACAACCTTAGAGGGTATGTTTGGCTATATTTCTGTCTATGGTTGTCTCCATGGCAAGACCGCCGCCAAAATAAGCATGCAGGATAGCGACGTAGGCACATGGGGCACGCGGTCCCAAGCCCGGCCGCGCCGCACCTGGGCTGGCCCGATCGGCCGATGCGTGCCAGGGAGACCCCATGCCCCTGATCTATCTGATCGCCGGAGAGGCCAGTGGCGATGCCATCGGCGCCCGCCTGATGCACGCCATGGCAGCGCGCCGGCCGGACATGGCCTTCGCCGGCATCGGCGGGGAGGCAATGGCGGCGCAGGGCCTCGCCAGCCTGTTCCCGATGCGCGACCTCGCCTTGATGGGCCTGCTGGAGGTGATCCCGCGCCTGCGCCACCTCAAGGCCCGGCTGCACCAGACGACCGCGGACATCGCCGCGCGGCAACCCGCCGTTGTGGTAACGATCGACTCGCCCGGGTTCACTCTGCGCGTGCTGCGCGCGGTCGCCGCGCTTGGCATTCCGCGCGTCCACTACGTCGCCCCACAGGCCTGGGCGTGGCGTGAAGGCCGCGTGCGGCACTATCCCGGCCTGTGGGACCGGCTGCTTTGTCTGCTGCCGTTCGAGCCGGCTTTCTTTGCCCGCCACAATCTTCCGGCGACTTTCGTCGGCCACCCGGTGCTGGAAAGCGGTGCCGACACCGGCGACGCGGTCCGCTTCCGTACGCGTCACGGTGTGGCGCCCGACACGAGGATCCTGACCGTCATGCCTGGCAGCCGGCGCACCGAGGTGTCGCGCTTGCTGCCGATCCTCGGTGCCACCTTGCAGCGCGTGGCTACGGTGGTGCCGAACCTGCAGCCGGTGGTGCCGATCGCCGCGCCGGTCGCCGAGGCGGTGCGGCAGGGCACGTCTGCCTGGCCGATCCGCCCGGTCCTGGTCACCGACGCGGTGGAAAAACACGATGCGTTCGCCGCCTCCGACGCCGCGCTGACCAAGTCGGGCACGTCCACCCTGGAACTGGCGCTCGCCGGCGTGCCGATGCTGGTCGGCTACCGCGTCAACCCGTTGACGGCGTTCATCGCGCATTACCTGGTCAGCGTGCGCTATGCGTCGCTGCTGAACCTGCTGGCCGGGCGCGAAATCGTCCCCGAAATGATCCAGCAAGCGTGCACGCCCGACCGCCTCGCCGCCACACTGACCCGGCTGCTGACCGATCCGGCCACTGCCGACGCGCAACGCGCCGCCTGCCGGGTGGAACTGGCAAAATTGCGCCCGCCGCATGGGCTGCCCTCGGAAGCCGCCGCCGGCGCGGTGCTGGAACTGCTGGACCACGTGGCAGACCGGGCCTATGTGCAACCGGCGACTTCATCCCCGTCCGCGGAAGAGCACTGACATGAGCGTCGGCCAGTTTCCCACCACCCGGATGCGCCGCAACCGCTACGACGCCTGGACCCGCCGCCTGGTGGCGGAAAACGCGTTGTCGGTGGACGACCTGATCTGGCCGGTGTTCATCATCGAGGGCCGCGGCACCACCACCGACGTCGCCTCGATGCCCGGCGTGCAGCGCGTGACGCTCGATCGCCTGGCGCGGCACGTGGAGCCGGCGCTGCAATACGGCATCCCCGCCGTGGCGCTGTTCCCCGCCACCCCGCCGGACAAGAAGGACGCCGAAGGCACCGAAGCCACCAATCCGGAAAACCTGATGTGCGAGGCGGCGCGCCTGTTGAAGCGCGAATTTCCGGAATTGGGGCTGGTCGGGGACGTGGCGCTCGATCCCTACACCGACCACGGGCATGACGGCGTGATCCGCAACGGCTACGTGGCCAACGACGAATCCCTGGCTGTGTTGACCCGGCAGGCGGTGAACCAGGCCGAGGCCGGGATCGACGTCATCGCCCCGTCGGACATGATGGATGGCCGGGTCGGCGCCATCCGCTCCGCGCTGGACGGGGCGGGACTGATCCACACCCGCATCATGAGCTACGCGGCGAAATACGCGTCGGCGTTCTATGGCCCGTTCCGCGACGCGGTCGGCTCGGGCGGCGCGTTGAAGGGCGACAAGAAGACCTACCAGATGGACCCGGCCAATTCGGACGAGGCACTGCGGGAGGTGGCGCTGGACATCGCCGAGGGCGCCGACATGGTGATGGTGAAGCCCGGCCTGCCGTATCTGGACATCGTGCGGCGGGTGAAGGACCGCTTCGGCGTGCCCACCTTCGCGTATCAGGTGTCGGGCGAATACGCGATGGTGATGGCTGCGGTGCAGAACGGCTGGCTGGATCACCACCGCGCGATGATGGAAACGCTGATGGCGTTCAAGCGCGCGGGCTGCAACGGCGTGCTGACCTACTTTGCGCCGGAAGCCGCGAAGCTGTTGCGGCGCTGACGGAGTGCAGTGAGCCAGCGGCATCCTCGCCTCTAACAGGAAACAGACTCCCCCCCTCCTTTCAAGGGGGAGGGGGAGCGTACTGTTGCGCGCAGGCAATCGTCCACCATGCCGCATGGCGACAAGTCTTTCATCAGCGCGGCCAATTGGCGGCCGGTGCCCGGGATTTATCTCGCGCAGTTGAAATCACGACGACGGACGCTGCCGGGTTGTCAGGTAATCCCTTCCTTCGACGTATTATCCCCAGCTACATGCGCCGATGAACGTACATCATGAGCCAGGCGGCCCACATGCACCACATTGGGATTGCTGACACCGTCGGACCCGAACGGGTTTCGATCATTGTCTCAACTGATGTACGTGGAGACCAGACATGGTTATTAAACAAGGCTTGACTTTGCTATTATGCAGCTCGATCGCGCTGTCGGCATGCGCGCCCGCCTTCGCGAATCCTGCGAACCAAAACCAGCCGGTAGGCTCGCAGCAGGTTTCTGCCACCTCGAATACCCAGCAGAGTCCGGCGCAGGTGCAGCAACTCGTGGCGCCCATCGCATTGTATCCCGACTCGTTGGTGGCGCAGGTGCTGGCGGCTTCGACCTACCCGGCCGAAGTTGTGGAAGCGCAACGCTGGATGACACAACACAAGGGTCTGTCGGCGCAGCAACGGGCCGATGAGGTCAACAAGCTATCCTGGGATCCGAGCATCAAGTCACTGATCGCGTTTCCGTCCGTCCTTGCCAATATGGACAAGAACCTCTCGTGGACCTCGTCGTTAGGGCAGGCTTACGTGCAAAATCCGCAGGAGGTGATGAACACCATTCAGCAGCTGCGTCATCGTGCCCAGAACGCCGGGCACCTATCGAGCACGTCGCAGGAGACTGTAAGCACCCAGGGGCAAGACATCGTCATTCAGCCGGTGAACCCGGAAGTGGTGTACGTTCCGGAATACGATCCCTGGCTGGTTTATGGGCCGCCGTTGGCGGCATGGCCTGGCTGGTATGGCTATCCAGGACTCTATTTTGGCGGGCCAGGGATTTTCTTTGGGGTCGGTATCGGTATAGGCGCCTTCGCAGCCTTTGGTTGGGGATGGCACCATTGGGGCTTTGACTGGGCGCATCGGAGGATGATGTTCGATCACCGCACTTTCGTATCTCGCAGCAGGACTTTCATCAATCGTCGCACCACCGTCAATCGGGATTTCCGAGGCGGCTTCCACCACGTTGCCACGGCAAACCACCACTTTGCAGGCGGCAATCACTTCGGGGGTGCCCACCACTTTGCGAGTACCTCGCACTTTGGTGGATTCCATCATGCGGGCGGCGGCTTCCGCGTTGCCGGCGGGTTCCATGCCGGTGGGTTCCATGCCGGTGGGTTCCATGGCGGCGGATTTCATGGCGGCGGCCGGCGTTGAGAGGAGCGAGCGTCGTAGTGGCACATCTCACCGGTGTGCCATTACGGCGTTCGTCCTGGGCAGTGAACAACACAGCACGGCGCGCACCTCCTAAACCGCTACGAACCGCGGATCGTCTTCCGCTAGTGGCCAGACGAGGATCAGCACGCACAGCATGGCGGATCCGATAAGGATACCCAGCAGCCGCTCGAGACCCGGCAAGATGCTGGCCACCGGACCCGGCCCTTGAATGAACGTGATCAAAAACCCAAGGACAAACTGGGTCCCCAGGTAGCTGATGCCTTCGTTCCCGGTCTGGATATGATAGCCGATCCAGATTCCGGCGCAGAGTGCCAGCATGCCGAGCAACATGGTATTACTGAAGATGCTGAGGCAAACAATGGCAGTCCCGCCGCCAAGCAGACAACCAAGCGTCCGATGCGCGATCCGCTCATAAATTGGGCTGTCGCGCCGTTCGATCACAGCGGCGGCCGGCACCATCATGACCACGTATGACGTGACCGCGGTTTGCGAGAAATCCTCGATCGAGAACCATCGCCAGACCAGGGGCAGCAGCCCCACTGCCAGGGCCGCGCGGGTGCTATGGGCAAGCAGGGGTCCGTTTTCTCGCAGCCACGCGTCCCGGAATACATCGCGGAGTCCGGTGAACGGGCTGATCGACGCGGGATTTCGCGGCGCCCCGGTGCCCGCCGGTGCTCCGGCCGAGGCGAACAGGCCGGCGACGACCAGGCAGGAAGCGGTACCCGCGACGATCTCGGCCACTCTGGTGCCGGCGAAGTGCAGCACGTTCTCCGGTGCGGCGAGGGACTCCGTCGTGACCATGCCGGCGGTAAGGCCGAAGAATAACCAGGCGTAGCTGTAACGGCTGGTCAGCCCCTGGAACACGCCGATCCACGACACAACGAACAGGCCAAGCATAAGCACGACCGGGCTGTTCGCGACCGACGGGGCCAGCAGCAGGCCGGCCAATGCGCCGCCGACGGTACCCGCGATGCGCATCATCCCGCGGGGAATCGATTCTGCAATATCGGCGCGCATGACCATGTAGCCGCTGAATGCCGCCCAGGACAGGTCGTCCAGCCGCAGCAGCGCTGCCACGGTCACCGCGAGAAGCACCGACAGCACGGCCTTGAGCGGTTCCCGCGCGCGCGGCCCATGCAATGTGAGTGCTCTTAGCTCACGAACAAACGCACCGGGGATTGGCCGCAAGGCATCGAGCAAAGGCCGCATCATGCGATTCCGGCTCCGCTGCCGCGCAACGGGGCCCGGCTAATAGATGACCAGCACGCGGGCATCGGTTCCCATGAAGAGACTGTCCGTGTCGGGCGGGTCCTGCAAGACGATGCGGACAGGAATCCGGCGTTGCAGCCTGATCCAATCCACGGAAGGAGAGACGTAAGGCAGCAGCGCCACGCCGTTCGGATCCCGGCTGATGCCATGGGCGATGCCCTGGATGCGGGCCCGATAAAGTCGCCACGGGTGGGAGTCGAGCCAGACCCAGGCCGTACCGCCGGCCCTGAAGTGACGCAGATAGTATTCCTTGTAGTTTGCCTCCACGCGCCACGCATGCCCATCCACGAGGGCGATCGTTGGACGGTCGGGGGATACCATATCGCCGGGCTGCAGCACGAGGTGCGTCACGTTCCCGTCGACGGGTGCGACCACTTGCGTGCGGCTCAACCGCCATTCGGCGAGATCGGTCGCCGCATGGGCGGACGCGACGGCCCGCTGATGAAATCGCAATGTTTCGGCTGCCCTGGTCACGGCGGCCTGGGCCGCTTGCACGTGCGCCTCGCTCTCGGCTTGCGCGGCACGTGAGGCATCCAGCGTCTCGGCGGACACGGCGCCGGTACGGCTTAGCGGCGTGTCGCGGTTGAGGTTCGCGTTACTCAGCCTCGCGGAGGCGGACGCCGCTTCCGCCTCCGATCGCAGGTAGTCGAGTTGCGCCTGATCAATCGGCAGTTGAGCTTGCGCCTCATCCTCCTGCGCCCGCGCTCTCTCCAGTTCCAGCCTGAATGGGACAGGATCAATTGTGAAAAGCGGCGTTCCGCGGGTGACCCACTGGTTGTCCGTTACGTGCACTGCCTCGACAGGCCCGTTCACCTCGGGGGTTACCGAGACGAGGTCGGACGTGAGAAAGGCATCGTCGGTGTAGGCGAACAGGTAGCCGGAGCCCCACCAGGCGGCAACGATCAGTCCGATCAGCAAAAGGAACCGTATCGTGCGTCCGCGCGGCGAGCGAGGGCCGGGCGGGGTCGTCGCCTTCTTCACCTCGGGTGGTCGGTCCTGTTTCGCAACAGTTGGGCGGGGTTGCGTCGCATCGTCCGGCAACTGCCGGGGCGCGCTGTCCGCCATCGGGGCGATCGGGTTCGGCGTCATGGTCCGTTGTCCGGGTCGCCCCTCAAATCCAACCGCGCTTGCCAGTTGTCAATCCGGTCGCGATGCAGGTCCGGGCGCTACCGGAACACGAATTCCTGGTAGCCGCCCTTGGCGACGTCGTCGGTCTTCTGCCGGAAATGCACGCCATTGCCATTGTAGCCGAGGACGCGACGCACGGTCCGACCCTCGACGTTGCGGTTCACGCCGGTCTGCCAGGAATCGACCTTGGACGAAAGCAGCGGTTCGGCCGCCTTGATCACGGTCTGCGTCCAATCGTCCACGTGCTCTGGCCGGGTTTCCACATGCGTGTAGTTGTGGTCCCGCATGAACCGCAACATGCCGGTCTGGAATTGCACGCTGTGTTCGATGGCCTGCGGGATGTTGCCGCGCGCGGTGTGCGGACCCAGCACCATCAGCATGTTCGGGAAGCCTTCCGCGAGCATGCCGAGATAGGTGCGGGGGCTTTCGGCCCATGCGTCCTTCAGCCGCAGGCCATTGGTGCCGCGAATGTCGATCCGATCGAAGGCGCCCGTCACAGCATCGAAACCGGTGGCGTAGATCAGGGCGTCGAACTCGTAGTCCTGCTTCGTCGTCCTGATACCCTTCGGGGTGATGCACACGATTTGCTCATCGTCGAGCGTATCGATCAACGTCACGTTGTCGCGGTTATAGGCCTCGAAATAGCTGCTCTCCAGCGGCACGCGACGGGTGCCGAAGCCGTGGTCCTTGGGGATCAGTTTCTCCGCTACCTTCGGATCCTTCACGCGCTGGCGGATCTTCCTGGCGATGAAGTCGCTGATGGCGGCGTTGGCTTTCTCGTTGACCCCGATGTCGCGGAAATTGCCCAACCAGATGCCGAAGCCGGGTTCGGCGTACAGTTTCTCCCAGAACGCCTCGCGCTCCTCCGGCGGCACCTCCAGGGTCTTGCGGGGGTCGGCCTGGTGGATGAACCACATCGGCGTCGAGGCACAATGCGCGTAGATCTCGTCATAGCGGGACTTGATCTGCGCCATCTCCTGCGGGCTGATCCTGGCATTGTGCAACGGCGCGGCCCAGTTCGGCCGGCGCTGGAAGATGGTGAGCGACTTTGCCTGTTTGGCGATCTCGGGGATCGCCTGGATGGCGGTCGCCCCGGTGCCGATGACGCCGACGCGCTGGCCGGTGAAGTCCACCGGCGTGTGTGGCCAGCGCGCGGGGTGGTAAGCAGGGCCGCGGAAGCTGTCCCGGCCGGGAATCGCGGGCAGGGTGTGGGCAGACAGGATGCCGATGGCGGTGCACAGGAAGCGTGATTGCGCCTGCTGGCCGCTTTCCAGGGTCACGGTCCATTGGTCCGCGGTGTCATCCCAGTGCGCGGCGGTGACGGTGCTGCGGAACTGCATGTCCCGGCGCAGGTCGAACTTGTCGGCGACAAGATTCAGGTATTCCAGCGTGTCGGGCTGCGGGGAGAAATGCTCCTTCCAGTCCCATTCCTGCATCAGTTCCTTCGAAAACGAATAGCCGTAGGTCCAGCTTTCGGAATCGAAGCGGGCACCGGGATAGCGGTTCCAGTACCAGGTGCCGCCGACGTTGGTGCCGGCTTCGAAGACGCGCGCGGTCATGCCGAGTTCGCGCAGGCGGTAGAGCATGAACATGCCGGAAATGCCGGCGCCGATGACAATCGCGTCGTAGGTCGCGATACGATCCTGTGCAGGCCGTTCCGCCAGGACGTGCGTGTCCGGCATGGTGTCTCTCCCCTCGTTGCGGTGCGTGGCGGGACTGCGCCATCCGGCACCATCGAGCGTTGCCCTGCGTTACGATAGAGCGAAGCCTTCGTAGTCCCTGGCAACCACATCCTGGCAAATCTCGCGATACCGGATCATGCCGCCCGCGTATGGCATGAACACGCGAGGCTTGCCCGGGATATTGGCGCCGAGGTACCAGGAATGCGTCGCCATCGGCAGCAGCGTCCGGCTGGCGACCTCATTGACCTCCGCCACCCACTTCTCGACCGCGTCCTGCCGCGGCTCGATCCGGTCCAATCCCTTTGCCCGCATGTATGCAATGCAATCGGCAATCCAATCGGCATGTTGCTCTATCGCCACCGGCATGTTGCACAGAACCGATGGGCTGCCAGGGCCGGTGATGGTGAACAAATTGGGGAAGCCGGCGACCTGCAGGCCCAGGTAGTTGCGTGGCCCCGCATGCCACACATCCTTGAGGGCGACGCCGTCCCGTCCGCGCACATCCATGCGCAACAAGGGGCCGGTCATCGCGTCGAAGCCGGTCGCGAAGACGATGATGTCCACGGGATACTCGGCGTCCGCGGTACAAATCCCCGCCGCGGAGATCCGCTCGATAGGCGCGGCCTTCACATCGACCAGCGTGACATTCGGCCGATTATAGGTCTCGAAATAATCCGTATCGATCGGCGGGCGCTTCGCCGCATAGGGGTGGTCGATGTCCGACAGGATCGCGGCGGTCTTCGGATCCTGCACGATCGAGCGGATCTTGCGCTTGATGAAATCGGCCGCGGTGTCGTTCGCCGCCTTGCTCACCAGCATGTCCTCGAACGTCGCGCGGAACTGCAAGCCACCGCGCCGCCATGCCGCCTCGTAGAGCGTCTCGCGCTCTTCCGGCGATGTTTCGACCGCTTTGCGATCCTCCACCCGGAAGCCCATCCCGTTATAGGTCTGGTGCGTGGTCGCGCGGATCTCGCCGGCATTCTGCTTGACGTAGTGCTTGAATTCCGGCGTCAGCGGCACGTTGCGTGCGGGCACCGAATAGTTCGCCGTGCGCTGGAACACCGTCAGATGGTCCGCCTGCGCGGCGATCACCGGCGCGGCCTGGATGCCGGTGGACCCGGTGCCGATCATGCCGACACGCTTGCCGTGGAAATCGACGCCGTCATGCGGCCACTGGCCGGTGTGGTACCAGTCGCCCTTGAAATCCCGCAGGCCGGGAATGTTGGGGACGTTGGCCGTGGACAGGCAGCCGACCGCGGTGACCAGAAACTTCGCAACGAACGTCTCGCCCTGCGCGGTGCGCACGCGCCAGCGGTTCACCGCCTCATCGTAATGCGCGGAGGTGGCGCGACTGTTGAACACGATGTCGCGCTTCAGGTCGAACCGGTCGGCGACGAAGTTCAGATAGCGCAGGATCTCGGCCTGGCCGGGATAGCGCTCGGACCATTCCCATTCCCGCATCAGCTCCGGGGAGAACGTGTACCAATACACATGGCTTTCGGAATCGCAGCGCGCGCCGGGATAGCGGTTCCAGTACCAGGTGCCGCCAACGCCGCCACCCGCTTCCAGCGCCTTCACGGCAAGACCGAGGCGGTCCCGCAGGCAGAGCAACTGGTAGAGACCGCCGAAGCCAGCGCCAATGACCAGGGCGTCGAGTTCGGTCGTCCTGTCAGCTTCACCGGTCCGGAGTTCCGCCACGTCGTTCATCCTTCCTTCGTTGTCCGTGTGCCGGGGAGGGCGCCCTGCGCCGCGCCCCGCCTGGCAAGCCATACCAGCAGGAGCAGTTATCTACTGATCGGTAGGTTATGTCCAGCCAGAGGTGGTGCACGCGCGCAGTCGTGGCCCAGACCCAACAGTCGTGTCACCAGGGGCCATCTGGCCTGGAACGTGAACAAACCCGCAGAAAACGAAGCTTGTCGCATGACTTACAAGTTATGTGACAGCCAATGTCCCGGTAGGGTGGAAAACCGAACGGCTGCTATCAAGCGAGCAACTCTCCTGATATGATCTGGGAATGCTGAAGCTCTCCTGTCTCTGCGGCCAAGTCCGCATCGAAATCCCAAAGCGACCGGACTTCATCAACGAGTGCAACTGCACGCTCTGCAGCAAGTCGGGCGCTCGCTGGGCATATTTCCATCCCTCGGAAGTCGGCGTCGAGGGAACGACGAAGGGATATAGCCGGGAAGACAAGGACGATCCGGCCGCAGAAATCCAGTTCTGTGCAAATTGTGGGTCAACGACGCATTTCACTTTGACCGCAAGCGCCATCTCGAGGTTTGGGAACAGTCAACTGGGCGTCAATATGCGTCTGGCGGATGAGAAGGATCTTGCCGGAATAGAATTGCGCTATCCTGACGGCCAAGCCTGGTCGGACAAGGGCGGCTTCAGCTATGTGCAAGAGGCTCGCATCTTTGGTCGATGAGCGGCTTCGGAACGACCGTTTGCGACGCGTGTCGTCAAGTCTTGAACGACCGCAATGGACGATTCCGGTTGTCGCATAACTTCGGAGTTCCGCGACAAAGCCAGACCCCACGGGGTTCCGCCATTTTCCGTGTCGCATAAGTCTGTCGCGAATGTCAGAGCCGATGCGACATGTTCTGCGACAGCCATTTTCGACGGTCTCTGATCGAAATGGCCCCTGGTGACACGACTGTTGGGTCTGGGCCGTCATGCTGCCACAGGCGGCCGGTCCGCCACAATGCACCAGCAGACCGCTGCCCGCGATTGCTTGTGCCGGCCGCTCCGTTGTCGACCGCAACGCGCATACGGGCACCTGGGGTGCGTCGGCCGCCCAACCATGACACCATTTCAGATGACCCGCGATCACGAATTCGCATAAGCGATCGTCCCGGCGATGACACAATTGCTGAAGCTGCGACACTGACCCTTACGCTTGACTGTCCGGCCTGCCATGCCGACGTATTCAGCCAGGAATTCGTGAGGCCGCCTGCATGAGTGACACCGTTTCGGGTGCCGTCATCGTTTCCTCGCTTGGCAGCGTCGGACCGACGTTCCTGTTCCCGGACGTCTCGGATCCGATCGCGTCGGACGCCCTGCATGTGCCCGGGGGCGCCTACACCGAGCCGACCTCGTTCGCCCTGATCGTCGACTTCCGTACGTTGTCGCCGGATTTGCAGGATGCGGCCCCCAGTGCCGACCCGACGGACCTGCCGTCAAGCGTATCCGGTTACGCTGCCCTGCTGCCGGATGAGCCGCCGCCCAACGTCGCCGGTGCGATGCACGAGAGCTGATCGCCCGGCAAGCGGCCCGGCCAACGCGACGGTAAGGCCAGGCGGGGCGTGCCTCCGCCGATTTCTCCCGCAGCCGTTGGGCGTACCGCAGAGCCAGCCTTTGGACAGCGCCGGTTCCCGGCCATAGAATGGCGCCACGTCCTGTGGTCAGAAGAATCCGGAGGGGACATGTCCGTCATCAAGGTGCGCGATCTTGCGTTCGGCCGGCTGCGTTCGCCGGACCTGGACCAGGAAGAAGAGTTCCTCACCGCGTTCGGCATGGTGCGCGCCGCGCGCACGCCGACGGCGTTGTATATGCGCGGCACCGACCCGCGCCATCATATCCACATCACCGAAAAGGGCGATCCGGCATTCCTCGGCTTCGCCTGGTATGCCCGTAACGAGGACGACCTCGTGGTGGCGTCCAAGCTGCCGGGCGCGTCGGGCATCGAACACATCGACGAACCGGGCGGCGGCAAGCGCGTCCGCCTGAAGGAACCCAACGGCTACACGATCGAAGTCGTCCACGGGGTCGAGCCCGTGGCGGCCCTCGAGGTCGTGCGGCAGCCTGTGAACACCGGTCCGGAGCCGCTGAACCGCGCCGGCGAGGTGATGCGGATCGACCAGGGCCCGTCACGCGTCAAGCGCATCGGCCATGCAGTGATGGGCACGCCGAAGAACGTGGAGACGGTGCGCTGGTTCCGAGAGACGCTCGGGCTGGTCGGGTCGGACGACGTGTACGCCGGCAGCCAGGACAACATCATCGGCCAGTTCAGCCGGCTGGACAACGGCGACGAGTATGTCGATCACCACGCCTTCTTCTGCATGAGAAACGAGCGTGTCGGGCTCAATCATTTCTCGTTCGAGGTGCAGGATATCGACGACGTCTTCATGGGCCACGAGCACCTGGACCGGACGGGCAAGTATGAGCATATGTGGGGTATCGGCCGGCACCTGCTGGGCAGCCAGGTGTACGACTACTGGGCCGATCCGTGGATGCGCGTGCACGAGCATTGGGCCGACACCGACCGGCTGAACGCGGCCAATGGCGGGAACCTGGTGTCGGCGGAGGAGGGGCTCCGCTCGCAATGGGGCACAAGGCCGCCGGAGAAGTTCATCGGCCACGTCACGCCGTAATAACTGACCTCTCCCGCGACGCGGGAGAGGTTACGGTCCAGCGTCCAGCGTTGCTCGGACGGACTGGGCAAGCTCCTGCCGGCGATAGGGTTTGCTCAGCACGCGGCCGGCCTCAAGCCCCGGGGTGCCGCCGTCCCCGGCATAGCCCGAGGTGAACAGCACCCGCAGGGCGGGCTGTAGCTGTCGCGCGGCCTCCGCCAGCGCATAGCCGGTCATGCCGTGCGGCATCACGATATCGGTGAACAGCAGATCGAACCGTGCGCCGGCTTGCAGCAGCGCCATGGCCGCCGGTCCGTTGTCGGCGACGCTCACGCTGTAGCCCAGCGTGGTCAGGTGGCGCCGCGCCACATCGCGTAGCGTGGTATTATCGTCAACCACCAGGATCGCCTCGTTCCCGCCGGGATTCGCGGCCGTGGCACCAGCGACAAGCGGCCGATCCACCTCGCCCAGGCCCGCCCGCGGCAGATGCAGCCGGACCGTGGTGCCGACGCCCGGCTCGCTCTCGATCACCAACTGGCCGCCGGACTGCCGCGCAAATCCGTAGATCATGCTGAGCCCGAGGCCGGAGCCGGAACCGGGCGGCTTGGTCGAAAAGAACGGCTCGGCCGCCCGCGCCACCACGTCCGGAGCCATGCCGATGCCGGTGTCGGTCACCGTCAGCACGACGAAATCGCCCTCCAAGGGTCCGTCGTTGCCGACAGCATCCTGCGCGGCCAGATGCTGGTTGCCTGTCGCAACGGTGAGGTCGCCGCCGTGCGGCATCGCATCGCGCGCGTTGAGCGCCAGGTTGAGCAAGGCATCGCCGATTTGCGAGGGATCGGCGCTGACCATCCAGAGATCGGGCTTCAGCGCGGCGGTGACCTGGATCGTCTCGCCCAGGATCCTCCGCAGCATCGTCACCTGGCCCTCCAGCAGGGCATTCAAATCGATGCGCCGCGGCTGCAACGGCTGCTGCCGCGCGAAGGCCAGGAGCCGGCGGGTCAGCTCCGCCCCGCTCAGGGCACTGTTCAGGATCTCGCGCGTCTGGTCGGCCTCATCCGGCTGGTCATGCACCGTATCGAGCAAAACCTCGGCATTACCGATGATCACGCCCAGCAGGTTGTTGAAGTCGTGCGCGATGCCGCCGGTCAGCTTGCCCATCGCCTCCAGCTTTTGCGACTGACGCAGCATGTCCTCGGTTCGTTGGCGCTCTTCCGCTTGCTCCGTCAATGCGCGGCCGGCCGCTTCCAGTTCCGCGGTTTGCTCGGCGACGTTGTGTTCGAGGGTCCGGTTGAGGATGCGCAGCGTTTCCTCGAGACGCTTGGACGTCGATATGTCCACAAAGGTGATTACCACCCCGGCGGCTGTGTTGCCGGGTTTCCGGTACGGCCGGATCTGCATCAGGAAGGTCGCGGCGCTCGCTATGGGCTGGATCTCCCGCTCGACGATCTCCTGCCCATCCAGCACCGCCTTCACGTCGTCCGTCATCGTCGCATAGGACAGCAGGCTCGCGATCTCGGTGATCGGGCGGCCGACATCGATCCCACGCAGGCGAAACAGGTCCATCACCCGTGGCGTAAAGCGCGTGACGCGCAGGTCCTTGTCGAGGAACAACGTCGCGATCTGCGTGCTGTCCAACAGGTTCTGCATGTCGTCGTTGAGCGTTGCCAGCAGGTCATTCTTGCTTGCCAGTTCGGCATTGATCGTCTGCAGTTCCTCGTTGACCGACTGCATCTCCACCTTGGCGGTTTCCAGTTCCTCATTGGTGGCTTGCAGCTCTGCGTTGGGCGCCTGGTATTCCTCGTTGGCGGATTTCAGCTCCTCGTTCGAACTCTCCAGCTCGGTCACCATTCCCAGCAGTTGCACGCGCGTGGCCGACAGCTCCGCCACGATCTCGGGTTCCGCCTGGCTGCCATCGTCCGCTGGATTGATCGTGCCGGGCGCGGCTCCACGCGCGACAGGGCTTGCCGTCCCGAGGTCCTGGAACGCAACCAGATAGAGATCGCGGTCGGCGCGATCGTCGATGAAGGGCATCACGATCAGCGTAACGATATGGTTGCTGCCATCGAGCGGCAGCACCAGGCGTTCCTGAACCACCGTTGTGCGTCCGGCGGTGGCCTTGCGAACGGCGCGGCGCATCGCGGGACGCAACGCGCGGCGCATGATGCCGAACAGATTGAGGCTGGCGACGCCGGGCGAGGGCTCCAGGAAGCGCGCGATGGCGCCGCCGGAAAACCGGATGATCTCGTTGGCATGGTCGATCACGACATAGGCGGGCGAGAATTGCTGCAGCGCGCGGCGGGCACCGCGGTCGATCGCATCGTCGATCGTGGCCGCATGGCGCACCGTGACTGGCGACGCCATGAACCTGGTGGGAGCGGCGCTACCGTAAGTCACGTCGGCCGGAGCAACCGCTGACTCCTGGCGCGCGAAGATCCGGTGCCGGCCGTTGAGCGTTTTGAACAATCCGGCGCCCTGCGTCACGCTCTCCGACGGACCCAGAAGCAGGAAGCCGCCGGGCTTCAGCGCATAGTGGAAGCTGCGCAGGACGCGCGCCTGCAATCCGGCGCCGAGGTAAATGAGCAGGTTGCGGCACGAGACCATGTCGAGTTTGGAAAATGGCGGGTCCCGGGTGACGCTGTGCACCGAGAACACGCACATGTCGCGGATGGTCCGCGACACGCGCCAGGACCTGCCGTCCTCGGCGAACCATTTGGCGCGCTGAGCGGGGGCGAGGCGGGTCAGCGTTGGCGCGGGGTAGCAGCCGGCCTGCGCGGTCATGATGGCCGCCTCGTCGATGTCGGTGGCGAAGATCTGCACTTTTGGCGCTATTTCCTGCCGGTCCATCAACTCGCGGAGCAGGATCGCCAGGGAGTAGGGTTCCTCGCCGGTGGAACAGCCGGGCACCCAGATGCGCACCGCGTCGGCCACCCCCTTGCCGGCCAGCAGCGCCGGTATCACCTGCTCCTGCACCGTGCGGAAAGCGCCGGGGTCGCGCATGAACTGGGTGACATGGATCAGCAGGTCGCGGAACAGCCGCTCGATCTGCCCGGGCTCGCGTCGCAGCAGATCGAGGAACGTGGGCATCGTGTCGAGATGCAGCGTCTCCATGCGGCGCTTGATGCGGCGCAGCAGCGTCGGCCGCTTGTACTGGCTGAAGTCGTGCCCGGTGCGGGTGCGCAGCAGCGCGCAGAGTTCGGCGAAATGCTCGGGGTCCATCGCCAGCGGGCCGGCGTCGTCCGGCAGCGGCGACACCGCACGCAGTGACGCCTGGTGCTGCAACAGTTGCGCCGGCATGGCACCGATCGGCAGCAGGTGGTCGACCAGGCGGGTTGCCATCGCGTTGCTCGGCATACCGGCCAGGGCGTGGCCGTCGTCACCGGCCTGCGCCATGGTCATCCCGCCATGCTGCTTGATGGCGGCGAGGCCGGCCGAGCCGTCGCTGCTGACGCCGGCGAGCACGATGGCGACGGCGTGCGGCCCCTGGTCCTGGGCCAGGGCCGTGAAGCAGCGGTCGATCGGCAGACGATCTCGCCGTGCCGGGGCGGGCGTGGTGACGACAAGCCGGCCGTTCCGCACCAGCAACGTTGCGTCGGGGGGAATCACGAACACCGTATCCGTCGCCAGCGGCATGCCATCCACGGCTTCGACGATCGGCATTGCGGTTTGGCCGGAGAGCAAACCGACCAGCAGGCTTTTGTGGGCGGGGTCGAGGTGCTGGATCAGCAGGAACGCCATACCGTTATTGGGCGGCATGGCGGCGAGGAAATCGGTGAATGCCTGCAGACTCCCCACCGAGGCGCCGAGGGCGATCGTGAGGAACGGGAGCATGCAAGCTGGACTGGTCCCGGCGGGGGCCGGGTCGCCGGCTTCCTGCTGCTGGCGGGGCGCCCTGTGCACCGCGGAGGGCTGACGGGCCAGAGCACCGGCAACCTTGCCGAGTGCGAGCGGCTGAGGCGCGGATCGGGATTGAGTCTGCGGCATGCCGGCTACCCTGGAACTTCCGGCTGCGGTCGACCCACGTCGTTACGGGGGTGTGTGGCCACAGCTCGCTGGGGGCGTCCTACCATGTCGTAACGGGAAACGCGCGGATTGTTTGGCGGGTCGTTACGCACCCGACGTTACGAACGTTACAAGCACGGACTTCTCATTGCCGGGGACCAGGCGGTGCCAAATTTCCGCGCCGGGCGCCGGGTGCGAGACGGTGAGACTGATCGGCTCCGGTCGGGCGCCGGGCGTGGGACGGTGAGACTGACCGGCTCCGGCCGGGCGACCGGCGGCACGGGAAGCTGGATCGCCGCCGCGCGGCGGGGCGTGCTGAGGTGATCCGCTTCGCTACGACGCCGGTGCGGTCTCCATCGCGACGTGGGGCCGTGCCGGCGTGTGCTCGGTGCGGCCACTGCGTGCCGCCACTGCGTGCCGCCACTACCGGCCGCCGTTATGGGCCGATATCGCGCACGAACTTTGCCTTCTGCGCGCAGGCCGCGGTCAGGAACGCCATGTCGGTGCCGGTCGAAACGTAGCGCGCACCCATCTTGACGAACTGCGTCATCAGGTCGTTGCGCGATGCCAGGCCGCCGATGCCGACATGTTTTCCCGCCGCCGTCGCCGCCGCAATGGCGCGGGAGAAAGCGTCGCGCAGGCGCGGATGGTCGTACTGCCCGGTGATGCCCATTTCGTTGCACAGGTCGTTGCTGCCGACCAGCAGCATGTCTACACCGTCCACCGCGATGATCTCCTCGACATGTTCCAGCGCCGCGACGGTTTCCAGCATCACCACCAGCATCGTTGCGGCGTTCATCGCCGCATTGGTTTCCGCCAGCGGAAAGCTGCGATACTGGTAGTGCGACAGCGCGCCGCCCGAGGAACGCTCGCCCATGGGTGC